>CAZLWS010000200.1:0-4521 GCA_964563205.1 uncultured Propionibacteriaceae bacterium | reverse complement strand
CCTTCTACATTCTCGACGAGGTCGAGGCCGCCCTCGACGACGTGAACCTCGGTCGCCTGCTGGAGATCTACGAGGAACTGCGGGAGAACTCCCAGCTTCTCGTCATCACCCACCAGAAGCGGACGATGGAGATCGCCGACGCCCTGTACGGCATCACCATGCGCTCCGACGGCATCTCGACCGTGATCAGCCAGCGCCTCCGCGAGGAATAGCCGCCGCGCCGGACATAGGATGGGGTCACCCGACCGGAAGGCCCGCCATGGCGCTTGCAACCATCATGATGCTGGTGGTGCTCGGCATCGCGCTGGCGATCATCGCCATCGTCGCCATCGGCATGCAGGGCAATCCGCGTCCCACCGCCGACACCCCGAAGGTGCGCAAGGCCATGGTGCGCACCGCCAAGCACCTCAACGGCGAAGCCCCGCCGCCGCCCGGGCTGGTCACCTTCTTCGACGACCTGCGCATTCGCAGCGCCCGCTCCGGCACTGACACCACCGGGGAGCAGCCCAAAGTCAGCTGAGGCTCGCTGTTACCTTTCACCGCGCTGTGAGCAGTATGGGGTAGAGCGAGCCCCAGGAGGCAGGTGTGGAATCGGTGATGCGTGACGACGACGTCGCGGACGAGGCGCCGCTGCTGCCGCTCGACACCGGCGAGGTCGTGGCCCGCTACGAGTCGCTGGTGTACGGCATCGCGGTCGCCCACACCCGTTGCCGCGGCGACGCCGACGACGTCTACCAGGACGTCTTCCTCACCTACCACCGCCGCCAGCCCGCCTGTCGCAGCGAGGAGCATCGCAAGGCCTGGCTGATCACCACCACGCTGAACTGCGCCCGGTCGGTCACCCGCAGCTCCTGGCGCACCCGCGTGGTGCCGCTCAACCCCGAGGCGGCCGAGCCCGCCGACCAGTTCCGGTTCGCCACCGCCGAACAGGACGAACTCTTCAGCGCGCTGCGCTCGCTGCCCGAGATGTACCGGACCGTCCTCTACCTGTTCTACTTCGCCGACCTGCCGGTCTCCCGGATCGCCGACCTGCTCGAGGTCGGCCCGGCGGCGGTCAAGATGCGGCTCTCGCGCGGCCGCGGCCTGATGCGCGACCGACTCCAGGGAGGTTACTTCGATGAGTGACGACATCTTCGCCAAGATGGCCGGCCAGCTGCGCCCGGACGAGCAGACCCACGCGGACCTGATGCGGACGATCGCCGCCGAGGACGCCGGCTGGCCCGGCCCCGACGCCGAGGCCCGCGTCGCGCCGGCAGCAGTGCCCACGGTGAAGCCCGTCCGCTGGCGCGGTCTGGGCTGGGCGGCGGCGGCCGCGTCCGTCGCGCTGGTGGCAGGGGTTGCCGTGGCGCCGCACCTGTTCGGCAACTCTGGCACCGCCGAGTGGGCCGATCCGCCCCAGGTCGGCGTCGCGGCGGCTGGAGATGAGACCGAGGACGACGCCGACGAGCCCGAGCCAGTGACCGTCCCGGCCGGCGACTACGCCACCCTGTACGCGGCCGTTCGCAAGGCAGGGGAGCGCTGGTACGGCGAGAAGTACTGGTATGCCGCCGACGGTGCTGAAACGGCCGGAGGCCGAGCTCCGGCGCCGGGCCCGATGGCGGCCGCGGACACGGCGCTGCAGTCCGCCAACAGCTCGGGTTCGGGCTCCTACCAGACCAACGTCCAGGTCGCCGGCGTCGACGAGGGCGACGTGGTCAAGAGCGACGGGCGGACGATCTTCGTCGCCTCCGGAACCAAGGTGGTGCTGGTCTCGGCAGCGGGCTCGGGCGCCAAGGAGCTCGCCCGGATCGACACCACCGCCGGCGACGCCGGCCCGGACCGCGCCGCCGACCAGTACCGCGTCCAGGGCGCAGTGGTCGATCTGATGCTGCACGGCTCGACCCTGGTGGTGCTGACCACTGAGTACCAGCCGCGCCTCGACGAGCTGCCGAACAGCACCACGACGGCGTACGTCCCCTACGACGCGGTCCAGACCAAGGCCCTGCTGTACGACATCTCGGATCCGGCCCGTCCGGCCTTCCTGACCAGCCTGGGCCAGAGCGGCGCCTACCTCACCTCCCGCATGGTGGACGACCTGCTCTACCTGGTCACCGAGCACCAGATCACGGACGAGGCGCGGCCGGACGACCCGGCCTCCTTCGTCCCGCTGGTCTCCGAGGGGCGCCGGCTCTCGGTGCTGGACGCCGCCGACTGCGTCATCCTGCCCAACCCGAGTGGCCCGCGCTACGCAGTCGCCAGCAGCATCGACCTGAAGAACCGCAAGCGGATCGACTCCGAATCGGTGCTCGGCGGCTCGGAGACCGTCTACCTCAACGCCGGCAACCTGTATCTGGGCGCGTCGGACTACGAAAAGGCGCTGTCGAAGTCAGTTCGCAAGGCGGCCGGGATCGCGGACCTGCGCGAGGTGTGGGGCACCCGCCTCACCCGGATCGCGCTCGACGACGGCGAGCTGACCGTGGCCGGCCAGGGAGTGGTCCCGGGCAACCTGATCAACCAGTTCGCCCTCGACGAGTACGACGGGCACCTGCGGGTGGCGGTCACCCTCTCCGGCACGACCGGCCGCGGCGACTGGCTCAGCCAGCCGGCGCTGTACGTCCTGGACTCCGACCTGAAGGTCGTCGGCTCACTGCCCAAGCTGGCCAAGAACGAGACCGTGCAGTCGGTGCGCTTCGAAGGGTCCATCGGCTACGTGGTGAGCTTCGAGCGGCGGGATCCGCTGTTCGCCCTCGACCTGAGCAAGCCGAGCGAGCCCAAGGTGATGAGCGCGCTGAAGATCCCCGGGTTCAGCACCTACCTGCACCCGTGGGCGGACGGACGCCTGCTCGGGCTGGGCATGGACGCGACGAACGACGGCTCGATCACCGGCCTGAAGCTGAGCATGTTCGACACCTCCGACCCGTACGACGTCACCGAACAGGTGACCATGCGGGTCCCGTTCGACGAATCCGAGGCCCTCTACAACCACAAGGCGGTGCTGGTGGACCAGAAGGCCGGCCTGATCGGCTTCCCGGTGATCTCCTGGACGGGTGGCGGAGCGAGCTTCCGGTACGTGGTCTACCGCTACGCCGACGGCGCCTTCACCCTGGAGGACAAGCTCCGTCCGCAACAGCCCAGGGACGGCTACGGCGTTCGCGGCCTCACCCTGAACGGCGACCTGTACGTCGCCTCCTCGGCCGGAGTCAACGTCTACCGCCTGGACGGCCTCGACCAGGTGGCGGCGCTCACCCTGAGCTGACCGGAACGACACGGGGTGGCGACCCCGTAGCATGACGGCCGTGGACTACATCTTCTGGCTGATCATGGCCGGCATCGCCGCGGCGCTCGCGGTGGCCGCCGTCGTCATCGTGCGGAGCCGGCGGCAGGCCGCGCTGCCCAAGCCGCCGGCCGTCCCCGAGCTCACCCTTGGTGAGACCGCGGAGCCGGGCGAAGCCGAGCCGGAGGCCGCCGAACCGCCGTCCGCCCCTTCACTGGAGGTTCCGGAAGCCGCCGGCTCCCGGATGGCGCGGCTGCGCCGCCGGCTCTCGGCCAGCAGCAACCCGTTCGCCCGCGGGCTGCTGAGCCTGCTCTCGGCGGACAAGCTGGACGCCGAGGCCTGGGAGGATCTGGAGGCCACCCTCATCACCGCCGACCTCGGGGTCGGCCCCACCACCGAGCTCATCGAGGCGCTGCGCAAGGAACTCGCCATCGACGGGGTCGCCGACCCGGCCAAGGCCAAGCAAGTGCTGCGCACCGAACTGGTCAAGCTGGTCGACCCCAGCCTCGACCGCACCCTGCGCACCAGCGGCGAGGACGGGCAGCCCGGCGTCGTCCTGGTGGTCGGCGTGAACGGCACCGGCAAGACCACCACCATCGGCAAGCTGGCCCGCGTCCTGGTTGCCGAGGGCAACACCGTGGTGCTGGGCGCCGCCGACACCTTCCGCGCCGCCGCCGCCGACCAGCTGGAGACCTGGGGCTCCCGGGTGGGCGTGCCCACCGTCCGCGGACCCGAGGGCGGCGACCCGGCGTCCGTCGCCTTCGACACGGTGACCAGGGGAGTCGAGGACGGCGTCGACGTGATCGTGATCGACACGGCCGGACGGTTGCACACTAAGACCGGCCTGATGGACGAGCTCGGCAAGATCAAGCGGGTCGTCGAGCGCAAGCTGCCGGTCACCGAGGTGCTGCTGGTGATCGACGCCACCACCGGCCAGAACGGGCTCACCCAGGCCCGGGTCTTCGGCGAGGTGGTGGACGTCACGGGCCTGGTCCTCTCCAAGCTGGACGGTTCCGCCAAGGGCGGCATCGTCGTGCAGGTGCAGCGCGAGCTCGGCGTCCCGGTGAAGCTGATCGGCCTGGGCGAGGGCGCCGACGACCTGGCCCCCTTCGAGCCCGAGGCCTTCGTCGACGCCCTGCTGTCGGAAGGCTGACCTCCAGCCTCCCGGTAGGATTGCCCGGGTATCCCCGAGCGTGAGGACCTCCCGCCTTGTTCGACACCCTGCAAGACCGCCTGTCGGCTGCCTTCCGCGGCCTGCGCGGCAAGAC
>CAZLWS010000199.1:0-4629 GCA_964563205.1 uncultured Propionibacteriaceae bacterium | reverse complement strand
TCAGCCGTGGATGCGCGGCGCGGGCGCCTCCGGCAGCAGCCCGTTGGCGCGGGCCACGCCGACCGCCACCAGGCGGTCGTGCACGCCGAGCTTGCGGTAGATGTTGCCCAGGTGTTTGTGCACCGTCCGCGGGGACAGGTTGAGGCGGGCCGCGATCGAGGTGGCCAGCAGGCCGCGGGCGAGCAACTCCAGCACCTGGCGCTCTCGCTCGGTGATGTTGAAGTCGGCGTGGGAGGCGCGGTGCTGCGCATAGGCGTGGGCGGCCCGCGGCCACAACACGGTGAGCGGACGACAGGCCCGATGCAGCAGCCGCTGGCTGTCCTCGTCGTAGGGGACGGGGCGGGCGAGCGCGATGATCCGCCCGAAGCCCTCCACCGGCTCGTCGTCCACCAGCGGCTGGATCAGGACGCAGACCACGTGGCCCAGCCCGGGCACCTCGTCGATCCGGAAGTGGCGTTCGATGCCGCCGGGGCCAACCGCCAGCACGTGCGCCAGCAACGGGGCCGCGACCTGCGCGGAGGGAACCTGGGCGACGGGCTCCAGTTCGTCCTCGTCGTAGTAGACGCTCACCGCGGCCTCGGCCTCGACAGCCTGCACCAGGTGCTCCAGGACGGTCTCGTCGGCGGAGTTGCCCTTGTTCAGCGCATCGATGGTGTCGGCCAGCATGTCGAGCACCATCGACGCGGGATCCGCGGTCACGACGCCTCCCTCCGCAGCAAAAAGTACGACCCCAATACTGACTGAGGAAGATTACCCCTGCCAAGCCGGGACGGGTCACCGTCCCGCCATTGCCGGGCGCGTCGGGACGGATTTGTCCAGAGACTGACCCGGTATGAGAGGAGTTGTCCCTAAGGGGTGGACGGGACCGGTATGTTGAGCGGTGTTCTGCTGAACCCCTACAAAGGAGTATCCCTATGCCAAGCCGTTCAGTCGTCATCGCTTCCGCGGTCGGCCTGCACGCCCGTCCCGCCTCGCTGTTCGTCCAGGCCGCGGTCGCGACCGGCCTGCCGGTCACCATCGCCAAGGAAGGCGGCAGCGCGGTCGACGCCAAGAGCATCCTGATGGTCATGGCGCTGGGCGCCAAGCATGGCGAGACCGTCACGCTCACCGCTGAGGGCGACGGCGCGGACGCCGCGCTCGAAAGCCTCGTCGCGCTGCTCTCCCGGGATCTGGACGCGGAGTAGTCGATGCCGGGCACCGATCGCACCTTCCACGGCATCGGTGTCAGCGCCGGCACGGCCGTGGGCCCGCTGGTGGTGGTCACCCCACCGCCGACGGCGCCCGCGGACGAGCCGCCGGCCGCTGACCCCGCCGCCGCAGTCGCCCACGTCAAGGACGTCCTGGAGGCCGTCGCCGGCGGCCTGCAGGCCAAGGCGGCGACCGCCAACGACCACGCCAAGCCGATCCTGGAGGCGGGCGCCCTGATGGCCCGCGACCCGGGCCTGGCGATGGGCATCGAGAATCAGATCAACGCCGGCAAGGGTCCGGCGAACGCCGTGACCGCCGCCGTCGAGGAGATCGCGGCGATGTTCCTCTCGCTCGGCGGCTACATGGCCGAGCGGGTCACCGACCTGTACGACGTCCGTGACCGGGCGATCGCCCGCCTGCTCGGCCAGGCTGAGCCGGGGGTCCCGACGCTCACCACGCCGAGCATCCTGGCCGCCCACGACCTCGCTCCGGCGGAGACCGCCACGCTGACCACCGAGACCTGTCTCGGCATCGTGACCTCCGGCGGCGGGGCGACCAGCCACACCGCGATCCTGGCCGCCCAGCTGGGCATCCCGGCGGTGGTGCAGGCCATCGGCATCCTCCAGGTCCCCTCCGGCACCATCGTCGCCATCGACGGCGGCGTCGGCGAGGTGACGGTCGACCCGACCGAGGAGGAGAAGGAGCTGCTCGCCGAACGCAAGCGCCGCCGCGAGGCAGCGCTCGCCCAGGGCAGCGGCAAGGGCCAGACCAAGGACGGCTTCCCGGTGCAGCTGCTGGCCAACATCGGCACCGTCGACGACGCCCGCAAGGCGGCCACCACCTCCGCCGAGGGCGTGGGGCTGTTCCGCACCGAGTTCCTCTACCTGGACGCCGAGGTCATGCCGACCGTCGAGGAGCAGGCGAAGATCTACACCGAGGTCTTCGAGGCCTTCGGCGACCGCAAGGTCGTCGTCCGCACCCTGGACGCCGGCGCCGACAAGCCGCTCAAGTTCGCCGATCTCGGCGAGGAGGAGAACCCGGCGCTGGGTCGGCGCGGGCTGCGGCTGGGCATGATCCGCACCGACGTCATGGACGCCCAGCTGGAGGCTCTTGCGGTCGCCCAGAAGGCGACCGGCGCGCAGGTGTGGGTGATGGCTCCGATGGTGGCCACCGAGGCCGAGGCGATCTGGTTCGCCGAGCGCGTCCGCGCGCTGGGCCTGCCGAAGGTGGGCGTGATGATCGAGGTTCCGGCGGCGGCCATCCGCTCCAAGGGCATCCTCTACCACGTCGACTTCGCTTCGCTCGGCACCAACGACCTCTCCCAGTACACGATGGCGGCCGACCGGATGCAGGGCGAACTGGCGACCCTGCTCGACCCGTTCGAGCCGGCTCTGCTGGACGTCGTCGCGCTGGCCGTGGCCGGCGGTCAGGCGATGGGCAAGCCGGTAGGGGTCTGCGGCGAGGCTGGCGGCGACCCCGCGGTCGCGCTGGTGCTGGCCGGTCTGGGCGTCTCCAGCCTGTCGATGGCTCCGGGCAAGATCCCGGCCGTGCGCACCGCCCTGGCGCTGCACACCCGGGAGCAGTGCCAGCAGATGGCCGCCGCCGCGCGGGCATCAACCTCGCCGGCAGCGGCGCGGGCCGCCGTCCTCAAGATGGCCGACCCGATCCTGCTCGACCTGGTGTAGCCGATCAAGCCAGTGGCGCGCTCCGCCTTCGGGCGGGGCGCGCTACTTGTTTGAGCCGGCCAGGCTGCCCTCGACCTTGCCTTCGCCGTCGCCGGCCAGACAGGTGACCTGGCGGTCGCCGGCGTCGTTCCAGGTCTGCTTGGTGGGCTGCAGGACGGTCAGGTGGTACTCCGACTTGCTGACCGACAGGCCGACGAAGGCCTTGAACTGGTCGTTGCAGAACTCCTCGGACTGGTCCTGCACCTTCCCGGCGCCGGGGAAGTCTTCGCCCTGCAGGTCGGTCGCCGCGAACGCCTCCCAGGCGTGCGGCTCCGCGCACGGGATCAGGGTCAGCTCGTCGACGGTGCCGGAGGTGAGCGGTCCGGTGCAGTCCCCGATCTTCAGCGAGAAGGCGTCCGTCCGGCCGGAGCTGGGTGTGTCGGGGCTCGGCGACGGCTCGCCGGCGCACCCGGCCAGCCCGAACGCCAGCGCGGCGATCAGCGCCGCGCCCCGGCGTCCGATCCGGGTCATTCGGCCGCGGCGAGCTCGACAGCCACCGCCAGCGGCTCGGACGAGGCCGCCCAGTGCACTTCGCCGGTGATCCGGCCCACCGCCCGCAGGTCGGCCTCCACCAGGCGCAGCCCGTCGAGGACGGACTCCGGCCCGGTGAACCCGGCGCGGGTCACCTCGGTCTTCATGGAGGCCTTGGCCTGCGACTTCGCGCCGCGGATGCCCACCAGGGCGGCGGCGATCGAGGCCAGCAGCGCCGGGTCGCCGGCCGCTGGGAGCTCGTCGACGGAGGGCCAGGCGGCGTGGTGGATCGAACCCGCCCGCGACCAGGACCAGACCTCCTCGGTCACGAACGGCAGGAAGGGCGCGAACAGCCGCAGCAGCACGTCCAGCGCCAGCCGCAGCGCGGCCTGGGCAGAGGCCGCCGCAGCCTCCCCGGCGGCGCCGTAAGCCCGCTCCTTGACCAGTTCCAGGTAGTCGTCGCAGAACTGCCAGAAGAACTTCTCGGCGGCCTCCAGCGCCACGGTGTAGTCGAAGGCGTCGAAGGCCGCAGTGGCGTCCGCCACCACCTGCCGCAGCACGGCGAGCATGGCCAGGTCGGCGGGGTGGGTGATCGCGCTCGCGTCGGCGCCCGACCCGATGCCGAGGATGAACTTGCTGGCGTTCAGCACCTTCATGGCCAGCCGGCGGCCCACCTTCATGCCGGTCTCGTCGAAGGGGGAGTCCATGCCGGGACGGGCCATGGCGGCGCGCCAGCGGACCGCGTCCGAGCCGTACTTCTCCAGGATCTCGGTGGGCACGATCACGTTGCCCTTGGACTTGCTCATCTTCTTGCGGTCCGGGTCGACCACGAAGCCGGAGATGGCGGCGGTCTTCCAGGGCAGCCGGTTCTCTTCGAAGTGGGCGCGCACCACCCGGCTGAAGACCCAGGTGCGGATGATGTCGTGCGCCTCGGGGGCGAAGTCCATCGGGAAGGTGAGGCTCCACAGCTCGGGGTCGGAATCCCAGCGGCAGGCGATCTGCGGGGTCAGCGAAGAGGTCGCCCAGGTGTCCATGATGTCCGGATCGCCCACGAAGCCGCCGGGCACGCCGCGCTGCTCGGCGGCATACCCGGGCGGGACGTCCGAGGACGGATCGATCGGCAGGGCCTCCTCGCTGGCGAAGATCGGACGGGAGTGGTCGGGCTCGCCCTCGGCGTCCACCGGATACCACACCGGGAACGGGACGCCGAAGAACCGCTGCCGGCTGATCAGCCAGTCGCCGTTCA
>CAZLWS010000198.1:0-4773 GCA_964563205.1 uncultured Propionibacteriaceae bacterium | reverse complement strand
CAGGGTGGTCGTCGCACCCGCGACCTGCAGCGAGCCGAGAGTCAGCCCGGCGGCGGGCAGCACCTGGTTGACGTGGACGGGCTTGGTCGCGACCGCGACGTCCACCACCTTGCGCCACATCGCCGGGTCGCCGGCGCCCAGACCCACCGACACCCGCACCCCCGCGGCCTGGTAGGCGTCCACCTGCTCAATCGCGGCAGCCACGGACGGGAAGTGCTTGACCATCACCCCGACGTAGGCCGTGCCGGCCGAGGCGTCCATCACCTGCTGGGCGTTGGCCAGATCCTTCGCCAGCACGTTGAGTTCGATGGCAGCCATCAGTTCTCCTTTCGGGCCAGCGCCTCGATGGCGCCGGCGATCTGCTCGTCCTGACCCGGCAGCAGCGGCCGGGGATCGACCATGAACGAGCCGGTGTTCGCGTAGTGGTCGCGGGTGAAGATCGCAGGGGCGCCCTGCTTCAGCCGAGTGGTCAGCTCGACCGCGTCCATCCCGAAGGCCTCCGCGTCCACGACGATCCGAGCCCGGTAGATGGCCCGGCCCGATTCGTCCGCGCTGACGCCGGCCTGCAGGCCGGGCACCAGATTGAGCCGGTCGCAGAGCCGCTGCATGGCGACGCGCTGCTGCTCGGAGACGTCCGGACGGCGGGCGTACTCGGTCAGCGCCGCGCAGAGCGCGAGCACCGCCTCCTTGCCGACCTTCATCGGACGCCCGACGCCGGCGTACTGCGCCCGGGCGGCCGCCACCAGGTCGGCGCGGCCGCACAGGAACCCCGAGGTAGGCCCGTTGAGGGCCTTCCCGCCGGAACAGAACACCAGGTCTCCGCCGCGCCGGTAGTACTGGCCGAAGTCCTCCTCGGCAGCGGCGTCGACCAGCAGCGGCAAGCCGTGCTGCTTGGCGATCGCGGCCATCTCCTCCAGCGAGACCATCCCCTTCTGCACGGCGTGATGGGATTTCACGTACAGCAGCGCGGCCGTCCGCGGGCTGATCGCGCCGCTGATGTGGGCGGAGTTGACCCGGTTGGCCTGCCCCACCTCGACGGGCACGCCCCCGGCGATCCGCAGCAGCTGGGTGATGGATGCCCCGAAGTTCACCACGTGGCCCTTCTGAATGATGATCTCGTTGGGCACGCCAGGCACGTCGGGGACGGCCTCGATGAGGGTGAGATCCTCGCCGGCGATCACGCCGGCCACGCCGATCACGATCGCCCCGGCCGCCCCGGTGGCCGGGCAGCCGTCCGGGGTGCCGGTGGCCTCGGCGATCACCCGGCCGGCCTTGACGAGCAGTTCCTTGAGTTCGACGTAGTCCTGCGCGGCCTCCGCCAGGACGGCGGCGACGCTCGGTGTGACCGCGCTCGCGCCGAGCGCCGTCATCTTGCCGCTGGCGTTGATGATCGGGCGGCAGCCGATCTGCTCGAAGACGCTCATTCGGGCAGCGCCAGCGGGAAGATCAGGCCCATCAGCATGGCGCCGAGGATAGCGCCGCCCGGGATCGGCTTCTTGAAGTAGAAGGCGATCGCCGCGCCCACCGTCGCGCCGATGCCCACCGGGACGGAAGCCATGCAGGCGGAGATGACGATCAGCGGGCCGAGGTACTGACCGGCCGCGTTGCCCGCGCCCATCATGATCTCGGTGCCGTAGGTGGTCTCGGCGGCGTTCACAGTGACCTTGCGGATGAGGATGATCACCACGCCGATGACCCCGCCGCACAGGCCGCCGACCAGCAAGGCCAGCCAGAAGTTCTCCAGCGGGGCGGTGATCCCCGCGCCGAGCAGCATCGCCGGGATGCCGATGCCGACGCCGGTCTGCAGCGAGCCGCCGATGTCGAGGATGCCGACCAGCGGGCCCTCCAGGACGCGCGCGAACAGGAAGCTGGCCCCGAAGGCCGCGGCCGCGCCGTAGGCGCCGGTGTCCATGCCGGCCCGCAGCAGCGCCACGATCGGGATGTCGTTGAAGGCGCCGATGCCGTACACGAAGTAGAGGTGGGTTCCCGCGAAGATGCCGGCCGCCAGGGTCGCCACGAAGATCGGGAACGTCCACTCGGCGTACCAGAAGGACTTGTGCAGTTCGTTGGATTCCGCGGCCTCAGCCGCGATGTCGATGCCTGACATCACTTCACCTCATATCCGAAGAAGGCGTGCAGATCGGTCAGCCACTGCGGGACGGCCATGCCGACCTGCTTCATCACAGTGATGTCGAAGCCGCGGAAGAAGCCGCTGAAGACGAACAGCAGCGTGATGGCGGAGAACATGATCTTGCTGATCCGGTTCCAGCCGCTCTGTTCCAGGCTCTTGCCCAGCAGAATGCCCAGGACGATGCCGGGGACGGCATTGCCGAGGATCAAGTGGGACAGGCCGCCGAGGACGGTGCCCCAGATGCCGGTCTTTTTGCCGGCGTCCATCGCCGCGATCCAGAACAGGATCGGCATGACCGGGTTCAGCAGCCAGGCCGAGGCCGGCACCAGCACGCCGACCGCGACGCTCTGCAGGGAGGTCGGCACCACCGAGGCGGTGGTGTTGAGCAAGGTCACCAGCACGGCGCCGACGATGGCGCCCGCGATGGCCATCTTCTTCGGGTTGTGCATGGTGTCGGCGACCGACTTGTTGCGGATCATCAGCGCGCCGGCCGCCCAGTTGGGGATGATGCGGTGGTCGACGTCCTGGGTCAGCGCCCCGGCGCCCACGACCGAGGCCCAGGCGTTGAACAGGAAGCCCAGGCCGAAGGAGAAGTGGGCGACCGGGTCGCCCTTGCAGGCGTTCATCTCACCGTAGGTGCGGAACGCCCCCATGCCCTGCACGGTGGGCGCGTGGAACATGCGGGCCGCGCCGGCGCTCGCGCCGAACCCGGCCAGTGCGCCGATCACCAGGGATTCGGCGAGCACTACGACGGTGTCCATCTGGACCGTCCTTTCTTGTCGTTACTTGAGCTGGAGCAGCCGTTGGGCGAATCGGAGCCCACCGTCCACTTCGGTGATGTCGATGGCGTCGAGGTCGACGAAGCTCACCCGCACCTGGAACCGGACGGTGAGCCGGTACTGCTGGCGTTGCCGGGCGAAGAAGATGCCGAAGAACCGCTCCGTCCAGACCGCCTTCACCGCCTCGACCACCTCCGCCTCCTCCGGCTCGGCCTTGAGCAGCGCCTCGCGGCGTCCGGTCAGCAGACGCTTGCGCATCGCGTTCAGCGCCTCCTGGAAGGCCCGCTGCAGGGTCTCCCCCTGACCGGTGACGGTGACCTCGCGGTCCTCGGTCTGCATCACTGCACCTCAGGATGGGTGGCGATGTAGGCCTCGGTAAGCCGCCGGCCGAGCTCCTCCTGGTCGAGGAAGCCGAAGCCGACCACCTTCGCGCCGTTGCGGATCGCCGTGACGCCGGCGTCGATGGTGCGCAGCGAGAACTCGTACGGGTAGCCGTACTTAGTGTTCGCTGTCACCGCGCCGGCGCCGCCGGAGCCGCAGAAGCTGATTCCGAAGTCGGCGTCGTTCTCGTGCATGACGTCGCCGAGCTTCATGTCGGCACCGATGCCGGGGATCAGGATCGGCTCGCCGCCGGCCTGCCGCACCCCTTCGGCGACCCGCTGGCCCTTGCCGAGCCGGTCTCCGATGACCACTTTCACTGGGCTCATTTCCTTCTCCTAACTGAGTTGTGCCGTATCCAGGTGGACGGCGATGAGGAATCTCTCTTCCGGCTGAATGACCCCGGGGGGCTGGAGGGTGCCGAGGATCTCGTCGGCGAGTTCGTTGGCCGGCTGGGAGACCTGGGTGAGGATCTCGTCCTCGATGTCCGGCAGTCGGTCGCCGGTGGCGAACCGCCGGACCACCGACGCCAGGTGGGTCCCGAGCGCGAACCGCTGGGTGCCGTCCATCCGCCAGCCCAACGCGCCGAGGCCTGCGTCGAGGCAGGTCAGCGCGCGCCGCAGCGGAGCGGTGTCGGGCAGCGGCTCGCTGAGCGCGGCCTGCACGCGGCCCACGATCTGGTCCACATCAGAGGACATGCAGCTCGCCACCCCTCACGACATGAGTGCAGACCAGCTCCTGATCACCGGTCAGGGTGTTTCCGTCGGAGTCGACATAGCTTCGAACGGTCTCCACCAGGCGGAAGGCAGTGAGGTCAGCCGGGTCGCCGACCCGCAGCCCGCTCAGCTCGGGGCGTCCGACAACGGCGGCCGGGGCGCGGGTGACCCCGTCGACCACCTTGTCCAGGTCGAAGCCGAGGGCCAGCATCTTGCTCATGGTGACCGCCAGTGAGTGCACCGGCCCGTGGTAGTTGCCCTCGTGGATGTCGGTGCTGATCGTGTCGGGCTCCAGCCCGGCCTGCTTGGCCCGCGCGATGACGCTGAAGTTCAGACTGGCCTCGCCGTGCCCGACGTCGAACCGGACGCCGCGCTCGCGCGCCTCAATCGCCTGCCGGATCGGTTGGCCGTGTTCGTCCAGGATGCCGCCCGGCTTGCCGTGGAAGGCGTGGGAGCAGACGTCGCCGGGACGCAGCATCTCCAGGCAGGCGGCCATCTCGGGCGGCCGGTTGCCGGTGTGGATGAGGACGGGCAGCCCGGTGCGCTCCCCGAGTTCGATCGCGAGCCGCAGCGGCTCGGTCCCGTTGCCGCCGACCACCGAGGACGACATCCGCGCCTTGATGCCGACGATCAGGTCCCGGTTGGCCTCGATCACCGCCGACGACGCGTCCAGGTCGACGTTGCCGAGGTCGACCAGTTCGCGGCGCCCGTCCACCAGGCCGATGCTGGCGACGTTCAGCCAGGCGAGCACCCGGGTGCGCTGGGTGTT
>CAZLWS010000197.1:0-4782 GCA_964563205.1 uncultured Propionibacteriaceae bacterium | reverse complement strand
CAGTACATCCAGGAGCACGAGGAGTTGCTGCGCGATCAGGCGAAGTCGTTCTACGGAAACATCATCAACGGCATCAACCCCGAGGCGGCCGTCACCTACCAGTTCAGCTCGTCGGGCGCCTGACCCCGAACCAACTACCTCACGAAGCCCCGCATTCGCGCCCAGGTCCTGAGACGGATTCTCGACCATGAGGACGCATCCCTGGGAATGCCCCTACCCTCGTGGTACGTTGGTCCCATGAGTGGGACACATGCGCTGATAATGGGAGATCGGGGTCGGCTGGTGATCCCGGCTGAGGTTCGCGCTGACCTGCACTGGCATCAAGGGACGCCACTCATACTCGTCGAGACCGAGACAGGGGTGAGCCTCATGTCGGTCGACCAAGCGCATGACATGATCGCCGAGCAGCTCGCCGGTCACGATCTAGTTGCCGAGCTGATCGCCGAGCGACGGGCCGAAGCGCTGGCCGAGAGTCAGGCGTGACCAGTTACCTCCTAGACGCCTCCGCTGTGCTGGCGCTTCTGAAGAAGGAGCCCGGCCACGAAGAGGTCCAGAGCGCCCTTGCAGTAGGTGCCGCCTGCTCCGCGGTCAACTACGGCGAAGTCGCACAGAAGGTCCGCGCCGCGGGGATCACGTGGTCCGCAGCAGCCTCGGTGCTCTCGGCACGCGGGCTGACAGTCGTGGACGGCACCGCAGCCGACGCCGTGGCAGCAGCAGCCCTGTGGCAGCCGGGAGCCAATCTGTCCCTGGCCGACCGCTTCTGTCTTGCCACGGCCAAGCGACTCGGCGTCCCCGCGATGACCGCCGACCGCGCCTGGGGCGAGGGCGAGGGAATCATCCAGATTCGCGCAGACTCACCCGCCACGCCTCCTGATGCCGTCGAGGACGACAAGTAGTCACCGACTGGACGAAGGCCGCAACCGGTGCCCTACGCTGGCGGCGTGGGATCCAAACCGCAGCCCAGTTTCGAGAACTATCCTCCGGGCCACCCGGCTTCTGAGTCGCCCGGCAGGCCGGCTTCAGCACCCGGGGCTGACTCGTCGCGAGCGCGCAAGCGACCGGCGCAGACCGGACCGCCGGCCCCATTCCGGCTGTCGACGGTGCAACTTGGCCCCGGCGTGGCCCTGCGAGGCTGGGGCCTCGCTCTGATGCTCTTCGGCTTCGTTCCGATCCTGGCGACGCTGCTGGCGACGATCGGCGCGACAGCGGAGGGCGGGATGGACGCGGTCTTCGTCACCTACCTCATCCTTATCGGGCTCTATGGAGTCGTCGGCGCACTCGGTGTCGTCCTCTACCGGGCCGGCCTGAAGAAGCGGGACCTCGCCCACCAGATGGAACCCCCGAAGTAGCTCGTGCGTCAGGTCACATTGGGCCACTCGCTGGTGAGGTAGGCCTCTCCCGCGCGGCGCCGGAAGGTGTGGCGAGCGCCGCCTTGTTAAACCTCCCTGCCCCACGCGCGTGCTAGCTTCGCGGGACTGCCCTGCCCCTCACGCCTGGAGACGAGACATGCGCCGGAGCCTGCTTCTGCTGACCACCACCGTCCTGCTGACCGGACTCCTGGGATGCACGGGCGCCGACCAGCCCAGTGTCAGCCCCACTACCTCAGGGCCGACCTCGGCGCCCTCCCCCACGCCGACCCCGACGCCCACACCGACCTGGACGAACATCGACCCGCAGATCATCGTCGACTACATCCCGGATCAGCCGCTCGCGAGCGGCGCCTTCGACATCCCCGAGGGACGCGGGATGCTGGACGTGCAGATCCTCGACCTGGTGCGGGACGGGAAGGTCGTCCGGCTGCGCGCGCTGTTCACCCCGCACCTGACCGACGTCGGCGTCGGCGAAACGGCGATCCTCTCCAGCTTCATCGAAGACTCGAATCAGTACTGGCTTCCCCAGCTCATCGATGAGCATAACCTCGTGGCGTACGGCGTTTCGCAGGGTGATCCGCCGCACCACTGGCTGCTCGAGGATTCCGGCATCGCGGCTACCAACGGCCAGCCGATCCTCGCCTGGGCGGGCATGGCGGCGCCGCCCGCCGACGTGACGCACGTGAACGTCCGCGTCAACACCTGGACGCCCGACTTCGAGAACCTGCCGATCACCGACGTGTCCCAGCCGGGAACGCCGCCCACCCCACCCGCCGCCGACCCGACGAACCAGCCGACGAAATCCCCGTCCGCGCCGCCGTCGGGCGAGGACGGCTCGCTTGACATCGGGATCGACGACCCGAGCCCCGATCAGGCGATCGCCCGGGCCACTTTCGCCTCCCCCGACGGCTCCGGCACGGTCGAAGCCGGAATTCTCTCCTTGACCCGCCGCGGCGACGTCCTGCTGCTGCGGGTCTTCGTCATCCCGCACCTGGACGACCGCCGCGACACCGTCTACTTCCAGGAGGCGATCGGCACTTCGTCCTTCTTCTGGGATCCCTGGATCTACGATCTGGCCGACTACCAGGGCTATTCGAAGCTCCGCATCGGTGAGCGCTGGGTGAGTGAGGGCAACGCCGAGGCGCCCAACCACGAGCCGATCTACGCCTGGGCGGCGTTCCCCGCGCCGCTCTCCGACGCCGATCGCGTCACCGTCCAGTTCACGTCCTGGATGCCGCAGTTCCGCAACGTCCCGATCACCGAGGACGTGCTGCCGGCAACACCGGTGAACCACGCCGACCACATGGACATCAACAACTTGCCCGAGATCACTCCAGACACCCTGAACCGCAGCACCTGGGAGTGGAACGCAAAGAGGTCGGTTACCTCGCTCGGCACCGCGACCGAGGAGGGCAGCGACAGCGTCATCCGGCTCAGTTCCGACGTGCTGTTCCGCTTCGACAGCGCCACGCTGCCCGCCGCGGCCGGAAAGCAGATCGCGCAACTCCT
Organism: uncultured Propionibacteriaceae bacterium; assembly: GCA_964563205.1. GTDB lineage: Bacteria > Actinomycetota > Actinomycetes > Propionibacteriales > Propionibacteriaceae > Propionicimonas. The sequence continues at coordinate 1,903 of CAZLWS010000197.1, read as the reverse complement.
CGACGAGGCGCCGGACGGCGCCAAGCTCCGTATCGCGGGGCACACCGACTCGGTCGGCTCGACCTCTTACAACAAGAAGCTCTCCAAGGCTCGGGCCGAGGCTGTCGCCGCGGTCGTGGCCCAGGTGCGTCCCGACCTGCGCCTGACGGTCAAGTGGTATGGCGAGAGCGACCCGATCGCGTCCAACTCCGACCCCGAGGGCCGGGCGAAGAACCGCCGCGTCGAGCTTCGCTACAAGGCCAGCTGAGACTCCGCACTCCCGCCTTCGCGGAACGGACCCGCCGACCGCTGGCTTGGGCGCTATCCGCGCATCCTCACCGCATACGACAGGCCCATCCCCGGACGCCATGGCGAACAGCGCATCCACGCCGCCTACACGACCGAAATCGGGACGCGTAGGCGGTGCCGATGCGCGGTTCGTCACCCGGCCGGTGAAACCAGCCTCATAAGCGGCGAGGATGCGCGGTCAACACCCTTGGCGACGGTCAGCGGCCACTGACGACCTCCAGGCCGGAGTTGTTCGCGTTGACGTCGAAGGCGATGGTGTCGCCGTCGGTCACCTCCCCGGCCAGGACGCGCTTGGCGAGGCCGTCCTCGATGGTGGTCTGCACCAGCCGGCGCAGCGGACGGGCGCCGTAGACCGGGTCGAAGCCGGTCAGCGCCAGCCAGTCCTTGCCGGCCTGGGTGACTGTGACGGCGATCCGGCGGTCGGCCAGCCGGGCGTTCAGCCGGTTCAGCTGGATGTCGACGATCCGGGTCAGATCCTCGGTACCGAGCGGCTCGAACATCACGATCTCGTCCAGCCGGTTCAGGAACTCGGGCTTGAAGGCCTGCCGCACCACGCCCATGACGGCCCGATTCTTGGTCTCGGCATCCATCCCCTGGTCGGCGAGGAACTGCGAGCCCAGGTTGCTGGTCATGATCAGGATGACGTTGCGGAAGTCGACCGTGCGGCCCTGGCCGTCGGTCAGCCGGCCGTCGTCCAGCACCTGCAGCAGGATGTTGAAGACCTCGGGGTGAGCCTTCTCCACCTCGTCCAGCAGCACCACCGAATAGGGACGCCGGCGCACCGCCTCGGTGAGCTGGCCGCCCTCCTCGTAGCCGATGTAGCCGGGAGGGGCGCCGACCAGCCGCGAGACCGAGTGTTTCTCGCCGTATTCGCTCATGTCGATGCGCACCATGGCGTGCTCGTCGTCGAAGAGGAACTCGGCCAGGGTCTTGGCCAGCTCGGTCTTGCCGACGCCGGTCGGGCCCAGGAAGAGGAAGGATCCGGTCGGACGGTTCGGGTCGGAGATCCCGGCCCGGGCGCGGCGCACCGCGTCCGAGACCGCGCGGACGGCCTCGCGCTGACCGATCAGCCGCTTGCCGAGCTCTTCCTCCATCGCCAGCAGCTTCTCGCTCTCGCCCTGCAGCAGCTTGCCGACCGGGATGCCGGTCCAGCTGGCCACCACCTCGGCGATGTCGCCGGCGGAGACCTCCTCGCTCACCATCGGGGTTGTGTGCTGTTCGGCCTCGGTGGCGGCGGTCAACTCGGCCTCCAGGCCGGGGATCTGTCCGTAGAGGATCTCGGAGGCCTTGGTGAGGTCGCCCTCGCGCTGGGCGCGTTCGGCCTCGATCCGCAGCTTGTCGATGTGCTCCTTGATCTCGCCGACCCGGTTCAGCCCCGACTTCTCAGCCTCCCAGCGGGCCTCCAGACCGCGCAGTTCCTCCTTGGCGTCGGCCAGGGCGGCGGTGAGCCGCTCGTAGCGGTCGCGGGACGCTGCGTCCTCCTCCTTCTCCAAGGCGAAGGCCTGCATGGTCATCCGGTCGATGTCGCGGCGCAGCTGGTCGATCTCCTCCGGGGAGGAGTCGATCTCCATCCGCAGCCGGGAGGCCGCCTCGTCGATCAGGTCGATCGCCTTGT
>CAZLWS010000196.1:0-4908 GCA_964563205.1 uncultured Propionibacteriaceae bacterium | reverse complement strand
GCGTTGCGCAGCACCAGCAGGCTGGCCAGGATCGGGTACAGCGCCGCGTTGATCACCAGGTACTGGTGGGCCAAGGCGACCACTGCCGGCTCACCCTCGCCGACGAACAGCTGCACGACCGGGGTGCCCAGCGCGACGATGACGCCGCCCAGCACCAGCGCGAACAACCACGAGGCGAGCAGCGTCCGGAAGACGCCGACCCGGATCCGCCACCACTGCGCGGCGCCACGGTTCTGCGCGACGAAGGTGCTGATGGCCGCGCCGACCGAGGCCAGCGGCGCGACCGCGAGCTGATCCACCCGCATCGCGGCGGTGGCGGCTGCGACCGCGTCCGAACCAAGCCGGTTGATCGCCGACTGCAGCACCACCGCGCCGATGGCGATCACCGACATCTGGAAGCCCATGGTCAGGCCGGTGCGCGCCGATTCGGCGAGTTCGCCGGGCTGCAGATTCCAGTCCTGCCGGCGCAGCCGCAGCTGTGGCATCCGGCGGGCGATCAGCACCAGGCAGGCCAGCACCGCGGTCAGCTGAGAGATCACGGTGGCCAGGGCCGCGCCGCCGACGCCCGTGCCCAGCACGCCGATGAACAGGTACACCAGCCCGATGTTCAGCACGCAGGAGAGGATCAGGAAGTACAGCGGCGTCCGGCTGTCGCCCAGGGCGCGGACCACCGCCGCCAGGAAGTTGAAGGCCATGATCGCGCCGGAGCCCCAGAAGGTGACGCTGAGGAAGACGGTGGCGGAGGCCATCAGCTCGGGCGGGGTGCCGAGCAGCCGCAGCAGCGGGCCGGAGGCGAGTTCGCCGATGGCGGTGATCCCCAGCGCGATGCCGGCGGAGACCATCGCTCCGGCCGCCACGTAGCGGCGCATCGCGGCCAGGTCGCCCGAGCCGAAGGCCCGCGCGATCGGGATGCCGAGGCCCGCCGAGGCACCGAAGGTGAACCCGATCAGCAGGAAATGCAGGCTGCCGCTGGCGCCGACCGCCGCCAAGGCATGGACGCCGAGCAGCTGGCCCACGATCGCGGTGTCGGTGAAGAGATAGAGCTGCTGGAAGAGGTTGCCGATCAGCAGGGGAAGGGTGAACGCCACGATCACGCGAAGGGGCGAGCCGACAGTGAGGTCTTTGGACATGAATCTTTCTAGTGGGGAAGGTCGTGCGAACACCCCCGGCGCACAGCGGCGCCGCGGGTGGTTGGTGTGGGTTGTCGCGCGCCGGCGGGGGTGACCAGGCAACGTGCAGCTCGTTGGTACAACTCTAAACCATTCGAGCCGCCCGAGCCCACTCAGGCCATTTGGTGAGACCTCTTGTCGGACGGGCCGGCTGGCCCTATCTATGTAATACATGTAAGAATAGTGTTACTATGGTGCTATGAATATGGAAGCGCGCTCGGCGGGTCGGTGGATCAGCACCGTGAGGCTTGGCCCCAAGTCTCAGATCGTGATCCCGAAAGAGGTTCGGGAGCTGTTCGGCCTCGGGCCGGGCGACACCCTGCTCCTCCTGGCGGACGTGGAACGCGGCATCGCGCTGGTGGATCCCGCCAAGTACGCCGAGGTGATGACCGCGGTCCTCGGCACTCCCCCGAACGAGAACGGCCTGGAGCCATGAGCTGGCTCACGGCCCTCCTCGTCAACATCGGCATCGGGGTCGTGGCCGGTCTGGTGGTGAACTTCGGGGTGCGCGCGGTGATCGCCTTCCTCACCACGAAGGACTACTACGAGAAGCCCGTCCGCGAAGCCATCGCAGTCGGGTTTGCGGAACGCCGGGTGAGCGTGCGCGACGGCCTCGAGCTCAACGTCGCCGAAGGGCCGGACGGGGGCGTCCCGCTGCTTCTGATCCCCGGTCAGGGCAGCGTCTGGCAGGAGTACAGCAAGGCTCTGCCGCCCGTGGCCGACGACTTCCACGTGCTCGTCGTCGACGTGCACGGCCACGGCAAGAGCACCTGGAATCCGCGCGACTACACCGCGGTGCAGATCGCCGACGACCTGGCAACGCTCATCGAGATGACCTTCGGAAGGCCGGCGCTCGTCGCAGGACACTCCTCGGGCGGCCTGATCGCCGCGTTGGTGGCCGCTCGCCACCCCGAGGCCGTGCTTGGAACCCTGCTCGAGGATCCGCCGTTCTTCTCGACCGAGCCCGACCGGGTGCCGCAGACCTATGTCTATCTCGACGGATACCGCAGCGCCGTCTCTTTCCTCGCCCAGAGCGAAGAGCGGGACTGGGTGTGCTGGTACATGCCGCGGAGCTACTGGAAACGCCTCTTCGGGCCACTCTGGCGCCTCTTCACCAAGGAGGTGATCCGGCAGCGCAGAGCCAACCCGGATCGCCTGCCGCTGATCCGCTGGGTGTCGGTGAGCATCAACCGGATCTGGGAGAGCATGAGTCATCCCTTCGACCAGCGCTTCACCATGGGCTTCGTCGACAACTCATGGTTCCGCGGCTTCGATCAAGCGGAGACGCTGCGCGGGATCAGCTGCCCGACGGTCTTCCTCAAGGCGACCACCCGGCACGATCGGCAAGGAAACCTGCTTGCGGCGCTGAGCGACGAAGACCTCGCCCGCGCCGAAGGCCTGCTGCCGGACAATCAGACGATCCGAGTGCGTAGCTCGCACGACATCCACTTCGCGCGAACGAAGTCCTACATCGCCGCCCTCAGAACCCTCTCGGAGGCCGTCAAACGCAAGACTGCGAGCGCCTGAACCGCGATCCCCTGCGCCGGCGCGGGCGGCTCAGCGAGGGTTCTGCTCGCCTGCCGACACCGCGGCGGCCATGACGTTGCCAGCCGGAGGCAGCGGGCAGGTGCCGAAGTCGGTGAAGGCGCAGGGCGGGTTGGCGGCGAAGTTGAAATCCACCACCAGGTCCGTGGCGGGCTCGGCGTCCAGCACGATCCAGCGGAACTTGGGGTGACCGGGATCGCGGAAGGAGATCAGCCAACTGCCTCCGCCGCCGGTCACCTTCAGAGTCTGGTTCGCGCCGCCGACCGCCAGGTCCACCTCCCCGGTGACCTGGGCGGAGAGCTTCACCCGGGCCGCCGCCGAGCCGATCGCCTCCTGCTGCGAGGCGGCGTAGGGACGGTAGTGGCCGGTGAGCCGCCAGGCCGGGTCGTAGTCGAAGGCGGGCACGCCGGTGTAGGCCTGCAGGCCCGGCGAGTGCGGGTCGCGAACCCGGACGCCGAGGAAGCCGTCCCGCAGGATGAGCTCCAGGTGGCGCTCACCGTGGCTGACCGACGGCGCCGGGCCGTCCGCCGGGTTCCACAGCAGCCGCGCGGAGGTGACCGGCTCCCCCGCCAGGGTGATCGTGTCGGCGTCGCCGTCCGGATCGAAATGGACGCCCTGATCCTCCCACCACAGCCCGGGCAGGCCCTCCAGCGCGGTCGGCTCGAGTTCCAGCCAGTGCAGGGCGGTCAGGCTGAGCCAGCCGTAGGGCTGCCCGAACTGGTCGTCGCGCTGCTCGCGCCATTCCTGCCAGCGCTGACGGTCGGCTGTGGTCGGTTCGTCCATGGACGAATGGTAGGCGTCCGCCTCGCAGCTCAGCGGTACCGCTCAGCCTGGGGGATGATCGGGTAGCCGTGGGCGAGCAGCCAGGCGACGATCTGGCGGCGTTGCTCGATGGCCCGGTCGCTGAGGATGTCGTGGTTGTACCCGAAGTAGAGCTCCTGGAAGGTGTCGCCACGGCTGGTCGACGCCAGGGGGTCGACGCCGAGTTCGAGCATCCGCAGGATCAGCGCTCCCTGATTCGTGCGGGCGCAGGTGTGCAGCGCCAGTTCGCCCAGCCGGTCCTGGTGGTCGAGATCGGCGCCGGCCTGCGCCAGGAGGTCCAGCGCCGCCACGTCGCCGGCCAGGCAGACGGTGGTCACCGGGGTCTCGCCGGTGTGCGGATTCTGGAGGTTGGGATCCGCCCCGCCGGCCAGCAGCGCCTCGACCATCGCCGGATCGGCCACCGCGAGGTGCAGAGCGGATTCGCCGCCGTCCTCGACCCGATCCGGATCCGCACCCGCCGCCAGCAGCGCGGTGATCCCCGGCAGGCTCGACACCTTCACCGCGTACTGCAGCATGGTGAGGCCGTGACGTCCGGCCGCCTCGACGTCCGCCCCTTCGTCGATCAGCCGGGCGATCCGTTCGCCGTCCCGCGACCTGATGGCGCCGGCCAGCTCCGCCGGCGCCCCGTCGAAGTACTCATCGGGCGTCGGGCCCGACCCGCTCAGTCGCTCGGCGAGTAGCGAACACCCGGCCAGGCTCAGCCCCAGCACAACCGTCACGAGTATCAGCAGCCGTTTCATGCCCCCGATCAAACCATCCTCGGGCCCGTCGGCCCCGAGCCGGGCGACATCGCCCAGCTAGTTGTCCAACGAGGATTGATCACTACACTGATCAGTGTGTGCAAGAAGTGATCACTACAACTACCAATGGGGCGACAATGCGACTCCATCCGAAATCGGTCCGGATGCTGAGGACGATCGGCACCGACATCCAGACCTGGCGGCTGGCCCAGGGCCTGACCGCTACGTCGGTCGCGGATCGGGCCGGCATCACCCGCGCCACCCTGCGGGCGATCGAGACCGATCCCACCTCGGTGGCCTTCGGCAACGTCCTGGCCGTGCTGGCCATCCTGGGGGTGGATGACGCAGTCGCAGCCGCGATCGACCCCCGTCGCTCCGAGCGCGGCCAGATTCTGCTCACCGCGGCCGCCCGCCGGGAGCTGTGATGGAGCCGGTCTTCGTCCACTGGACGGCTCCGACTGGTCAGGTTCAACTCGCCGGCCGGCTGACCACGCTGGGCCCGACGGGTCTGCAGCGCTTCAGCTACGACTCGTCCTGGCTCGCCGGGCCTGGGTTCACGCTGGGTGAAGGGCTGCCACACAGCACGTCTTCGCGGTCGCAGTAGAGAAGTTCGGCCTGGATCCCGAGGCCGG
>CAZLWS010000195.1:2209-4909 GCA_964563205.1 uncultured Propionibacteriaceae bacterium | reverse complement strand
ACATGGTGATGCCCGGTGACAACACCGACATGACCGTGCACCTGAACAAGCCGATTGCGATGGAGGACGGCCTGAAGTTCGCCATCCGCGAGGGTGGCCGCACCGTGGGTGCGGGTCGTGTGACCAAGATCCTCAAGTGAGGCTCTGAAGCTGTAAGGCGAAGCGCCGGTCCCTTCGGGGGCCGGCGCTTCGTCGTATCTCAACCGGCGGGGGAGGGGCGGCGCGAGTCCCGGCGGCGGCGTAGATTGGCCGATCGTGACCATCCACTCCACCGACCCGTTCGCCGACGCCGAGCGGGACGTCGTGCGCCAGCTGCGCGGCCGCCTGGCCGCCGGGGTGACGCTGTGGACGGCCGGCTCGGCCGGCGACGCCGCCGGTCTGACCGTCTCGTCGCTCATGGTCGCCAACGGGACGCCGGCCCGCGTCCTGGGCTTGCTCGACCCACTGTCCGATCTGGTGGACGTCCTGGGCCGTACGCAGAAGCTGGCGGTGACCCTGCTGCGCCGTGACGAGCACTACCTGGCGGAGGTCTTCGCCGGACGCGCCCCGGCGCCCGGCGGCCGGTTCACCCAGGCCGAGTTCGTCCAGACCGCCTGGGGGCCGGTGCTCGCCGGCGTCCGCAGCTGGGCCGGCCTGCGCCTGGAATCCGCCGTGGAGGTCGGCTGGTCGCTGCTGATCACCGGCACGGTCGAGCAGATCACCGTCACCGCCGAGGACGACCCGCTGGTGCACCACCGCGGGCGCTACCAGGGTCTGGCGTAGGGCCTACAGCTCGGCGCGGGTCGGGGGATTGGCGCCGGCGCGGGAGACGGTGATCGCGGCGCAGGCCAGGGCGCGTTCGACGGCCGGGGCGACCTCGTCCCAGCCGGCGGCCGCGAGTCGGTCGCGGGCTTCGAGCCCGCCGAGCAGGCCGGCGTCCAGCAGGCCGGAGACGAAGCCCGACATGAACGAGTCGCCGGCGCCCACGGTGTCGACCACCGCGGTGGACGGGGCGGCGAACTGCCGGAACTCCTCCTGCACGAGCACCAGCGCGCCCTCGCCGCCGCGGGTGACCGCGCAGACCCGCGGGCCGAGGTTGGCCCAGCCGGTGAGGACGTCCTCCAGCGAGCGGCCCGGGTAGAGCCAGGCGACGTCCTCGTCAGAGGCCTTGACCACGTCGGCGGCCGCCACCAGGGCTTCAATGTCGTCGCGCACCAGGTCGGCGCTGATCATCAGCGACGGACGGGCGTTGGGATCGTAGGAGACGGTGGCGGACTGGCGAGCGCGAGCGACGATGGCGGCCACCGCCTCGCCGCCGGGCTTCAGGGTGGCCGCGATCGATCCGGTGTGGACATGCCCCGCGGCGACCTCCAGCTCGGGATCCAGCTGCCAGTCCAGGTCGAACTCGTAGCTCGCGGCCCCGGTCACGTCGAGGTGGGCGGCGGCGGTGGGCGTCCGCTCGGCTCGGTCGCTGCCCGGCGTGAGGGCCACCGCCTCACTGGCGAGCAGCGCCGCGATCCGCCGGCCGCGGGCGTCGGCGCCGATGTGGGTGGCCAGTTGGGCGGTGTGCCCGAGTCTGGCCAGGCCGATCGCGACATTCGCCGGGCTGCCTCCGACATGCTCGACGGTGTCGCCGGAGAACGGGATGACGATGTCGATCAGCGCCTCGCCGATCACCAGGACGGGTAGCTCCATGGGCCCACCCTAACGGGTGTGAGGCCCCGGAGCCACGGCCTGTCGCAAAGGTCTTCAGGAGGCCAGGATGAGCGCCTTCTTGGCCTCGAACTCGGCGTCGGTCAGAACCCCCGCGGCACGCAGCTGACCCAGCTGGGCAAGCTGCTCAAGCTGCCGGCTCATGGCGTCGGCCTGAGCGATCGGCGCCGGGGCCGCGGTCGTCGGCGGCTGGGTCCAGGCCGGCACCGGGTCTTGGGGCGGGGCCGCCGGCTGCGGCGCCGCGGCGGCGGCTCGGGCGGCGGCAGCCTGGTCTTCGGCGGCCCAGCGATTCTCCTGGCGGCGCCGGACGCTGCCGTGGACGCGGGTGGCGACAGCGACCTTGGCGGCAGTCTTGAGCAATCCCATGGTCGTGTCTCCTACAGTTCTTCGTCTTCGGTGTCGTCGAGGGCCTGGGCGAGGTCGTCGCCGCTGACCGGGCCGGCCAGCACCAGTTGGGCGCCGTGGCTTTCGAAGGAGCGGATCACCGGCAGCAGGCTGAGGTGCTCCACCAGCAGCACCACCAGGGTGGCGCCGACCGGCACCTCCTCCAGCAGGTCGACGATGTCCTGCTCGTCGAGCAGGTCGCTGGAGGAGCCGACGAAGGCCGGCAACTCCAGGCCGATGGCCTCGGGAAGGCTGTCGGCGTCGAGCACCTCCGCCTCGTCCTCGGCGGTCCGGTGCAGGAACTCCAAGTCGAGGATGCGGATCAGGTGGTTGTCGACGGCGGCCAGAAGCTCGTCCCACGGCTCCATTGAGGAGTCGCCGGGAAGCTCGAAGGCGATGATCTCGACGGGCCCGAGGTGCTCCTCGAACCACTGCTGCGAATCGGTCATGAGGCACAGGCTAGCGGTTGCCGGCAACCGCCGTGCCCCCGGAAACCAGGGAAATCCCACCTGGCGCCCCGAATGGCAACGTGTGCGGAATTTCCGTGTGAGACTGGTGCCTGACATCGAAGTCTCAGCGTTGAGGATGGAACCCCATGAAACGCCCTATTTGGGTGGCGGCCGC
>CAZLWS010000195.1:0-2109 GCA_964563205.1 uncultured Propionibacteriaceae bacterium | reverse complement strand
GCCCAGCCGGCTCCAGCCGCCGCGCCGAGGCCGAACTGGAAGCTCACCTACGAGCAGGTGGGTCAGACCACCTCGGTCGCGGTCGCGGTCGACCCGTCGATCGCGGCGGGGGCGACGAAGCTCACGTTGACGGCGACCATGAACTACGGCAAGACCACCACGCGCAAGGTCACCTGCACCCAGCCGCTGCCCGCGCCCGAAGGCGAGGACTTCACCTGCGATCTGAAGGACTACGGCAAGTGGAGCGTCACCGCCCGGTTCTACAAGGGCAAGAAGAAGGTCCGGACCAACAAGCCGGTGAGCCTCGGAGTGGTGGCCGACGAGTACATCATTGCGCCGCTGAGCGGCACGCTGCCGGGCACCATGTTCACCACCTCGCTGTGGGGAGAGAACTCGATCCGGGGCGCCGGCGAGAGCCAGATCCCGGTGATCGTGCGATTGACCCGGGCGCACCAGTGGGACTGGGGCAAGCTGCCCGCCGGGGTGCACGCCGTGCCATACCTCACCAAGAAGCAGGCTGCCAAGCGCACCACGATGAACAGCTACAAGGCGGCGGCGATCGCGCCGATCAAGGCCTACCTCAAAGACCTGCGCAAGCTGAACAAGGACTCGGTCTTCCACCTCTACGTGAACGACTACACCACGCACCTGGTGCACAACCTGCTGTACGCGAACAAGATCCCCGAGGATCGCTACACCATCACCTTCCTCTCCGACGGCGCCTTCTCCTACGCGCAGTTCGCCAAGATCTATGCCGGAGCGGATCCGGCGGCCACTCACCAGAAGCTGGTGCGGCAGTGGGAGACGGCGAAGGCCAAGGCGTACCGTAACGGCAAGGCCTATCTGTCAGGGACGAAGGGCCGCCAGTCGTTCTACGCGGCGTTGCAGGCCGAGCCCTCGGCGAGGTGGTGGCTGACCCGTCCGGCGCTGCTGAACCCGAAGGCGGAGACCGGCACTTTCGCACACGCGGCGCAGACCAACCCTCAGGTAGTCGCTGTGAACGTCGGCACGAAGCTGAAGGAGCTGCAGGGCTCCGGTGCGCAGGCCGTCCAGGAGTTCAAGGGCGTCTACAAGTTCAACGACGCCTACTTCGCCGATGCCATCAAGGCCAAGAAGCGGGTCATGCTCTTCCTCGGCACCAGGGTGGACGGCGTCGAGCAGAACTTCGCCGACTACGCCGGCTTCGCCGTGAAGCACTACGGCAAGAAGTACGGCTACTACTACAAGGGCCACCCGGCCACCCCCACCGAGGCCTACCCGGCCAAGCAGAAGGAGCTGAAGAAGCTGGGGCTGATCGACGTGCAGGCCTCGGTCCCTGCGGAGCTGATCTTGTTCTTCAACCCGGACATCGCCATGTCGGGCTACCCTTCCACCACGTGGGCGTCGGTGCCGGACATCAACCCCGAGATCGCCGAAGGCCTCTTCAGCGTGGCCAAGGCGGCGCCGAAGGACGCCTATTACGACGGCATCGTCAAGTGGTACATGACGCCGAAGCCGCCGACGGGCCCGGCCAGCAAGCTCCCAGGTGACTTCCTGGTGGAGTTCAGCGACCCGGTCGCGGCCGAGAAGGGCTATGACATCGCGATGTGGGGCTCGGCGAAGAAGACGATCACCTACTACAAGCTGGTGGACGGCAGCTACACCAAGGTCACCTGAGCCGGGTCGCTCAGCCCTGGCGGCGCTGGATGGCGGCCCACTCGTCGCGCAGGCCGACCGTCCGGTGGAAGAGCAGGGGAGTCTCCGGGTCGGCGGCGAAGTAGCCGAGCCGCTCGAACTGCACGACCTGACCGGGGGCAGCCTCGGCCAGAGCGGCTTCGGCCACGCCGGTGAGCAGTTCGCGGGAGGCGCGGTTGAGGTCGTCCAGCGGTTCGCCCGTGGCCTCACCGGGGACCGCGGCGGTGAACAGCCGGTCGTAGAGGGCGGCGCCGATCTCGACGGCGTGGGCGGCCGAGACCCAGTGCATGGTCGACTTCACCTTGCGTCCGTCGGGGGCGTCGCCGCCGCGGGTGGCCGGGTCGTACGTCGCATGGACGACCGTGACGTTGCCGTCCGCGTCTTTCTCTACAGCTGTAGCGGTGACCAGGTAGGCGCCGCGCAGCCGCACCTCGC
>CAZLWS010000194.1:0-4911 GCA_964563205.1 uncultured Propionibacteriaceae bacterium | reverse complement strand
CGGTCGGAGACCACACCGCCGTGGGTGCGGACGAAGGCGTGGTGCGCCCCGCAGCCCCGCAACACGTTCGGCCAGGCGCTCTGGCTGCCCGCGCTCACGGCGGCGGACGAGATCATCCTGGCGGTCATGTCGACGCGCTCCAGGCTTCGTCCCAGGGTGAGGAAGTGCCAGCCCTCGTCGTGGCTCATGGTCTGGTCGGCGGTCGCCGAGATGACCGCGCAGCGTTCCCGTACGTACTTGAACGCGGTCGTGGGCCGCATCCACTGCAGCCGGCTGTCCTTCACCGCTATCCAGGAGGTGTTGATCGCCTCCCACATCTCGGTCGAGATCGTCTCTCGCGCACGCCGCGCGGCCTCCCGGGCGCCGCCGATCGCCGCTGCGATCGAGCAGGGCGAGGCGACGTCCCAGCACAGTTGGGCCATCACGGCGTCGTTGGCGTCGGTGTTCTCCGGAGGTGCGAGCGACGAGCCCATCAGCGCCAGCAGCGTCGCCGCCGCCTCGTCGGAGTCGACGCTGGGGTCGTCGATGAGCAATTGCAGGTGCACGTCGACGATCCGGCAGGTGTCCTCGGCCCGCTCGAGGTAGCGACCGATCCAGAACAGTGATTCGGCGATGCGGCTCAGCACGTCGTCCCTCCCTGCGTCCGGAGCTGCTGTTGCTGTCGGGTCTGCTGATGCTGGACGACCTCTTCGCCCTGCGTCGTCAGCGGCACCGACTCCAGCGGCTGGGAGGTGCGGCGCCGCTTGCGGCTGCGCACCCCGTCGGTGGAGAGCACCCAGGTGTCCTTGGAACCGCCGCCCTGGCTGGAGTTCACGATCAGTTCGCCCTCGGGCAGCGCCACCCGGGTGAGCCCGCCGGGCAGCACGTAGACGTCGTCGCCAGAGTTCACCGCGAACGGGCGCAGATCGACATGGCGGGGCGCCATCCGTCCCTCGATCATGGTGGGGACGGTGGAGAGCTGCACCACCGGCTGCGCGATCCAGCCGCGCGGGTCGTCGGTGATCCGGGCGCGCAGCGCGTCCAGCTGAAGGGGGGTGGCCCTCGGGCCGATCACGATCCCCTTGCCGCCGGAGCCGTCCACCGGCTTGAGCACCAGTTCGTGGAGCCGGTCCATCACCTCTTCGCGATGCGCGGGCTCCTCCAGCCGCCAGGTGTCCACGCTCGCCAGGATGGGCTCCTCGGCGAGGAAGTAGCGGATCAGGTCGTTCATGTAGGTGTAGACGAGCTTGTCGTCGGCCACTCCGTTGCCGACCGCGTTGGCCAGGGTCAGGTTGCCTGCGCGCACCGCGGTCATCAGCCCGGCGCAGCCCAGCAGCGAATCCGGACGGAAGGCGGCCGGGTCGAGGAACTCGTCGTCGATCCGCCGGTAGATCACGTGCACCGGGCGCAGCCCGTGGGTGGTGCGGATCGAGACCCGGCCGTTGCGGGCCACCAGGTCGCGGCCCTCGACCAGTTCGACGCCCATCATGCGGGCGAGCAGGGCGTGCTCGAAGTAGGCCGAGTTGAAGACCCCCGGGGTGAGCACGACGACCGTCGGGTCGGTGACCCCGCTCGGGGCGGCGGCTCGCAGCGCGGCCAGCAGCCGCAGCGGGTAGCCCTCGACCGGACGGATCCGGTGCCGGGCGGTCACCTCCGGCAGGGCCGAAAACATGGCGCGCCGGTTGGTCATGACGTACGAGACCCCGGAGGGCACCCGCACGTTGTCCTCCAGGACGCGGAACCGCCCGTTCTCGTCGCGGATCAGGTCGATGCCCGCGACATGACAGCGCACCCCGTTGGGCGGGACCACGCCGTGCACCACCCGGTGGAAGTGCGGCGAGGTGACCACCACACGGCGCGGGATCACCTGATCGCGGAAGGCGCGTCCCTCACCGTAGACATCGGCCAGGAAGGCCTCGATCGCGCGGACGCGCTGCTTGACCCCGGCCTCGACCTCGGCCCACTCCTGGGCCAGCAGCACCCGCGGCACGATGTCGAGCGGGAACGGACGCTCCTCGCCCCCGACGTCGAAGGTGACGCCCTGATCGAGATAGGACGACCGCAGGTAGTCGGCTCTGGCGCGCACCTCATCGGCGTCCAGCTTGTCGAGGTGCCGCAGCACCGACCCGTAGGCGTCCCGGATGCCGTCCGCACCGACCACCTCGTCGAAGGCCGCCGGCCGACCGGCGTACTCACGAAACAGCAGGCTCATGGGGTGGAGCATAAGAGCGCATTGTTTCGGTTGCGTGACGAAACGGCTCGACGGGTGAGGAAATCCTGTGCTTTCCCAGGTCCGGCTTCAGTCGGTGGCGAACCGACGTCCCTGGGTGATCTCCAGCACCTCGGCGTCGCAAAGCAGATCCCACGGCCCGCGGCGTTCGCCGAAGCAGATCAGCAGCAGGTACGACAGCGGCAGGCTGAGGGCGATCGCGGTGAGCAGGACGACGTCGGCGCCGGTCTGGCCGGTCAACAGCATGAGCGCCGCCGCATGCACCAGCACGGCGGGGAGGGCGAGTTTCACCAGGTTGCGCAGCAGGGCGCGGGGACGACCCAGCGAGCGGCCGTCCACGCGGCGAACCCGCAGACCCGACCATTGCTTGCCGGGGCTGGCCTCGTAGCGGCCGCCCTCGGTGAGGGCGAAGAAGGCGGCGATCGGGACGACGATCAGCGTGCCGCCGAGCAGGTTGAGCGGCAGCGGGCCGAGGTTGAGCAGGCCGGCGGCGCGCAGCCCAAACCCGGCGCCGACCACGGCGCCCGCCCAAGCCAGCGCGAGGCCGAGGTCGATCACCCCGGCCCGCATCCTTCTCCCCAGCGATGCCGACACGGCTTCAGTCTTTCAGTCGGCGAGCGGGCCGAACGGGATGCCGCGCGCCGTCAGCTCGGATTCGCCGCCGTCGGCGGCGGTCAGCACCCAGGCGCCGCCGAGGGTGATGGCCACGGTGTGCTCCCAGTGGGCGGCGTCGGAGCGGTCCCGGGTGACGATCGTCCACTCGTCCGCCAGCTCGGCGACGCGGCTGGAGCCGAGGGTGACCATGGGTTCGATGGCCAGGGTGACGCCGGGTTCCAGGGCGGGTCCGCGGCCGCGGCGGCCGGTGTTGGGGACGTCGGGTTCGGAGTGCATCTGCTGCCCGATGCCGTGGCCGGTGAAGTCGGTGACGATGCTGTAGCGGCGCGGCTCCGCGCGCAGGCTGCTCTCGACGGCGTGGCCGATGTCGCCCAGCCGGCCGCCCGTCCGCATCGCGCCGATGCCGGCCCACAGCGCCTGCCGCGTCGCCTCGCTCAACGCGCGACGCTCAACACTGCACTCCCCCACCTCGATGGTCACCGCAGCGTCCCCGTGCCAGCCGGCCAGGCAGGCGCCGAAATCCACCGACACCAGATCGCCCTCGGCGAGCACCCGAGGGCCGGGGATGCCGTGCACCACCTCGTCGTTCACCGAGATGCAGGTCACCGCCGGGTAGGGCGGCAGGCCGAAGCCGCCGTCATAGCCCAGGAAGGACGAGGTCGCACCCGCTTGCGCGAGCTCCTCGCGCGCCAACTGGTCGAGGTCGCCGGTCGTCACCCCCGGCCGGGCCGCATCGGTCAGCAGAGCCAGGACGCGGGCGACCACCAGACCGGAGGCGCGCATGGCGCGCAGCTGGTCGGGGGTCTTGCGTTCGATCGGTTCGCGGCGGCTCACGCCAGGAATTCGTCCAGGGCCTGGGTGACCCGGCCCTTCACCTCGTCGATGCTGCCCAGGCCGTCCACCTCCACCAGCACGCCGCGCTTGCCGTAGCGGTCCAGCAGCGGGTCGGTGGCCTCGGTGTACACCGCCATCCGGTGGGTGATCGTCTCCAGGTTGTCGTCCTCGCGACCCTCGAGTTCGGCGCGCTTCAGCAGTCGTGCGATCAACAGGTCGGTGTCAGCGACCAGCGAGATCACCGCGTCCAGCTTCGCGCCGGCCTCGGCCAGCACCCCGTCCAGCGTCTCGACCTGGCCGACGGTGCGCGGGTAGCCGTCGAGCAGCCAGCCGTCCGCGGCGTCCGGCTGCTCCAGCCGGTCACGGACGACAGCGTCGGTGATCTCGTCCGGCACGTAGGAGCCCTCCGTCATGATGCGGGCGACCTCCAGCCCCAGCGGGGTCTGGTTCTTGACGTTGGTGCGGAAGATGTCGCCGGTGGAGATCGCCGGGATGCCGTAATGCTCCGCGATTCCCTTGGCCTGGGTGCCCTTGCCCACACCAGGCGGGCCCATGATCAGCAGTCGCACGGCACGTCCTTTCCCGAAGTGCTCTCACCGTAGCAAGAGCGCCCCGGGCGCGGGAGGGTTACGCCCAGATCAACCGGGTTAGCGCAGGAATCCTTCGTAGTTGCGCTGCTGCAGCTGGCTCTGGATCTGCTTGACGGTGTCCAGGCCGACGCCCACGATGATGAGGATCGAGGTGCCGCCGAACGGGAACTGCGCCTGCGTGCCCAGCCAGATGAAGGCTGCCGCCGGGATCAGCGCGATCACCGCCAGGTAGAGCGAGCCGGGCGCGGTGAGCCGCGACAGGACGTGCTTCAGGTAGCGGGCGGTCGGCCCGCCGGCGCGAATGCCCGGGATGAAGCCGCCGTACTTCTTCATGTTGTCGGAGACCTCGTCCGGATCGAAGGTGATCGAGACGTAGAAGTAGGCGAAGGCGATGATCAAGCCTGCGTAGAGCGCGTTGTAGACCCAGGAGGTGCCGGTCACCAGGTGGGTCTGGATCCAGACCGCGACCGGGTTGGGATCATCGATCGTGCCCGGGACGAACTGCGAGTACAGCACCGGCAGGTAGATCAGTGAGGAGGCGAAGATCACCGGGATCACGCCGGCCTGGTTGACCTTGATCGGGATGTAGGTGGTGCTGCCGCCGAGAAGCTTGCGCCCGACCATCCGCTTGGCGTACTGGACGGGGATCCGCCGCTGCCCCTG
>CAZLWS010000193.1:3272-5047 GCA_964563205.1 uncultured Propionibacteriaceae bacterium | reverse complement strand
CGGCTACGACTGCTCGAGTTCGGCGGCCTTGCGCGCCTTGCGGCGGCGGTGTTTCGTCCAGGCGACGGCCGTCCCGACCAGGCCGAAGGCGACGCCGACCAGGCAGACCCCGAGCCACCAGCCCTGACCGGCCGCGTCGAGGGCGGCGAGGTTCAGCCAGCAGGCGATGCTGGCGATCACGAAGCCGGCCGTGCCCAGCGTCAGGATGCCGGCGCCGTCGGGATCGAGGGCGCGAACGGGGGCCTGCACCAGGAGGGGCGAACGGGCGGGCTCTTGCACGGACACCACCATATGCGAGGGGGCTATGGCCCTACCATTTGAGCCATGTCTCCAGCTTCGGCTCCGGCCAAATCGGCTCCTTCGGCAACCTCCTCTTTTGACTCCTGGTTCGAACTGACCAAGCGCGGCTCCACCCTCGCCCGCGAGGTCCGCGGCGGTCTGGTGACCTTCTTCACCATGGCCTACATCATCGTCCTCAACCCGCTGATCATCGGCACCGCTCCCGACGTCAACGGCAACCTGATCAACGGCATGGCCATCGGCGCCGAGGGCGCGGTTCCCGCGTCCATCGCCACCGTGGCCGCCGCCACCGCGCTGATCGCCGGCCTGCTCAGCATCTTCATGGGCGCCTACGGCCGGTTCCCGATCGCCTTGGCCACCGGACTCGGCCTGAACGCCATGGTCGCCTACGTCATCGCGCCCCGGATGAGCTGGGTCTCCGCCATGGGCCTGGTGTTCTGGGAAGGCCTGGCGATCACGATCCTGGTGCTCACCGGCTTCCGCAAGGCCGTCTTCGACGCGGTGCCGCGGGTGCTGCGCTCGGCCATCTCGGTCGGCATCGGCCTGTTCATCGCGCTGATCGGCCTGGCGGACGCCGGCATCGTCCGTCCCGGCACCCCGCTGCTGCAGCTGGGCGTGAACGGCAGCCTGGTCGGCTGGCCGATCGCGATCTTCGTGATCGGGCTGGTGCTGCTGGTGGCGCTCTTCGTCCGCAAGGTGAAGGGCGCGATGCTCATCGCCATCCTCGGCGGGACGGTGCTGGCCGTGATCGTGCAGGCCGTGCTGCAGATCCCGGGCAAGTCGGACGAGGTCCCGACCGGCTGGATGCTCAACGTCCCGGCCTTCGGCGGCTGGTCGATGCCGGATCTCAGCCTGCTCACCGTCGCCTTCCGTCACCCGGGCGAGTTCTTCTTCGGCGCGTTCACCGCCGCGAACGGGCTCGGCGCGGTGCTCGGCGTCCTGCTGCTGATCTTCGCGCTGCTGCTGGCCGACTTCTTCGACACCATGGGGACGATCGTCGCCGTGGGCGCCGAGGGCGGCCTGCTCGAGGCCGACGGCAACCCGCCGCACACTCAGGAGATCCTGATGGTCGACTCGGTCGGCGCGATGGTCGGCGGCCTGGGGTCGGTGTCGTCCAACACCTCCTACATCGAGTCGGCCGCCGGCGTCGGCGACGGCGCCCGGACGGGCATCGCCTCGCTGGTGACCGGCGCCGCCTTCCTGCTCAGCCTGGTGCTCGCGCCGCTGGTCAACATGGTCCCCTCGGAGGCCGCCGCCCCGGCGCTGGTCTTCGTCGGCTTCCTGATGATGTCGCAGGTCATCCAGATCGACTGGACGGATCCCGCCGAGGGCATCCCCGCCTTCCTCACGGTGATCCTGATGCCGTTCGCCTACTCGATCACGGTGGGCATCGGCGCCGGGTTCGTCTTCTTCGTGCTGATCAAGGTGCTGCACGGCAAGGCGAAGGCCGTCCACCCGCTGCTGTACGTGGTGGC
>CAZLWS010000193.1:0-3172 GCA_964563205.1 uncultured Propionibacteriaceae bacterium | reverse complement strand
GGCGGCCACCCCGGCCCGGGCCAGGTCGAAGTCGAGGGTGTTGAGGGCGGCCCGATCCACCGGCGCGCTGTGGGACGACCAGGCGGTGGCCTCGATCCAGGCCTGCAGCAGCCGCCAACTCGCGGCGAGCCGGGGCGGCGGGACGTGCTGGCCGGCCAGCAGCCGGTCGCAGTCCTCGGCGAGCGGGGTGTCCGGACGCAGCACCGGCGCGTCGATCGGACGGCGCAGCACCGGGCCGAGTTTGCCGAGCAGGCCGGTGGAGCCGTCTGGGTGGCGTCCGAACCGGTCCGCCGCGACGGCGCGCAGCCGAGCGGCCTCAGCGTCGGTGGCGCCGATCATGTCGCGCACCTCGTCGAGGGCGATCGCGTGCAACCACATCGTGCCCACGCCTCAACGGTAGTCGTTCGGTCGCCCGCCGGCACTCCCATAAGCTGATCGGGTGATCCCACGGACCCGCCGCCTGATCGTCACCGGAGCTCTGCTGGTGATGATCGCGCTGGTGGTGTGGGGCGCGCTCGCGGCCGGCGGGTGACCACCCGCGCGCGTTCCGCCACGGCGGATTGCCGCGTGGGAATAGACTCCCCGCCATGGGTCTGTGGGTGCGCCGCGTGGTGGCGCTGGGGGCGCTGCTCGCTGCGCTGGTCGTCTTTCCGTCCGCCGTGGCGTTCGCCGAGACCACCGCGCCCACCCCGCCCGTCTCGTCTGCTCCCGTGGAGTCGGCCGGGGCGACCTCTCCGGCGTCGCCGGACGCCACCTCGACCGCGGAGCCCGAGGCCACATCGACCGCCGTGCCCGAGGGCGAGGAGGACGAGGATCTCCCCGACGTGCCGCTGGACGACACGCGGACGACCCTCGCCCTGGTCGGCGCGGGGGTGCTGGCCCTGCTCGCTGGGGTCGTGGTCCTGGTGCGCCGCTGACGGTCATCCGCACTTCGACCGCCGTTCTTGTCGCCATTCCTGGGATCAGCGCAGTGGTCCGGCCTGCGACCGCCGCTGTTGTCGCCAAAACGTCGATAGCTGGCCTGACAACGACAAGAGCAGCGGCCCCGTTCGATCTGTGACCTGACTCCGCGCCGACATCGACAAGAGCGGCGGTCGCGCTACGCGAGGCTGTTGAGCCGGATTGGCACGGCCCGGAAGACCTCACCGAACCCGGCCAGGATGCCCCGGTTCGGATCCGGAATCGCATGGACGGGGTGCCGGCCGGTCGCGGCCAGGGCGCGCAGCGGCTCCAGGCCGGGGGAGGACAGCACGGCGCGGACCGCGGCGCCGTCGCCGCCGGTCACCAGCGCCTCGAGTTCGTGCAGGTTCGGCAGCAGCAGCGCCCGGGCGTCCTCAGCCGCCTCGGCGAAGGCCCGGTCGGCCTGGTTGGAGCGGCGCCGGGCGTACCGCTGCTGGGACCAGCCGCCGGCCTTCGTCCGTCCCTGGACGTAGTGGTGGTCGTGGTGGCCGTCCCGCAGTCGGGCTCCGTCGAAGACGCCGACCGCATGGGCCTTGCGCCGGACGAGCAGTGCGCCCACCGTCCGCTCGCGCTGGAAATACTCGACCGCGGCCGACAGCGGATCGGCGGAGGGCGGCAGCGCGCCCCAGCGCAGCACCAGCTCGGCCACGGCGCCGTCCGGGGCGGCCAGCCGCAGCCGCTCCTGGTCCAGGTCGGGCGTCACGGCGCCGTGACGGTCGGCGAAGCGGTCGATCCAGCCCTGCAGCCGGGCCGGATCGACCCGGATGAGCCGATCGGATGAGGCAGGCGCTGACATAGCGCTAGTCTGGCCCTACTTGGGCTAGGAGGGTGAATGAGCGATCTCATCGACACCACGGAGATGTATCTGCGGACGATCTACGAACTCGGTGAGGAGGGCGTGACGCCATTGCGCGCGCGCATCGCCGAGCGGCTCAAGCAGAGCGGGCCGACTGTTTCGCAGACGGTGGCGCGGATGGAGCGCGACGGACTGGTGACCCTGCACGAGGACCGGCACCTGGTGCTGACCCCGCTGGGCAGGCAGCTGGCGACCCGGGTGATGCGGCGGCATCGGCTGGCCGAGCGGCTGCTCACCGACGTCATCGGGCTGGAGTGGGAGCTCGTCCACGACGAGGCCTGCCGCTGGGAGCACGTGATCTCCACCGACGTCGAGCGGCGGCTGGTCGACATTCTGAACGAGCCGGTGGAGTCGCCCTACGGCAACCCCATCCCGGCGCTGGAGGAGCTGGGCGCGCGTCCGGCCACCGAGGACTTCCTGGACGGCTCCGAGCTGCTCAGCGCACGGTTGCTGATCGGCGGCCCGCAGACGGTGGTGATCAGCCGGATGAGCGAGGCCATCCAGGCCGACCTGGAGGCGCTGCGGCAGATCGGCGAGGCCGGGGTGCGGCCCGGGAAGCCGCTCACCGCGTCCCTGGTCGGGCACGATCTGATCCTGGAGGCGGACCGCCGGTGCGTGCTGCCCGCCCACGCCGCGGACCTCATCTTCGTTGCCGCCGACTGAGCCGCTCCCGGGTGCGTCCGGAATAATCGCGCCGCCGAACGGCGTTGCCAGGAGCGTACCCAAGGAGAGGATTCCCATGGCAACCGTCGCGCTGGATCGCGAATCGTTCGCGACCACGATCGATGACAACGACGTGGTGCTGGTTGACTTCTGGGCCGACTGGTGCGGCCCGTGCCACAGGTTCGCCCCCACCTTCGAAGCCGCCTCCGAGGAGTTCCCGGACGTGGTGTTCGGCAAGGTCGACACCGACGATCAGCGCGAACTGGCCGGCGGGCTGGAGATCATGTCGATCCCGACCATCATGGCCTTCCGCTCGGGCTACCTCGTCTTCCGCGAGGCCGGCGTGCTGAGCAAGGGCCAGCTGCGGAGCGTGATCGAGCAGGTTCAGGCGCTCGACGTCGAGGAGCTGAAGGCCCAGGCGGCAGCCGCTGGGTGAGTGTTGCCGACAGCCCTGAATCGTGTCCCTCGGAAAGGGGACACGCGAGGTAGTTTGCGCTGGCCAGCTCAGTGCCCTTCGTGCAATACTCAGGTCTGAGGTTCCTGCCCTATCCCCCCGGGCAGGAACCTCCTCCACTCTGCGGCCTGATCACTCCGTGACGCCGGAGGCGCCGGTAGGCTGGCTCCCGGCCCGCGCGGCCAAGGCCCCATAGCTCAGGGGATAGAGCAGAGGTTTCCTAAACCTTGTGTCGCAAG
>CAZLWS010000192.1:0-5061 GCA_964563205.1 uncultured Propionibacteriaceae bacterium | reverse complement strand
TTCAAGAAGCTGGTCGGCGGCGGTTCGATGCAGATCGTCAACCAGACGATCCCGCGGGCGCTGCGCAAGCTCGGCTACACCGACGAGACCGTCGAGGCGATCGTGGAGTACATCGCCGAGCACGGCCACGTCGTCAACGCGCCCGGGCTGAAGTCCGAGCACTACGAGGTCTTCGACACCGCGATGGGCCAGCGCGCGATCAAGCCGATGGGCCACGTCCGGATGATGGCCGCGGTGCAGCCCTTCCTGTCGGGCGCGATCTCCAAGACCGTGAACCTGCCGGAGTCGGCCACCGTCGAGGAGATCGCCGACGTCTACCTGCAGGGCTGGAAGCTCGGCCTGAAGGCGCTGGCGGTCTACCGCGACAACTGCAAGGTCGGCCAGCCGCTCTCCGACGCCAAGAAGACCGAGGAGAAGGCGCCTGCCGCCGCCGTGGAGACGAAGGTCGAGTACCGGCCGCGCCGGACCCGGCTGCCCAAGTCGCGCACCGGCAAGACCACCTCCTTCTCGGTGGCCGGCGCCGAAGGCTACATGACCTCCGGCCAGTACGACGACGGCGGCCTGGGCGAGGTCTTCCTGAAGCTCGGCAAGCAGGGCTCCACCCTGGCCGGCGTGATGGACGCCTTCAGCATCGCGGTCTCGATCGGCCTGCAGTACGGCGTGCCGCTGTCGACCTTCGTCCAGAAGTTCACCAACCTGAAGTTCGAGCCGGCCGGCATGACCGACGACCCGGACGTCCGGATGGCGCAGTCGATCATGGACTACATCTTCCGCCGCCTCGCGCTGGACTACCTCTCCTTCGACGAGCGGGCCGAACTCGGCATCTACACCGCCTCCGAGCGGGCGCGGTATGTCGAGACCGGCTCCTACCTCTCCGACGAGGACGAGGCCGGGCTGATCGAGTCCGAGGCGCTGAAGAACGACGCCGGTGACGACCTTCGGATCGACGAGGCCGGGCCGGTGCAGCCGGCGCTGGTCACCGCCGAGCCCGTCACCAGCACCGCCGACCTGCTGGCCAGCCTGACCGGCCTGAAGGTGGACGCGCCGCTGTGCCTGACCTGTGGCACGAAGATGCGGCCCAGTGGCTCCTGCTACGCCTGCGAAGGCTGCGGCTCAACCAGTGGTTGCAGCTGACATGTAGTGGGAAGGGGCGCGCCGCAGCATCGAGGGACTTTTCGTCCATGGGACTCTTCGTCCCCTCGGGGAAGTCGATGCTGCGGCGCGTTTCCCATGCCCGGGCTGACGTCCGCTTTCCGTCATTCTCGCGTCCGACTTTCCGTCATCCCCGCGCAGGCAGGGATCTCGTCAGCTCTCGGCGCGGCTCCGCCGGACATGCCAGCTGATGAACCCCGCGTAGCCGCCGACCAGCGCCACAGCGGCCCCGATCGCCAGCACCGGGGAGAAGGCGAACAGCCGGCCGAACATGTCGACCCCCGCCACGCCGATCGCCGAGTACAGCAGGGCCCACAGCACGCAGCCCACCACCAGCGCCGGCAGGTAGCGCGCCGGACGCATCCGGGTGGCGCCGGCGGCGAGGTTGGCCAGGGTCTGGAAGCCGACGGTCAGGAAGGACAGCGCCACCACGGGCGCGCCGTAGTCGTTGACCCGCGTGGTGGCGCGCTGGTAGCGCTCGCCGGCCATCATCCGGGCGATCCGCGGGCTCCGTCGGGCGCCGGCCGCGGCCGCCCGTCCGAGCAGGTAGGTGGCGCCGGCCCGGCAGAAGACGATCAGGAACATGGCGCCCACGATGACGGGGAATGGCACGTCCCACTTGGTCGGATCCACTCACGCCTCTTCCCTGGCCGGACATCAACGAGCGCCCGCCGTGCGGCACGCCACTGAAACCGTACGCCGCCCGCCCCTCGGACGCCACCGCGGGCCTTTGGAAGCACAGATCGCAGGATCAGCGTAGGTTGGAGCCCCGAAGGAGGCTGGTGATGGATTTCGACCTCGACCGCAGCATCGCGGAGGCCTGGGCGGGCTTCACCGACCGTCTGGCCGAGGTGGTGTCGGTGATGGATCCGGGCGGCTCCTTGACGCTGGGCTCGCTCGGCTCTCCCGCGCGCGGCCAGTCGCCGTTCATCGTCTTCACCTGCCTGCCGGATCGCTGCCTGCTGGTGGCCGCCGCCGGCAACGAGGAGCTCGGCGAGGGCCATCAGCTGGGCTTGGCCGCGCTGCAGCATCTGGCGGAGCTGGGCTGGGAGCCGCCTGCGGTGGACGGCGCCCACCCCGGTCCGCACCACTGGATCGAGGTCCCGCAGGAAGAGAGCGAGGTCGCCGCGGCCCGGGCCACGACGGTGCTGCAGGAGGTGTACGGGGTGCAGCATCCCGCCTTCCTGGCCGCCGACCAGCTGGCAGAGGTGCTGGCGCCGCCCAGCCCGTCCGAAGTCTCCGCCTTCCACCACGAGGATCTGCAGGCGGTGGTTCCGGCCTCCCCGGCGGAACTGGAGGCGATGGTGCGCGCCGAGCTGGGCCAGGTGCTGGGCTACGAGCCGCTGACCGACGCCGACGGCGACTTCGCGATCCGGGTGGGTTCGGCGATGGTCTTCGTCCGGTGCACCCCGGACGCCCGCGAGGTGCTGGTCTTCTCGCCGCTGGTGCACGACCTGGAGGGTCGCGGCCGGGCGATGGAGGTGCTCAGCGACCTGAACACGCAGGCGCGCTACGTCCGGTTTCTGCTGATCCGCGATCGGGTGTTCGCCAGCATGTCGGTGCTGGCCCATCCGTTCGTCCCGGCCCATCTGCACCAAGCCCTGCAGACGATGACGGTGGTCGCCGACGAGCTGGACGGGGAGCTGGCCCAGCGGCTGCGCGGCAGAACCTCTTTTGGCGATGCCGGTTTCGATGACGCGGGCCAGCCGGATTCGGTACGGTAGCGGCAATGGACGCCAAGGCTCACAACACTGCGTTGTCCCCGCAGGAGTGCCGCCAGCTGCTGGCCGGGCACGACCATGGGCGGGTGGCATGGTCGACCCCTGACGGGGTCCTGGTGGTGCCGGTGTCGTACATCCTGGCGGGGGAGCGGATCGTCTTCCGGACCGCCCCTGGCACGGTGCTCGCCGGACTCGTCACCCCGCAGTCGGTCGGCTTCGAGATCGACGACCTGGACGCCGAGACGCAGACCGGTTGGAGCGTGCTCGTGCGCGGCGTCAGCGGCCCCGGCGAGCCCGGCGAGGGTGACAGCGCGACGCCGTGGGCGCCGGGGGACCGCCCGATCGCGGTGGCCATCGAGCCATCGGCCTACTCCGGGCGCGCCATCGCGGCCGGCTGAGGAAGGAGCCTCGGAAGATGTTGCGCGACTACGACGGGCCCGCCCGGGTGATCGTGGGGTACGACGGCTCGGCCGAGGCCGACGCGGCCTTGCGCTACGGGGTGGCGGACGCCCTCGGGCGAGGAGCCGACCTGGTGCTGGTGAACGCTGTGGACGACATGGTGCTGGGCAGCGCCTGGGGCGTCGTCTTCGACGTGGAGACCATCCGGGAGGCCGCCCGTCAGCTGTTGCGCTCGGCGGCGGAGCAGGCGGTGGCGCTCGGCATGCCGTCCGATCGAGTGCGGCATGACGTCGAGCTGGGCGGCCCGGGGGCGGTGCTCGCGCGGCACAGCGAGGCGGCCTCGCTGATCGTGGTCGGACGCAGTTCGACGGCAGGGGAGCGGGCCTTCGTCGGCTCGACCGCCGTGGGGCTGGCCAGCACGGCCCACTGCCCGGTGGTCGTGGTCGCGGCCGACCACCTGGAACGCGGCGACCGCCGCGGCTGGATCGGCGTCGGAGTGAGCACCGCGGCCAAGGGCGAGACCGCCCTGGAGTGGGCGCTGCGGGAGGCCCAGCGGCACGGCGGCGGCGTGCGCGTCATCAGCGTGGCCAAGGCGGCGGCGAGCCGCTGGTTCGGGGGCGGCGCCATCCCGCCCGAGGTGCGTGACGAGCTGCTGCGGGTGACCGGGCAGCGGGTGGCCGAGCTGATCGCCCCGCTGGCGGCCGCGCATCCGGAGGTTCCGGTCGAGGTCGACGTCTCCTACGGCACGCCGCTGGACGTCCTGGTGCCGAAGACCGAGGAGCTCGATCTGCTGGTGGTCGGCGATCAGCCCGGCTTCCCGAGCTACACGATCGGCGGCACGACCCGCGGCCTGATGGCCCACGCCCACTGCCCGGTCGTGACCATCCTGGCCGACGGCCACGACTCCTGACCCGGGGATGACGGCTGCCCCACCTCGCCTGGAGTTCGATCCGGCGCTGCCGATCACCTCCGAGGTGGCGGCCATCCGCGCGCTGCTCGAGCGTCATCAGGTGATCGTGGTGGCGGGCGCCACCGGCTCGGGCAAGACCACCCAGCTGCCCAAGATCTGCCTGCTCGCCGGACGCGGCCGCATCGGCCACACCCAGCCGCGCCGGATCGCCGCCCGCACGGTCGCCGAACGGATCGCCAGCGAACTCGGGGAGCCGCTGGGCCAGACCGTCGGCTATCAGGTGCGGTTCACCTCGAAGACCTCCCGGGCGACCCGGCTGAAGGTGATGACCGACGGCATCATGCTGGCCGAGATCGGCCACGACCGCGACCTGCGCCGCTACGACACGATCATCGTCGACGAGGCCCACGAGCGCTCGCTCAACATCGACTTCCTGCTGGGCTACCTCAAGCAGCTGCTGCCGCGGCGTCCCGACCTGAAGGTGATCATCACCTCGGCCACCATCGACACCGAGCGGTTCGCCGCCCACTTCGGCGACGCCCCGGTGGTCGAGATCCCCGGACGAACCTACCCGGTCGAGCTGCGCTACCGTCCGGTGCGCGACGGCTCGGAACGGGACGCCGACGTGATCGACGCGCTCTGCGGGGCGGTGCGCGAGCTGGACGCCGAGCGGGACGGCGACATCCTGGTCTTCTGCTCCGGCGAGCGCGAGATCCGGGACGCCGCCGAGGCGATCGAAGGGCTGAAGCTGCGCTTCACCCACGTCCTGCCGCTGTACGCCCGGCTCTCGGCCGCCGAACAGCACAAGGTGTTCACCCCGCACACCGGACGCCGGATCGTGCTGGCCACCAATGTCGCCGAGACCTCGGTCACCGTGCC
>CAZLWS010000191.1:0-5063 GCA_964563205.1 uncultured Propionibacteriaceae bacterium | reverse complement strand
TAGGCGCGCCGCACCGGCAGGCCGGCGTGCAGGGCTTCCAGGACGGCGTTGCGTCCGATCACCCAGTCGGCGCCCGCGGTGGCGGTGCCGCTCTTGCGAGGGGTGCCCGAAGAGCCCTGCCGCGAGCCCTTGGGGCGATCCGGCGACTTGCCCGGTTCGGTCGGGCGCCGCTTGCGATAGGCCTTGTGGTAGGGCCGGTCCTCCGCCTTCGGGGTGGGGCCCTTGCCCTCCAGGCCGCGCCGGACTCGTCCGCCGGAGCCGGCCGGGGTCGACTGCTTCTTGGTGGCGCCGCGGCGCTGGCTGTTGCCGGCCATCAATCCTCCAAGGCCCACTCGGGGCCGTTCGGGGTGTCGGTGATCTTCAAGCCGATCTCGCTCAGCTGATCGCGGATCGCGTCCGCCGCCGCCCAGTCCTTGCGGGCTCGAGCCTCCTGGCGCTGGGTGAGGATGGCCGCGACCAGCCCGTCCACCACCGGGCGCAGGCTGGCCTGGCCGCTCGGGTCGTGGGGGTTCGCGTCCGGCAGCAGGCCGAGCACGTCGAGCATCGCGGTCACGGCGGCCAAGGCTGCGGTGGC
Organism: uncultured Propionibacteriaceae bacterium; assembly: GCA_964563205.1. Lineage (GTDB taxonomy): Bacteria > Actinomycetota > Actinomycetes > Propionibacteriales > Propionibacteriaceae > Propionicimonas. Next base: position 4,489 of record CAZLWS010000191.1, on the reverse strand, counting down.
TGCCTCGGCGTCGCCGGCGTCGACCGCGACGTTGCCCTGCTTGATGGTGTTGAAGAGCACCGCCATCGCGCCCGGAGTGCCCAGGTCGTCGTCCATCGCCTGGGCGAATTCGGCCGGGATTGCGTCCCCAGCCACGACCCCAGGCCCGACCAGCCGGACCGCGCGCTGCACGAACCCGTCGATGCGGGCCAGCTGGGCGGTCGCCTCGGCCAGCGAGGTGTCGGAGAACTCCACGGACGAGCGGTAGTGCGGGGCGAGCAGGTAGAGCCGGACGGCCCGCGCCGGGTACCGCTTGACGACTTCGCTGACCAGCGCGCCGTTGCCGAGCGACTTGCTCATCTTCTCGCCGGCGGCCGTGACCCAGCCGTTGTGCATCCAGGTCCGGGCGAACGGACGTCCGGCCGCCTGCGACTGGGCCAACTCGTTCTCGTGGTGCGGGAACCGCAGATCGAGCCCGCCGCCGTGGATGTCGAACTCAGGCCCGAGATACTTGCCGGCCATGGCCGAGCACTCGATGTGCCAGCCGGGCCGGCCGCGTCCCCACGGCGAGGGCCAGGAGGCGGTGAGCGGCTCGTTGGGCTTGTGGCCCTTCCAGAGCGCGAAGTCGCGGGGGTCGTGCTTGCCGCGGGGGTCGGCGTCGGCGGCCGCCTCCATGTCGTCCACCCGCTGGTGGGAGAGCGCGCCGTACTCCGGCCAGGAGCGGACGTCGAAGTAGACATCCCCCGAGCCGTCGGCCGCCACGTAGGCGTGCCCGCGCTCCAGCAGGATCTCGATCAGCTCGATCATCTCGGGGATGTGCCCGGTGGCGCGCGGCTCGTAGGTCGGCGGCTCGCAGCCGAGGGCGGCGTAGGCCTCGTGCAGCTCCCGCTCGAAGCGGTAGGCGTGGGCGTACCAGGGCACCCCCGCCTCGGCGGACTTCTCCAGGATCTTGTCGTCGATGTCGGTGACGTTGGCGACCACGGTCACCTCGTAGCCCCGGTAGGCCAGCCAGCGCCGCAGCACGTCGAAGACCACCTCCTTGCGGATGTGGCCCAGATGCGGGGACGCCTGCACCGTGAGCCCGCAGTGGTAGATCGACACCTTCCCCGGAACGACGGGCACGAAGGGCCGCACCGCACGGCTCGCGGTGTCGTATAGCTGCAGACTCACAGGCGGCAGTCTATTGCCCGTCCTAATCCCTAGGTGACAACCCCCGCCTGAGTGAGCGCCTCGGCAGCCGCGGCGTCGGAGTCGGTCTGCTCGGCGGCCAGCTGAGCTTCGATCGCCTCGCGGTACTCCCTCTGCTCGCGGGTGGAGGTGGTCTTGTTCCAGCCCAGCAGCCCGGCGGCGATCTCGGCCACCTCGGGCAGCGCGTCGACGCCGCGGTCGCGGGTCTCGTAGACCAGCCGGACCCGGTTGCGCAGGATGTCGGAGAGATGCAGCGCGCCTTCGTGGGTGATCGCGTAGGCGATCTCGGCCCGCAGGTAGACGTCGCAGGCCGCCAGTGGCGTCCCCAGGCTCGGGTCGGCGTCGATCGTGGCCAACACCTCGTCCACGGCGCTGCCGTAGCGGGCGATCAAGTGGTCGACGCGCTTGGCCTCCCAGCCGTGTTTCGCCGCGATCTGACCGGCGATACGGCGGGTGGCGGTCAGTCCTTCGGCACCGATCAGCGGTGTCCGATCGGTGATCGACGGCAGCTCCTTGGCCTTGGCGCCGAGGGCGAAGTCGACGGCGTCCTTGGCCATGACCCGGTAGGTGGTCAGCTTGCCGCCGGCGATCACCACCAGGCCCGGCGAGGCCTCGGTGACGGTGTGCTCGCGGGAGACCTTGGTCGACTTGGATTCGTCCATCGTCCCGGGCTGCAGCAGCGGACGCAGACCGGCGTAGGTGGCGATCACGTCCTCGCGGGTCAGCTTCGAGGTCAGCACCTCGTTGGCGTGATCGAGCACGTAGTCGATGTCGGCCGAGGTCGCGACCGGACGGCGGCGGTCCTCGTGCCAGGCGGTGTCGGTGGTGCCGACGATCCAGTACTCCGGCCACGGAATGATGAAGAGCACCGACTTCTCGGTGCGCAAGAACATGCCGGTGCTGCCCTTGATGCGGTCCCTGGGGATGATCAGGTGGATGCCCTTGGACGCCAGCACCCGCAGCCCGCCGGCGTCCCCGGCCAGCGACTGGGTCTCCTCGGTCCACACCCCGGTGGCGTTGATGACGTGCTTGGCCCGGATCGTGTGCTCAGCGCCGGTCTCGTTGTCGACCACGGTGGCGCCGGCCACCCGGCCGCCCTCCTTGATGAGGCCGGTCACCGTGGTGCGGGAGGCGGCCAGCGCGCCGAACCGCGACGCCGTCCGGACCAGTGTGACGACCAGCCGGGCGTCGTCCACCCGGGCGTCGTAGAACTCGATCGCGCCGACCAGCGAATCCTCGCGGACGTCGGGGAAGACCGACTTTGCACCCGACTTGGTGCGGTGCCGCTGGAACGGGACGGTCTTGCGCCGGGCGCCGGCGTAGGCGAGGGCGTCGTAGAGGCCGACCCCGACCGCGGAGTAGGCGCGTTCGATCACCCGGGTGCGCAGAGGCCACAGGAAGGGCTGGCCGGTCACCAGGTGGGGGGCGATGGAGTCGAGCAGCAGGCCGCGCTCGTGCAGCGCCTCGGCGACTAGCTTGAAGTCGAGGTTGTAGAGATAGCGCAGCCCGCCGTGGACAAGCTTCGACGAGCGGGACGAGGTGCCGGACGCCCAGTCGGCCGACTCGACGATGCCGGTGCGCAGGCCGCGGGTGGCGGCGTCAAGGGCGATGCCCGCTCCGGTGACACCACCGCCGATCACCAGGATGTCCAGCGGCTCCGAACTCATCGCGGCGAGCGCGGCGCTACGGGATTCTGTGGTCAAGCGTGAAGTCGTCACTGGCCTCTCCTTTGAACAAGACCCCATTCTCCGGACCAATGGGGCATCCGTGCAATCCCCTGGACGAATGTGCAAGAGGGCTCTGATTAGGGAACCACTGATCAATTATGTCCCGGCGAGCGCCTCGCGCCACTCTTTCTCACCGGTGAATGCGAGCAAGCTCGCTCCACGTCGTCGTCGGGTCAGTGGAGCACCCGACGGGCGATCGGCGGCACCTGGACCTGGTGGGGACGTGTCGCTGGGCCCGGCCCTCGCTGACCTGGCGACTGCCCGCAGGGAGGTGCGGTCCGCAACCGCGCATCCACACCGCATACAGCCAGCGTTACGGCAGCGCTGAGATCGAACCACGCACTGGCCCCCGAAATGGCAGTGATCCGGGGGCATATAACCGGTGTCCAGGCGCGGTTGATGGAGGGAGCCGTGAAGTGACTTCCCGTATCCGGTCTGGATGCGCGGAACATGGGCGACATGGCCGAGGAGTTCGGTTCCAAGGGCTGCGTCGATGCCCCCCTGGCCGGCCCGACCCCGAGGAGAACTGGTGGCTGGGCCTGGACGACCGTCCCGACGCTGCAATCGGTCGAGCCTGTGGAAAACCTCGCGTGGCCGCGAGTTATCCACAGTTTCGAAAACTGGGTGGCAGATCGGCGCCTCTGCTTACCAGAGTGCGGACATGAGAACCCCCAAACCGTGGCAGCTGCCGACCCAGCCCGCGCGAGGCGCCGACCTGCTTGCCGGTGCGGTGACCCACTCCATGCTGGAGACCCAGCTTCGCCTGGGAAACCTCCTGCGCATCCGACCCGGGATCTATCTGGATGCCGCTCGCTGGCCCGAAGCCAAGCGCGGCCGCCACCTGGTGCGAGCACACGCGGAACAGACGGCCTTCCCGGACTCGGTGATCAGCCACGGCTCCGCTGGGCTGATCTGGGGCTTGTTCGAGCCCTTCTTCGCCGACTGGGCCGCTGACCTTCCCTCGGTGACCCTGCCGGCTGGTGGCGGGTATCGCTCGCGCTCCAGGGATACTCACCACCATGTTGCGGCCCTGCCTCCTCATCACATCAGTCGGGATGCGGCCGGCTACGCCGTGACCTCGATAGCCCGGACGGCCGTGGATCTGGCCACCGGGCTGGAGCTTCCGCAGGCGCTGATCGTGCTGGACTCCGCCGCCCGACGGCTCATCGAAGGCATGGTGGTGAAACCACGTCGCCGGGAGTATGCCGACCCGCGCCTGAAGCGGGCGGCGATCGAGGCGATCGACAAGGTGGCGGCGGAGCGCAAGAGTCACCGTCGGGTGCGCGGGATGCTCGACTGCGTCGACCCGCGACGCGAAAGCCCCGCGGAGTCCCTGAGCGTTGGCCATATGCACCTGGAAGGTCTGCCGATTCCCGAATGCCAGTACCGAGTCGTCGTGAACGGTCGGGTCTACTATCTCGACTTCTACTGGGAGGAGCAGGGTGTGATCGGCGAGGTCGACGGCGCCGGGAAGTATGTCGACGAGGCCGTCGTCGTCGACGAGAAGGAGCGCGAACAGCTACTGCGTGACACCGGCTCGGGGATGGTGCGCTGGTTGGTGAAGGAGATCGCGGTGAGGCCCGACGAGGTTATGG
>CAZLWS010000190.1:1997-5179 GCA_964563205.1 uncultured Propionibacteriaceae bacterium | reverse complement strand
GGCGAGGTCAACCAGGCCGGCGTCGACTTCTACCATCGCCTCATCGACGCGCTGCTGGAGCACGGCATCGAGCCGATCATCACCGTCTACCACTTCGACCTGCCGCTGGCCCTCGACCAGCAGGGCGGCTGGGGCAACCGGGCAACGATCGACGCCTTCGCCGACTACTGCCGCATCCTCTTCGAGGAGTACGGGCAGAAGGTGAAGTACTGGCTGACCATCAACGAGCAGAACATGATGGTGCTGCACGGCGAGGCGGTCGGCACGACCGGTGAATCCGGCAAGACGGACAAGAAGGGCGTCTACCAGCAGAACCACAACATGTTCGTCGCCCAGGCGAAGGCCATGATCGTCTGCCATGAGGTGCTGCCCGAGGCCAAGATCGGTCCGGCGCCGAACATCGTGGCGATCTACCCGGCGAGCTCGGCGCCCGAGGACGTCCTCGCCGCCGACGACTGGGACGCCGTCCGCAACCTGCTCTATCTCGATCTCGCGGCCCGCGGCAGCTATCACCCGCTGGCCTGGGGCTACCTGACCGAGCGCGGTCTGGAGCCCGAGATCGCCGACGGCGACCTGGAGATCCTGGCCGCGGGTCGTCCGGATTTCATCGCGATCAACTACTACGCCACCCAGACCGTCGGCGCCTCCCGCGGCGACTCCTCGGATCTGGCGGCGCGCAAGGGCGACCAGCAGGTCGTCCGGGGCGAGATCGGACTGTACCGGGCGGAGAAGAACCCCAACCTGCCGACCAACGCGTGGGGCTGGGAGATCGACCCGGTCGGCTTGCGCACCACCCTGCGCCGGCTGTGGGATCGGTACCGGCTGCCGCTGCTGATCACCGAGAACGGCATCGGCGCCTACGACAAGGTCGAGGACGGGCGGGTGCATGACGAGTACCGGATCGACTACTACCGTCGGCACATCGAGCAGCTTCGGCTGGCGATCGCGGACGGCGTAGGCCTCTTCGGGTACTGCCCGTGGACGGCGATCGACGTGGTGTCGACGCACTCCGGGGTCTCCAAGCGGTACGGCTTCATCTACGTGAACCGGGAAGAGTTCGACCTGCTGGATCTTGCGCGAATCAAGAAGGACAGCTTCGGTTGGTATCAGAAGGCCATCGCCAGCAACGGGGCCGACCTGTCATGAGGACGAGAGGAGGAGGGCGATGTCGATGCGCGTGAAACGCGTCATCAGCAACAACGCCGTCCTCGCCATCGATGACAGCCTCCAGGAGATCGTGGCGCTGGGACGGGGGCTCGGGCACGGGCGCCGTCCCGGCGACACCCTGGGCGCCGGTCAGATCGAGCAGGTCTTCTTCGCCGGCGACGCCGACGAGCGGCTGACCCAGTTCCTCGCCGACATGCCGCTGGAGTACGTCCGGATGGCCGGGAAGATCGCAGACCTGGCGCACGAACGGCTCGGGCTGAAGGTCACCCAGGCGCTGATCCTGCCGATCGCCGACCACCTGCAGTTCGCCGTGCAGCGGGTCCGCGAGGGCATCGAGGTGCGCTTCCCGCTCGCCTGGGAGGTGAGCCAGCTCTACCCCGTGGAGCTGGAGATCGGCGAGCGGGCGGTGGCCATGGTCAACGCGGGGTTCAACGTGTCGTTGCACGAGGATGAGGCGGTCGCCTTCGCGATGCACCTGGTCAACGCCCAGTTCGTCTCCCCCGGGATGGGGCCGGCGCTGGAGATGACCCAGACCATCGCGCACGCCTTCGACGTGATCGAGCGCAGCTTCGGCGTGACGATCGACCACCGCTCGATGAGCGCGGCCCGGTTCGTCACCCACCTGCGCTACCTCTACGCCCGGGTGGCCTCCGGCAAGCAGATCGCCGACCCGCACCCCACCTTCATCGACGCGATCACCAACGCCCACCCCGAGGCCGCGGCCTGCGCCGCGAAGCTGCGCTTCATGTTCGAGATGAACCTGCGCGCCACCCTGACCGACGACGAGGTCGCCTACGTGGCGCTCCACGTGGCCCGGCTGGTGATGGACCTACGAGGCTAGTTTTGACCGCACCTGATCGACGGGCGCGGACCGCGCTGGCCGTCGCCTCCCTGGGGTTCTTCCTTATCACCCTCGACGTGCTGATCATCAACGTCGCGCTGACCCAGCTGGAGGCTGAACTGGGCGGTGGCACGGTCGGGCAGCAGTGGGTGATCGATGGCTACACGCTGTGCTTCGCCGCCTCCCTGCTGCTGGCCGGCAACCTCTCCGAGCGCTGGGGCGCCCGGCGCACGTACACGATCGGAGTGGTGCTCTTCGCCGTCACCTCGCTGATCTGCGGCTTCGCACCGTCCATCGGGACGCTGATCGCGGCCCGCTGCGTCCAAGGCCTGGCCGCAGCTCTCATGCTGCCGGCGTCGATGGCGTTGATCCGCGAGCAGTTCCCGGACGCCGCGGCCCGCGCCCGGGCGCTCGGCGTGTGGGCCGTCGGCGGGGCCGTCGCCGCGGCGGCCGGGCCGCTGCTGGGCGGCATCCTCACCACCATCGACTGGCGGTGGGTCTTCCACGTCAACGTCCCGGTCTGCCTCGGGATGCTGGTCTTCCTGGTGGCCGTGGGGTCTTCGCCGCGCCGGGTCGCGCCGTTCGACTGGTACGGGCAGGCGCTCTCCCTGATTGGCCTGACCGCGCTGGTCTACGGACTCATCCACGGCGGCGAGGCCGGCTTCGCCGACCCTGTTGTGCTTGCCAGCCTGTTCCTTGCGGTCGCGGCCCTGGTCGCCTTCGTGCTGGTCGAGGGTCGCCGCGCCCACCCGATGATCCCGCTGGAGCTCTTCCGTCCGCTTGACTTCCGGATCGCGCTCACTGCCGGCTTCGCCTACCTGGCGGCCTGGTACGGCACGGTGTTCTTGACCAGCCTGTACCTGCAGCAGCATCTCGGACTCGCCCCGCTGTGGGCCGGGCTCGCCTTCCTGCCCTCGGCGCTGCTCAGTATCCCCGGCAACCTGGTCAGCGGCCCGCTGACCAACCGGTTCGGCGCGCGCACCCCCGTCCTGATCGGCTTCGGGTCGATCCTGGTCGGCCTGACCGGTTTGATCTTGACGGCGCCGCTGGGCTCGCCCTGGCTGACCGCAGTGTTCATCATCCCGGTCGGCGCGGGCGGCTCGGTCTCCATGCCGGCCGCGACCTCGCTCGTCCTCGCGGCCGTGCCCGCCGATCGCGCCGGAACCGCCAGCGC
>CAZLWS010000190.1:0-1897 GCA_964563205.1 uncultured Propionibacteriaceae bacterium | reverse complement strand
ATCCTGGTCACGATGCCGCACAAGTTCGCCGCCTTCACCCACTGCGCCACCAGTTCGGCCCGCGCGAGCGTCTTCGGGGTGGTCAGTGTCATCCGGCGCAACTCCGATGGCAGCTGGCACGGCGACATGCTCGACGGTCTCGCCTTCGTGAAGGCGCAGCAGGATCACGGCGCGGTCGTCCCAGGAGCGCGTGCGCTCCTGATCGGCGCCGGCGGCGCAGGAAGCGCGATCGCCTTCGCCCTGCTGGAGGCAGGAGTCCGCGAACTCGTGGTGCACGACACCGACGACTCGCGGGTGGCGACGCTGCTGGGCCAGCTCGCCGACGTAAGTGGCGGACGGGCACGCGCCGGCTCGGACGATCCCACCGGAATCGACCTGGTCTTCAACGCCACCCCGCTCGGCCTTCAGCCGGGCGACCTGCTGCCGCTCGACGTGGGCCTGCTCACCGCATCCATGTTCGTCGGCGACGTGATCGCCGGCCACGGCGTCACCCCGCTGCTCGCCACCGCCCAGGCGCTCGGTTGCCGGACCGCTGACGGCGAGGACATGGTCGAAGCCGCCCAGGATCTGATGGCTGACTTCTTTCTGAGCCGCTAGTCCTTGGGGGTGGGGGCGAGACCGGCCAGCGGGCCGTAGAAGTGGGAGGCGGTGCCGCCGCCGTCCATCAGGATGTCGCTGCCGGTGAGGAAGGCGCCACGCTCGGTCATCAGCAGTTCGCCGACGGTGGCGACCTCATCCGGGGTGCCGGCCCGGCCGGCCGGGGAGAGTTCGAGCATGCGCCGGTAGCCGGCGCCGTTCGGGCCGTTGAGTTCGTCGCGGGCGAGCGGGGTGATGATGATGCCGGGGCTGATCGCGTTCACCCGTGCGCCGCGTTCACCCCAGCGGACGGCCTCCGCCCGGACGCGGAGCGCGTTGGCCCGCTTGGAGACCTGGTAGGCGTGCAGGCCGTCCCGCAGCCCTCCCGGCTGCAGCATGGGCAGCGCCAGAAGCTCGTCGGCGGGTGTCGTGGCCAGTTCCTTGTCCTGCTCGACGGTCAGTGCGGGCAAGCGGTGGCCGGACTGGGAGGAGATGACCACGGCCGAGCCGCCGGGTGCGATCACCCGTCCGAACTCCTCCAGCACCAGCGCGGTGCCGTACAGGTCGACCCGCAGGATCTGCTCGATGGAGGCCTGGCTGGCCGAGACCCCGGCGGCGTGGATCACGCCGGTGACCTCGCCGATGTCGGCGGCCGCCGTAGCCAGCGCACGCACCGAGTCGCGGGAGGCGACGTCCACCACGGCGGTGCTGGCCTCGAAGCCGGCGTCGGCGAGCACCTGGGCGGCGGCGTCCGCGTTCTGCTGCCTCACGTCCGCCAGCAGGACGTGTCTGCCCGCGCCGACGCGGCGGGCGATGGCCTGGCCGATCGAGCCGGCTCCGATGACGACGATGACCTGCTTCATCTGATTCCTTCAGGCTTGTTCGCGGCCGCCGTGGTCGGGTGGTCGTGGGCTTGGGGTGTGCTCGCCCAACTCGCCAGCAGGCTGAACGCCTCGGCAGAGGGGGTGCCGGGTTCGGCGATGTAGGCGTTGAGGCGGAGGCCGGAGTCGGCGGCAACGTCCAGGCCCTCGTAGGCCAGCGTCAGTTCGCCCACGACGGGGTGGTGGAACCGCTTGGTCCCGGTGCGGTGCAGCCGGACGTCGTGCCGCGCCCACAGCTGCCGGAAGACCTCACTGCGGGTGGAGAGCTCCCCCACGAGTTCGGTCAGGCCGTGGTCGTACGGGTTCTCGCCGGCGAGGGTGCGCAGCAGCGCGGCCGCCTCGGCGGCGACCTTGTCCCACTCCACGAAGAACTCCGGGGCGCGCGGGTCGAGGAAGACGAACCGGGCCACGTTCGGCCGTCCGGGCTGGTCGTACACCGG
>CAZLWS010000189.1:0-5246 GCA_964563205.1 uncultured Propionibacteriaceae bacterium | reverse complement strand
ACTGGTTCTGGTTCGAGGGCAACTTCGCCGACTACGAGGAGAACAAGGTCGCCCGGCTCGGCGTCGAGGCCGCCCGTCCGCACCGCACCGCGCACCGCCGCCTCACCCGCGGCTGAGCGCGGCGTCGTGGACCTGATCGAGGTCAGCACGCAGCTGCTCCGCGTGCTCGACCTGCTCGGCGTCGCCGCGAACGCGCTGCTCGCCGGAGCCCTGGCCCACTCCCGCCGGTTCGACCCGGTCGGCTTCCTCTTCCTGGGCGTGGTCAGCGGGCTGGGCGGCGGCATGCTGCGCGACACCCTGCTGCAGGCCGGCACCCCGGTCGCCTTCACCGACCCCGCCTACCTCGCCGTGGCGCTGCTGGTCTCGGTGTTCGCCTACTTCGTCCTCACCGACGGCACCTGGTGGCGCCGCAGCCTGCGTTTCCTGGATGCGGTGGCGCTGGGCACCTGGGGCGCCGTCGGCGCCCAGAAGGCGCTCAGCGCCGGGCTCGGCTGGCTGCCCGCCGTCCTGCTGGGCACCCTGACCGCGGTCGGCGGCGGGATGATCCGGGACGTCCTGGTGCAGCGCACCCCGATCGTCTTCGGCGGCAACACCCTGTACGCCACCTGCGCCAGCGTCGCCGCGCTGGTTGCGGTGGTGCTGCAGGGGGTCACGCCGTCCGACCTCAAGGGGGCGACCACCCTGCTCGCGGCACTGGTGGGCGGCACGCTGTGCCTGGTCGCCTACCGGCGCGGCTGGCGGCTGCCGGAGGCCGGAACCTGGACCCCGCGGCCCTGGCGCTCCGGCTCCGGCTCCAGCCCCTCCTGACCCAGCCCGCCGACCTCAGACGGTCGCCAGGGCCTCCTCCGGCTCGTCGGCCAGACCGGCCAGCTCCTCGGCGGCGAGCGCTGCGAGCGCCTCGATGTCGATCTCGCCCGACTCCTCCCCCTCGGGCTCGTACTCCTCGGTCTCGGGGACCGCCTCGATCACCTCGCCGGACGGGGTGCGCTTCAGCCGGTAGAAGTTCGCGCAGCCGCCGGTGAGGTCGTGGCCCACCGTGGTCGCCCGGATCTGCAGCTGCTCGTGCTCGACGCCGTTGGCGTCGGTCCACTGCCGTGACCGCAGCCGGCCGCCGACGATCACCGGATCGCCCTTGTGCAGGCTGAGCCGGACGTGCTCGGCCAGCCGGTGCGAGCAGCTGACCGTGACCCAGATGGTCTGCTCGTCGCCCCACTCGCCGCCTCGCACCGTCCGCGGGGTGCACCCCAGCCGGAAGGTCGCCCACGGCGACGCCGAATCCCGCAGCTCCACCTCGCCGCCGACCCGTCCGGTCATCCACACTTGCGCTTCCATTGCCGCTCCTCTCAGAGATTTGCCCTGGATTCTTGGCAGCGCGGAGCGAAATGTGCCAACGACTTTGCTCAGCTGTGGATAACTCGAGGGGTCCGGAAGTTATCCACAGGGGATTCCCGCCTTCGCGGGAATGACGGATTGACGAGCGCTGCTAGCGGCCGCGGGCCTCGGTGACGGCGGCGACGGCCGTCGCGTAGCGGTCGAGTTCGGCCTGGACGGGCTCGATCACCTGTTCCGAGGTCACCGACGCGATCGCGGCCCGCAGCGACTTCTCGGCGGTCCGGGCGCGTGAGCCGGCGCCGACTCGGACGAACAGCCGGCCCAGCAGCGCCAGCAGCAGCCCGGCCAGGATGCCGCCGCCGAGCAGCCAGGCAGGCGCGGGAGTGCCGTTCCAGAGCACCTCGGGAAGCGCTGGCAGCAGGTACTGCGGGCCGAGCCAGTTGTACAGGCTCCACAGACCCCCGGTCACCACGGCCGCCACCAGCAGCCATTGCAGGATCAGGAAGAGCCCCCACCACCACGAGCCGCGGCGGGTGCGCAGGTCGGTGGCGGCGATGGCGGTGTCGAGCCGGGCGGGGAGCTGGGCCTGGTTGGCGTGCGCGGCGGCCGCCACGGCGTCCGCCCAGCCCTTCGGCAGCCCGCTGCCCGCCGCGTCCGTCAGCCGGCGCAGGGCCGTCTCGACCCGCGCCTTCTGGACGGGGGTGGCCTTGGGCAGCGCCGTCCGTCCGATCTCCGCGGAGGCGGCGGGCAGCTCCAGCCGCAGCCGCTTCAGCGGATCCCGGCGCAGCCGCCCGATCCAGCTGAGGAAGGGCCAGCCGGTGGCCGCCCGCCCCCGCCGCAGCCACGACTTGAAGACGCCCTCGACAACCGTCGGGACGCCTGCCGCGTCGGCGAGCGCCTCGGTGAGCTCGCTGCGGACCCGCTTGTCGAGCCGGGCCTTCGCCAGCGCCACGGACTTGCCGCCGCCGGCGCCGAGATCGTCCGCGAGCCGCCCGGCGGCGACCTCCACGTCGGTCTGCAGCCGACGGACGCTGGCCTGCTTGCCGGCGACGGTCCGCGCGAGCATGGCCCGCAGCTCGGGGATCCCGGTCCCCCGCAGCCCCGAGGTCACCATGATCGGCGTCCGGCGCAGCCCCTCGCTGTCCAGCAGCCGGCGCAGATCCCGCACGCAGCGGTCCAGATCCTCCGGCGCCAGCCGGTCGGCCTGGTTCAGCAGCACCATCATCAGTTCGGCGTAGGGCGCCAGCGGCTTGAGGTACCCCTCGTGCAGCGCGGCGTCGGCGTACTTCTGCGGGTCGACCACCCACACCAGGGCGTCCACTCGCTCCACCAGCCGATCCACCGCCAGCCGGTGCGACACCTCGGTGGAGTCGTGGTCGGGCAGGTCGAGCAGCACCAGGGAGGCGAGCGGGTCGTCCGCCGGGGCGGCGATCAGGTGGCGGCGCGGCACGTCCAGCCACTCCAACAGCTCGTGCGGCAGCCGGCTCCCCCACGCCACCCCCATCGCCTTCGAGGTGGTGGGGCGGCGGACGGTCGCCTGCGCGAGCTCGGTGCCGGTGATGCCGTTGAAGAGGGTCGACTTGCCCGATCCGGTGGCGCCCGCGAGGGCGACCACGGTGAACTCGCCGTCGAAGGCCACCCGCTCCCCGGCCCGGCGGACGATGTCGCCGGCTTCGGCGAGCAGCTGCGGGTCGCTGCGTCCGGCTGCGGCGTGCACCGCCCGCCGCAGCGCGGCGGTCCGCTCGGCGAGGCCGGCCGTCACCGCTGTTCCTCGGGCACGATGACGGTGCCTTCGAGGACGGGCTCGGCGGGCTCGATCATGGCCGGCCCGGGCGGCGCCTCGGGCAGGGCGCGGGCGTTCGGCTCCGCCTCGGCGGGCAGGGCTGTCGCCTCGGCCTCGACGGCTGCCACCGCCTCAACGATCGCCGCGGCCTGTTCCGAGCGGAGGTCGACCGCGGCCAGCGCGGTCTCGTAGCGGGCGAGTTCCTGGGCGAGCAGCACTTCGACGCGGTCGTCGAGCCGCTGCTTGGCCTGTTTGGCCAGCCGCCGCACCGCGTCCTCGCCGAAGACCGCCTCCAGCACCCGCTGCGCGAGCACGGCCGTGCCGCCCGCCACGCCCAGCTCGGCGCCGACCAGGCCGCCGGTCTGCGAGAAGACCAGGATCATCAATGCCACCCCGACGCCGTTCACGCCGAGGGCCCAGAACCGGGCCTGCGACTTCTTCGAGGCGCCGACCTCGCTAACCAGCTCCATCACGTCCGACTGCCAGTCGCGGACCACCTGGCGGGCAGCCGTCTCGAAATCCGGGCTCGCACGGCGCAGCTCCGCCCCGGCCCCGGCCAGCAGCTCGCGTCCGGCCGGGTGAGCCTGCCAGGCGGACGCCACCCGTTCGGCGGCCGCCTCCCCGGCTTCGCGGATCAGCACCTCCATGCCCGACTCCACCGCTGCCGTGACCTCGTGGGCCTGCCGCGGCTCGCCCTTGAAGGCGGCCACCATGCGATCCCGCAGCCAGCCGATCTTCTGCTCGACCGCCCGGAAGAACTCCCCGGTGCCGACGAAGTCGTGCCAGCGATCCAGCACCTCGCCGCGCAGCAGGCTGCCGTCCGCGGTCTGCACCGCCACGGTCCGCGCGGCCTCGGCGTAGGACTGCTCGGCGTCGCCGCGCAGGGTCTGCAGGGCGGCGGCCTGATCGGTGACCGCCTCGGCGATCCGCGGGGCGTCGGCGACCAGCGACCGGATCGCACCGTCAAGGGTCTTCATCACCACCGCCCGGCGGCTCACGGCGTCGTGGGCGAGTTCGGCCAGCCAGCCGCGGATCGGCGCGACGGCCGCGTCCGGCAGCAGGCCGTCGGCGTCCACCTGGGTTTCGGGGACGGCGAACAGCGGCGAGGAGCCCAGGCCCCGCTGGCCCATCATCTGGCCCAGGTGCGCGGGCACCTCGGCCATCGCGGCCGGCGGCACGCGGTCGAGCACCACCGCCACCACCGCGTCGCGGGCGGCCGCCGAGCGCAGATAGTCCCAGGGCACGGCGTCGGCGTAACGGGCGGCGGAGGTGACGAAGAGCCACAGGTCGGCGGCGGCCAGCAGCTGGGCGGCCAGCGCCCGGTTCTCGGCGACCACCGAGTCGACGTCGGGGGCGTCCAGGATGGCCAGGCCGGGCGGCAGGGTCGGCTCGGGCACCAACTGCAGGGTCTTGGCGTCGGCCACCCGGTCGGCGCTGCGGGCGAGCCCGGGCAGGATCCGGTCGGCGCCGAACCAGCCGGCGTCGCCGGGATGATGGACGAGCACCGGCGACCGGGTGGTCGGACGGATCACGCCAGGCGTGCTCACCACGCGTCCGATCACCGAATTGACCAGGGTCGACTTGCCGGCGCCGGTCGAGCCGCCGACCACCGCCAGCAGCGGCGCCTCCAGCCGGCTGAGCCGCGGCAGGACGTAGTCGTCGAGCTGCGCGACCGCCTCACGGGCGCGGACGGCCGCCGCCTCGCTGCCCGGCAGGCCGAGCGGCAGCCGGACCCCGGCCAGCGCATCGCGCAGCCCGCCCAGCGCCTGCGCGCGTCGCTCGCTCATGCCGGCCCCCTGATTCCTCGGCGCCAAGCCTGCCGGTTTCCGCCGCCGCACACCACCCGCAAGGGTGCGTGTTCGCAATTTCAGGCCGGCGGACCCCACTTCGGGTCGACCGCGGAGAACCCCGGCGCGTTCGCCTTGCCACCGGTCGGGGCCGGCCAGGAGCCGCCCAGACCGGCCGGGCCGGGGTAGGAGGGCGGCGGATAGTCGATGGCGCGGCGACGGCGCAGCCGGGGCAGATTCAGCTTCAGGCCAGCCGGGTCGTCGATGGCCAGCGGCCGCACCTCGCGGATCCGTGCGATCAGCTCGTGGCCGCGTTCGTTGCCGGATTCGTCGATCACGCCGCG
>CAZLWS010000188.1:0-5277 GCA_964563205.1 uncultured Propionibacteriaceae bacterium | reverse complement strand
GCCACGCAGTGGCCGGTCTCCACGGTCGCCTCCGTCGACCCGAGCTTCGACCCGGACGCCATGTGGCGCGGCCCGGTGTGGCTCAACACCAACCGGCTGCTCATCGAGGGCCTGGCCGCCAGCGGCCACCCCGAGCGTGCGCGGGAGCTCACCGAGCGCACCCTGGCCATGGTGGCGGCCGGCGGCGGCCCGCACGAGTACTTCAACCCGCACACCGCGGCGAAGCCCGAGCGCGCCGTGACGATGTTCTCCTGGACCGCGGCCCTCTACGTCGACCTGGCCGTCCGGGCCTCCGGTCAGGCGCTCAGGTAAGCGCGATCGGTGCTGTCGATGATGCGTTGCATGCCGTTGATCCAGTTCAGCTTCAGGGCGGCGATCGCCCCGGGCAGGTCGCGGGCGATCAGGCGTTCGGCGATCAGGGCGTGTTCGGCGGCCACCCGCTCGACCATCGCCTCGCCGGGCAACAGCAGCGACTCGTATCGGTGGATGGTCTGCCGGGTTCCGGCGATGAGCTCCAGCAGGCGCGCGTTCGGGCAGGCGCTCAGCAGCACCGTGTGCCACTCGTCGTCCTTGCGCATGACCAGCGCGTGCTCGGCGAGCTCCTGGGTGAAGCCGGCGGCCAGCTTCGCGAGCCGGACGCCGAGTTCGGCGAGCTCGTCCGGGTCGGAGAGCTCGACGGCCAGCGACTCCAGCGCGGCCATGATCGGGGCCAGTTCGCCCAGCTCGTTGCGGGAGAGCGGGCGGAACCGGAACCCCTTGCCGCCCTCGCTCTCGATCTGGCCCTCGCTCTCCAGCGCGATCAGCGCCTCTCGCAGCGGGGTGCGGCTCACGCCCAGCTCGGCCGCGAGCTTGACCTCGTTGACCCCCTCGCCGGGTTCGACCTCGCCGCTGCGCATGCGGGCGAGCAATTCCTCGCGCACCTGCGCCCGCAAGGTGCGACGCTCGATCGGCATCGACGCCCTCCTTCGTCCCCGGTTTGACCTTGGATCGGGCCACGTCCTAGCGTCTGTATGCAGCATACAAACTCCCGAGCGGCGATCACAGGGGTGGATGTGGACGTGACCAACAGCCTTCGCCTCGACGGCCTAGCTTACGGGGGCGACTACAACCCCGAGCAGTGGGCGCCCGAGGTGTGGCGGGAGGACGTCCGCCTCATGCGGCGGGCCGGGGTGAACCTGGTCACCGTCGGCGTCTTCTCGTGGGCGCGGCTGGAGCCCGCGCCGGGGGAGTTCGACTTCGGCTGGCTGGACGAAGTGATCGACCTGCTGCACGAGCACGGCATCGCCGTCGACCTGGCGACCGCGACCGCGTCCCCGCCGCCCTGGCTGGTGCGGCAGCACCCGGAGATCCTGCCGGTGGACGCTCGCGGCACCCGGCTGGAGTTCGGCTCCCGGCAGTCCTACTGTCCGAGCTCGCCGACTTGGCGCGGCCACGTGCTGCGGCTGGCCCGGGTGATGGCCGAGCGTTACGGCCACCACCCCGCGGTGCGGCTGTGGCACGTCTCCAACGAGTACGGCGACGAGCTGTCGCGCTGCTGGTGCGCGGAGTCCGCCCGCGCCTTCCGGCTCTGGCTGCGGCGCCGGTACGGCACGATCGAGGGGCTGAACGAGGCCTGGGGGACCAGTTTCTGGAGCCAGTGGTACACCGGCTTCGACCAGATCGAGCCGCCCCGCGCCACCACTGGGCCGGTCAACCCCGCCCAGCGGCTGGACTTCGAGAGGTTCTCCTCCGACGCACTGCGCGACCTCTTCGCCGCCGAGATCGAGGCGCTGCGCGAGGTGACCCCGGAACTGCCCGTCACCACCAACTTCATGGGCGTCTTCGACCAACTCGACTACTGGGATTTCGCCGCGGTGGAGGACCTCGTCAGCAACGACGCCTACCCCGACCCGGCCGACGCGGATTCGGCCGCCCACGCGGCGCTGGGCTACTCGCTGATGCGGTCCCTCAAGAAGCAGCCCTGGATGCTGCTGGAGGCGGCGCCCAGCGCGGTCAGCTGGCGGGAGGTCAACCAGCCCAAGCCGCCCGGCCGGATGCGGCTGGACGCTCTGCAGGCGGTCGCCCACGGCGCGGACGCGGTGATGTTCTTCCAGTGGCGGCAGGCCCGCCGGGGCGCGGAGAAGTTCCACTCCGCGATGGTCGGCCACCGCGGCGAGGCCTCTCGCAGCTATGCCGAGACCGTGGCGCTGGGGGCCGAACTGGCCCGGCTGGCGCCGGTGCGCGGGTCGGTGGTGCGCTCCGAGGTCGCCATGGTGGTCGAATGGGATTCCTGGTGGGCCCAGAGCGCGCCCGACTCGATGCCCTCGCAGCGGCTGCGCTGGCTGGAGCAGGCTCGCCGCTGGCACCAGGCCGTCACCGGACTGGGACACAGCGCCGACCTGGTCCGGGCCGAGGGCCCGTTCGACGGCTATCGGGCAGTGCTCGTCCCCGGGCTCTACCTGGCCACCGAGGAACAGGCCGAAGCCCTCGCCGGCTTCGTCGCGGGCGGCGGCCACCTGCTGGTCGGCCCGTTCAGCGGCGTCGTGGACGCCTCCGACGGCGTCCACCCCGGCGGTGCGCCCGGGCCGTTGCGGGATCTGCTCGGTGTCGAGGTGGACGAGCCCTGGCCGCTGCTCGACGGCGAGACCACCCGCGTCCATGTCGATCACGCGGGCTTCGACGCGACCCTGTGGCAGGAGGCGCTGGAACCGTATCCCGACACCGAGGTGCTCGGCCGGTACACCCGCGGCAAGCTCGCCGGGCGGCCGGCGCTCACCCGCCGCCGGCACGGCGAGGGCAGCGCCCGCTATCTCAGCACCGTGCCGGACGCGCCCGGGCTGGTCACGGTTCTGGCGGCTACGCTGGATGAGGCCGGTCTGGCCGTGCACGACCCGTCCGGTGTCGAGGTGATCACCCGCACCGACGGCGCCACCGATTTCACCTTCTACCTCAACCACGATCTGACCCCGCACCCGACCTACACCCAGGCCGGGGCGGTCGATCTGCTCACCGGCAACGAGGTCGCCGCGCACACTACGATCCCTGGTCAGGGCGTCCTCGTCCTGATGCATCCCGCCCACTCGGAAGGACGCCGATGACGCATCCCTACATTCCCAACACCGCGCCGGACAGCCGGGCCGCGATGCTCGCCGAGATCGGCGTGGACTCCATCGAGGAGTTCTACGCCGACGTGCCCGACAGCCTGCGGCTGAAGGGCCTGCTCGACCTGCCGCCGGCGCTGACCGCCGAGCAGGATCTGGTCCGGCACGTGACCGGGCTGTTGGCCAAGAACACCACGATCCGGGAGCGGCTCAGCTTCCTCGGCCAGGGGGTCTACGACCACTTCGTGCCCGCCGTGGTGGACGAGGTGATCACCCGCAGCGAGTTCCTCACCGCCTACGCCGGCGAGCCCTATGAGGATCACGGCCGGTTCCAGGCGCTCTTCGAGTACGAGTCGCTGATGGGCGAGCTGCTCGCCTGCGACGTGGTGACCGTCCCCACCTACGACGGCTTCCAGGCCACCGGCACCGCGCTGGCCATGGCCGGACGGCTCACCGGCCGGCGCACCGTCCTGGTCGCCAGCGACGTGCTGGGCGACAAGCTGTCGAAGGTGCGGGACTTCACCCGGGCCTTCCTCGACCTGGTCGAGGTCCCCACCGCCGGAGCGACCGCGGACGTCGCGGCGATCGCCGCAGCCCTGGACGAGGGGGTCGCGGCGGTGTGGATCGAGACCCCGAGCCGCACCGGAGCCCTGGAGACGGCCCTGCCCGCGCTGGCCGAGGCCGCCCACGCCGTGGGCGCGCTGCTGGTGGTCGGCACCGATCCGATCGTCTACGGGGTGGTGACCCCGCCCGCCGAGCAGGGCGCGGACATCGTGGCCGGCGACATCGGCTCGCTCGGCCTGCACCCCTCCTTCGGCGGCTCGCACGGCGGCTTCCTGGCGATCGCGGACGACCCGAAGCTGGTCATGCAGCTGCCGTCCCGGCTCTTCGGCCTAGCCACTACAGACGTAGAGGGCGAGTACGGCTTCGGCGACGTGGCCTACGAGCGAACCAGCTTCGCGCTGCGCGAGCAGGGCGTGGAATGGGTCGGCACCGCCGCCGCGCTGTGGGGCATCGCCGCCGGGGTGTACCTGGCGCTGATGGGCCCGCAGGGGATGGCCGAGCTCGGCGAGACCGTGCTGGCCCGCACCCGCTACGCCCAGCAGAAGCTGGCCGCGCTGCCCGGCCTGGCGCTGGGCGACTCCGCCGTCCACTTCCGCGAGTTCACCGTCGACACCAGCGGAGCCGGGCTGACCGCCGCCGCAGTCGTCGCCGCGCTCCGTCCGCAGGGGATCGACCCCGGGGTGGTGCTCGGCGAGCACCTGCTGGCCGTCGCGGTCACCGAACAGCACACCCAGTCCGACATCGACCGGCTGGTCGCAGCCGTCGCCGCGCTTGTCGAGGAGAACGCATGAGCCTTCCTGTCGCACCCAAGCCCACCCTGCGCCGCTTCCACCAGGCCCGCTGGGACGAACCGGTCATCTTCGAGCTGACCACTCCCGGCGAGCGCGGGGTGCTGCCCAGCCGGGTCGAGCCCGGCGTGGCCGAGACGGTCGGCGACGTGGTCGCCGGCCTGCCGGACGGGCTGCGCCGCGCGTCCGCCCCGAAGCTGCCTGAGATGGGGCAGATGCGGGTGCTGAAGCACTACCTGCGGCTCTCCCAGGAGAACCTCGGCGCCGACCTGAACGTCGACATCGGCCAGGGCACCTGCACCATGAAGTACTCCCCGAAGGTGAACGAGAAGTTCGCCGGCGATCCGCGGGTCACCGATCTGCACCCGCACCAGGACGTCGACGACGTGCAGGGGCTGCTGGAGATCATCTGGAACACCGAGCGGATGCTGGCTGAGATCTCCGGCATGGCCGCGGTCAGCCTGCAGACCCAGGGCGGATCGTCCGCGATCTGGGCGAACATCGCGATGATCCGCGCCTACCACGCCTCCCGCGGCGAGAGCCATCGCGACCAAGTGATCACCACCATGTTCAGCCACCCGTCGAACGCGGCCTGCGCGAAGGCGGCCGGCTACGAGGTGATCACCATCTACCCCGACGCCGAGGGCTACCCCGACATCGAGGCCTACCGCGCGGCGCTGTCGCCGCGCACCGCGGCCATCATGGTGACCAATCCCGAGGACACCGGCATCTACAACCCGCGGATCGCCGAGTGGGTCGACCTGGCGCACGGCGTGGGCGCGCTCGCGGCCTACGACCAGGCCAACGCCAACGGCATCCTCGGCATCACCCGGGCCCGGGACGCC
>CAZLWS010000187.1:0-5284 GCA_964563205.1 uncultured Propionibacteriaceae bacterium | reverse complement strand
CCGACCCTACCCGACGGACCGGACGGCCGAGTCCGGCATCAGGAATCGGCCTCCCCGGCCCCGGAGCCGGCGGACTGTTCCGCGGCACCGGCCGACTCATCCTCCCGAGCCATCGCGCGTCAGACCTTCTCGCCCTCTCCAGAGCCCGCGACGGTCCCTCGGCACACCGGCCGAGACTCCTTCCCGAGCAAGCGCGTCCCACTTATTCGCCCTCTCGTCCGAGAGGCAGAACAGGTGTTACGCCAGGTGGCGCATCAACCGGTTGCCCATCGCTGGGCGACCGCGATCGCGTCCCGCTGGGCGGCGACATTGTGCGTCCGGACCCCCCAGACGCCGCGCGCGGCGAGCAGCGCGGTGATCGCCGTGGTCGCGTCGTCCCGTTGCTTGGCGGGACGGAGTTCGCCGGCCTCGCCCAGCAGTTCGCCGAGGAACCGCTTGCGGGAGGCCCCGACCAGCAGCGGGTGGCCCAGCGCTCGGAGTTCGTCCAGCCGGGCGAGCAGCGCCCAGTTGTGGTCGGCGGTCTTGGCGAAGCCCAGCCCGGGGTCGAGCACCAGCCGCTCGGGCACGATGCCGGCGGCCAGCGCGGCGTCCCGGCGTCCGGCCAGTTCGGCCGCGACGTCGGCGACCACGTCGTCGTAGTGGGTGAGCTCCTGCATGACCGTCGAGTGCCCGCGCCAGTGCATGGCGACGTAGCCGGCCTCCAGCTCGGCCACGGTCGCGAGCATGTCCGGGTCGGCCAGCCCGCCCGACACGTCGTTGACCAAGGCGGCGCCCGCAGCGACGGCGGCTGCCGCGACTTCGGCCCGCATGGTGTCGACCGAAACCGTCGCCCCCGCCGCAGCCAACTCCCGGATGACCGGCAGCACCCTGCCCAGCTCCACCTCGACCGGCGCCCGCTCCGCCCCCGGACGGGTGGATTCCCCGCCCACGTCGATGATGTCGGCCCCCTCGGCCAGCAACCGCAGCCCATGGGCCACCGCGGCCTCAAACCCGAGATGCTCGCCCCCGTCGGAAAACGAATCCGGCGTCACGTTGAGGATCCCCATCACCAGGGTCCTGCCGATCTGCGGAAGCGCGGTCACAGGCGAACCCTATCGGCCGGAGCAGCAGGCACCGGGCTCCCGACCCATCTGCGCGCAAGCCGCCCTCTCTCTTCGCCCGCCTCGGCCCTCGGGCTGCTCGACGCTCCCTTGAGCACTCTCGTCCCCGCCAGCCCATTCCGGCAACCAACCGCCGCATTTGTCGTTGTCAGGCCTGCTACCCTCACCGATCACCGCACGACCGCCATAGTTGTTGTTGTCTGACCGAATTCGGGCCGAATGACAACAACTGCGGCGGCTCATCTCGCTGACGCTGATGTGAGCGCCCTGACATCGACAACACCGGCGGTCGAATTGCCTTCTCTGTCAACGAGTGCACGGCCACCGCTGGCTACGCGGCTTCCATCGCACGGGCCACCCGGTCGAGCATGACCCAGGGTCGGAACATGGCCTCCTCCGCCAACCAGCGGACCATGTGAGGAACCGTGTCGCGCAGTGCTTGCTCGCGTCGCTTCTCGTCAAGGTGCGCGGTCGGTCGGTCATACTTCACGGCGCCATCACACTCGCCGATCAGGTGGTACTCCGGCCAGTAGAAGTCGGGGTAGAACACCCCGAGCGCGGTCCGAATCTCCGCCTGCAGCACGGGCGTCGGCAGACCGGCGAGGAAGAAGTGACCCGCAGAGATCGACTCGGCCGCGGACTCTCGCAGCGGGTTCGCCAACCCGATGGCCTGGTCGAGTCGGGCGATGCCGCGTGCGGCGGCGGCCGCTTGCAGCAACTCCCGTGCGGCTTGGTGCAAGCGCGGGTTGGCGAGATCACGTCGCCGAGGACTCGCGATGAACCCCTGGCAAGCGCGCCGCGCGGCAGAATCCAGCAGCACGAGGGCTTGCGGAAGCTCAAGCCCGACGGCCAGGTCAACGGCCGTCCTGGCAGGGGTGGTGACTGCATGTCCACCGCCGCCAAAAGTGATCTGGTCAGGCAGGAGCGGCCCGACGTGATGTATCGCTGTTCGCACCCGCGAGCTGTGCCCGGCCGAGGGCAGCGTCACCGAAACAGGCAACTCCGTCCACCTCGTCCCAGTCGGGTTGGGCAGCCGCCACTCGAGCGCCGCCGATTGGTGGCTGAGCACCGCCTCCGGGTTGGCCACAAGCTCCGCCTGAGCGAGCATGAGATGCCGCTCGACGGGATCCTGCGGTCAGGCCGCGCCGGCGAGATAGACACCCCGCCGGAGGGTCATCAGTCGTCCAGCCCCTAGCGCAGTCCTGAGCATGGCGGGGGTGATCCCGGCGTCAAGCAGCTGGTGGCGCGCGGCCGGCCGGGTAGGCAGCGCCCAGGGAATTGCGGGCTTCACACCCGATCATCATTGCCAGCCGCTGCCACGATGTGCCAACGATCTTTCAAAGCTGTGGACAACCAGCGACACCCCGCCCCCGGTTGTCCACAGGTTCACTCGCCGGGATGGTCAGCCGGCGGCCTTGGCGACCAGTTCGCGCAGCCGCGTCCGCACCTCGTCGGTGACGCCGAGGACGGCGAAGGAGGTCGGCCAGATCGGGCCGTCGTCCAGGCGGGCGGTCTCGTCGAACGCGACGGTGCCGTAACGGCTCTTCCACCGGGTGGCCGGCTGGTAGAACACGACCACCTTGCCGTCGCGAGCGTAGGCGGGGAAGCCGTACAGGGTCTTCGGGTCGAGGTCGGGCGCCAGTTCGGTGACCAGGTCGTCCAGCAGTTGGGCGACCTGCTTGTCGTTGTCCTCCATGGCGGCGATCGCGTCCGCGCAGGCCTGCGCCTCGCGCTCGCGCTTGGCGGAGCCCTTGAGCCCCTTGCTGGCGCGCAGTTCGGCGGCGCGCTGCTTCATCGCCTCGCGCTCTTCGGCGCTGAATCCGTCCTTGGGGGTCATGTCAGTTCTCCTTGGTCTGCTGGATGCGGATGAGGTTGCCCGCGGGGTCGCGGAAGGCGGCGTCCTTCACGCCGTAGTCCTGCTCGATCGGCTCCTGGACGATGTCCGCGCCGGCGGCTTCGAGCTGGGCGAAGGTGGCGTCCAGATCGTCGGTGGCGAGGTTCACCCCGAAGTAGGAGCCCTTCGCGATCAGCTCGAGCAGGAACTGCCGCTCGTCGTCGTTGAGGTCGTGGCCCACCGCCGGCGGATGAAGGACGATCGCGGTGTCGGGCTGGCCGGCCGGGCCGACCGTGATCCAGCGCATGTTCTGGTAGCCGACGTCGAGCCGGATCTCGAAGCCAAGGACGTCTCGGTAGAAGGCCAAGGACGCCTCGGCGTCGGTGTGCGGCAGGAAGCTGGAGTGAATCGTGATGCTCATGCCCCCACGTTAGAAGCCCGTGCCGACGAACGCTTCTTGATTCCTGACCAGTCTGGGACAGGTCTCGCTCGCCTAGCGGCCGACCTCAGCCAGCCGTCTCCCGGTTCCGGATCGGCCTGGTGACCTGTTTGGCGATGCACGGCAGCATCCCCGGCCGGAACTCGGCGCCTCGCTCCCGGAAGACGCTCGGCGGCACCCCGACCAGTTCAGTGAACCGGGTGCTGAAAGTGCCCAGCGACTGACACCCCACCGCGAAGCACACATCCGTGACACTCAGATCGCCGCGTCGCAGCAGCATCATCGCTCGCTCGATCCGCCGGGTCATCAGGTAGGCGTATGGGGATTCGCCGTAGGCGCGCTTGAACTGCCGGCTCAGATGCCCCGCAGACATGTGCACCCCGCGCGCCAGCGACTCCACGTCGAGCGGTTGCGCGTACTCACGATCCATCCGGTCTCGCACCCGCCGCAGCAGCACCAGCACGGCGAGGTCGGGTCGATCTGTCACCCGATCGATGGTGTCAGGTCGGCGCGGCAGATTCCAGACCGAGCCGCGGATCGGGCTCAGCGCCCGAGCACCCGTGGCGGCAGTCGAACCGCCGGTGTTGTCGATGCCAGCGAGGTCATCTCCGGGCTGGCGAGGCGAACCGTCGCACTTGTCGTCATTCGGCCCGAATCGGAGCTGACAACGACCACTGCGGCGGTCGCGTGCTGTTCCACCAGACCAACACGGCTGTCAGCGACAACTGCGGCGGTCGGAGCAGGCCGGCGATGATGCGGCTGCGCGAACTGGTCGCCAAGGCGGCCGGCTGAGCGTCGCGGGCTGATAACGATTGGGTCTAGGTCGGCGATCGGAGACCCGCTCAGGCCCGAGGCCTCTCTAGTCTGCGTTCATGCTGAGGGACCGACTGGACTGGCTGGCCCGACCGTGGTTCATCGCGGCGGTGGCGCTGCTCGCGCTCAACGACCACCTCTTGAAGGCCGCCTACCCCGGGCTCGTCACCGGCAAGCTGAGCGACTTCGCCGGTCTGGCGGCCCTCACCACGCTCATCGCGGTCGTGGTGGGACGGACCTGGGCGGTCTGCCTGGCGGGCATCGGGTTCACTGCGCTGAAGACCATCCCCGGCGTGGCCGAGACGGCCGCGCCCTTCCTCGGTGGCGGCGTGACGCTGCGGGACGCGACGGACCTGTTCGCCCTGCTGATCCTCCCGGCATGCTGGTTCCTCCTGCAGTCCGGGCGGCCGGTGGACGACGGCCAGCGCAAGCGGAGCCGCCGCGCCCTGCAGGTGCTTGGGATGACCGCCGGCGTGCTGGCGATCACTGCAACCTCTGCTCCGCCACCGACCCAGGTTGAGGAACTGGGGTTCACCGACGACGCGTTCCACGCCGCGGTGTACTCCGGGAAGCGAGGCGACGTGCGGTGGCTGCGCAGCACGGACGCCGGCCTGACGTGGACGCGCAGTGGTGAGCCGCGCACATTGCCGGAAGCGACCTGGGTAGATGACGACACCGTTCGGGCCTGCGCCGTCGATGGCGTCTGCTACCGCGCCACAGCGAAGCTGGGTGACCTCACCGTGGAGCGCCAGGAGCCTGGCGGAGAATGGACCTCCGAGAGGCTTCCCTGGACTCGGGAGGAGGCTGGATCGATGTGGTATCGGCAGTCGCTGGCAGTCAATCCCCAAGTCAGCGACCAGGTCGTGGTCGCTCATCAGGAGCGGGCGTTCGCCCGGTTGGCCGCGGGGCAATGGCAGGAAGTCGGCCTGATCGGGCTGGCCGACGACCCAGCCTGGCTGGCGTTCTGGGTGGGCTTGCTGAGCAACCCGGGCAGCATCCTCCTGATCGGCATTGCATTGAGCGTGATGAACTGGACTGTCGTCCCGTGGCGGGCGGCGCAGGGCATCGGTCAGGTCGTCATCATCCTTGGCGGGCTGT
>CAZLWS010000186.1:0-5303 GCA_964563205.1 uncultured Propionibacteriaceae bacterium | reverse complement strand
TGGCGACCTCGATGGCTTCGTCGTGTGGCCAGATGCCGTAGAAGATGTAGACCACGGACTGGCCCTGCGGCACCTTGAACAGCACCGCCCGGTAGGACAGGTCCACCCGCCCGGTCCGGACCCGCGTGTCTGCGCTGTTCGCGATCGGTTCGATGTGCAGGCCGGGGGCGGTGTCGTCGTCGGTGAGCTTCTCGAGGAAGGCGTAGGCCTTCTTCTTGATCGCCGGATCCAGCTTGCTGGCTGGCTTGGACATGATGATGCTCGCCATTTCCCGCTCCCTCCGGTCAGCTCATTCGTCCGTCGAGCGCCGCGGCGATCGCGTCCGGATCGGCCGCCACCCACCGCCAGCCTGCCGCGACCAGTTCCTGGCGGGTCTCCTCATCGCCGTCGAGCTCGACGGCGACGCGCAGCTGCGGCCACGCGAGGTCGATGGGGGTGCCGTCCTCGGTTTCGAAGCCGAGTTCGGGGACGGGCACCGACCCCCGCTCCGCGAGGTCGACCAGGAGCTGCCGCTCGGCGTCGGAGGCCAGGTCGACCAGTACCTGCCAGGCTGGCGGCAGGCCGGCGACGAGCGCACCCGGCACGGTCTCGGGGGTGGCTGGGACGGTGCCTGCGAGCAGCTCGCTGAGCGCGACGATCTGCGTCGGCTGGGTCCGCAGGCCGACGATGTTGGCCAGCCGGAGCCATTCCTCCCAGGCGTCGCGATGGCCGTCGACGAGCCGTTCGGGCCGGTCGTCGACCAGCAGCACGGTCTCCAAGCTGGGTTGTCCACCGACGGGGACGCCGCGGGTCAGCACGCCGACGTCGCCAGCCGTCCACCACCACGCGTTGGTGACCGCACGGGCCGGCGAGGCCAACGACCCCGGGTCCATGAGCTGCTCCGCCGCGGCCCCGGGCAGGTCTTCGGTCGGGTCGAGGGAGAGCACCGTCCCGCCCCGGGAGAACAGCCAGGGCAGCTGGTTGGCCAGCGCCTCGTGGCCGGCGAGGTCGGGCTTCTGGATCCAGCCGAGCAGGAAGTCGATCGGCCCGCGCCGAATCAGTTCGACGTGGTCGGGCCCGAAGTCGGCTGACTGTTGCATCAGCATCGCCACGACCTCCGGATCGAACCAGGACGGGGACGCCGTGGCGCGGGTCTGCGCCTGTTCCAGGTCACGCCACGTGACCGCGAGCACGATCGCGCCGCCATTGCGCAGGGTGCGGCGTTTCTGGGCGTCGTCGGCGATGCGGTTGTGTGCCGGCACGGCGTGGTACTTCCAGCCGTCGGTGAAGATGGCGACCACGGGCAGGTTGTGTTGCGACGACCGCAGCACGAAGTCGGGCCGAACCCCGCCCATCATCACCTGGGGTTCCAGGGTCCACTGTCGGGTGGCGCCCGGGAAGCTGATGGACAGTGTGTTTCCCCAGGGCCCTGGGGTTTCCTTGAGGGTGGCCCCGAGGTCGACGAGCCGGTCGGTGAACAGCTTGCGGAACCGTTGCTCCAGGTGGGATTCGGCGTCCTGCGCGGTCGGCTCGATCTCGGTGACCGACCAGCTCATGTCCGGGCCCGGGTCGGCGTTCCGGAGGCCGGCGGTGAGGATCTCGCGCAGGTGGCGTTCGGCGGCGGCCCGCGACACCAGGTCGAGCTGCCAGGGGGACGCGAACGGCAGCAGGCACCGGTGGCAGGCCAGGCGGGGTTCGTCGACGCACGCGCAGGTCGCCAGCCGCTGCCACGCCCGGTACAGCAGGTCCCAGACCCGTTCGGGGCTGGCCAGTTCTGCGAGATACCCGGTGCCGCCGGGGACGACGTCGTGCAGCAGCAGCGCCTCGACGGTGGCTGCCCCGTGGTCGGCGGCGACCGGGACGTTGATCTGGGCCACCTCGATGTGGTCGGGCAGCCCGCCGATCTGTTCCTGCAACCCCAGGGAGACGGCGGCAGCCAGGCTCGGCATGGCGAACCGGTCCCCCAGCGTCACCGACAGCGGCAATCGCAACACCGCGCCCTGGGTGGTCAAGGTCCTTGTCAGGGCGAGGTCGCGGGTGTGTTCGTCGTCGCTCTTTCGGTAGCGGCACCACGGACGGTGTTCGCCGCGGCTGTTCGCCCGGGTGTGCCGGTCGAGCTTCCCGCAGCCCTCGCACAGCCGGAACAGCGGCGCCGGGCCGCGGACGCCGGCGAGCTGCCGGGCGGTGCCGTGGGCCCGTCCGGCGTTGACCCAGCGGACGTCCAGCCGGGACAGGTACTTCGCGCCGAAGCTGTAGGAGTCGACGTACCACTCCTTGGCGACGCCGGCCGGGTCGATGTCGGCGGCCACGAAGATCGAGAACCGCTCCTGCTTGCGCTCGTCGGTGCGGTCGCTGATCTGGGCCTCGTCGCGGTTCATCTCGGCCGACACCCGGGTCAACTCGACCACGTCGAGGTGGTGCTCGATCCCGCCGATCGCCACATCCCCGCACCGCGGACACGTCTTCAGGGTGGCCCCGCCGGCGTCCAGGTCGGCGGCGAACCCGCACGTCGGGCAGAACGCCATCGGACGGATCGCGGACTCCCCCACGCCCAGGTCGACGGTGTCGATACTGATCTCCAGGCCCCGGGCGTAGAACGTGGAGCCCGGCGCGAACTCCCGCAGCGCGTTCGCCGACGACCGCTGCAGGCTGGTGCTCTCGTACTGGTATTCCTGCGTGTCGGGGTCGATCCAGGTCAGGGCCACTTCGAGGGTGACGCTGTCGTCGAGCAGGGTGTAGTTCGGCAGCAGGCCGAACTCCTCCAACACCGCGATCCAGTACTCCCCACGCAGGTCACCGAGTTCCCGCTGGGTCACCTTCAACGCGGCCCGCGCCGATCGGGCGGCCCGCTTGTCATCGTCGCTGGCCGCCGGCAGCGCCGCCACCTGCTCCAACTCCGGCAGGGCCCCCTCGATGGCCTTCTGCCGGTGGGTCAACCCCTCCACCGTGGCGTTCCAGCGCTGCGAGGCGGCGAACACCTGCCGGGCCAGCGGGCTCGTGCCCGGCCCGTCGGCGGTCGACGCCCACGTCCGCAGCCCGATGACCGCGGCTTCCGACAGCGTGTCGAAACAGGCCAGGAAGCGGTCGAGGTGGGCGTCCGCTTCGGCTTCGGCGAAGCCCACCAGTTGCCCGAGGAAGGAGTCGTCGCCTCCCGCCTGCATGGCGAAGGAGGCCAGCTTCGGGTGCGGACGCCCCGCGTCGCGGGCGAAGCAGTCGACCAGGTGGGCCAGGTACTGGCGGCGCAGGATCTCCGCCGCGCTCAGGTAGGTCGCCGGGGGGCGCACCGGGCCGTTGATGATCGACAGCGGGTCACCGAGGCGCTGCAGGTTCACCCCACGGCCGGTGACGAACGCCAGGTTCAGCGCGTTGCCGGTGAGGCGTCCGGCCCGCCCGACCCGCTGCAGGTAGGAGGTGACCGTCTTCGGCAGGGACGCCAGCAGCACCGCCGACAGGTCGCCGATGTCGATGCCCATCTCCAGCGTGGGGGTCGCGACCAGCACGTTGGGGGCGTCGGGGTGGGTCTGCCCCTGCCTGAACCCGGACTCGTAGGCCAGCCGGGTCGCATCGTCCAGCAGGCTCGAATGCTCCCGGGACACGATCCGCCGCATGTCGGCCGAGGCGTACAGGCTGCGGTAGTAGTTGCCGGCCCGGGCCTCGCGGGCCAGGGTTCCCGGGCAGCGCACCAGCAGGCAAGGGGCGCCGTCGAGCTGGGCGACGGTCTGCTCCGTCCCGGGCTGCTGGTTGTGGCACACCGAGCAGACCAGCAGGTGCCGCCCGGCGGCCAGGGACGCCGTGGTGGTCGGGTGCACCAGCACCGAACTGGTCGGGATGGCGAACACCGTGCCGCCGGACTCGGTGGAGGTCGAGTGCAGCACGTCGGCGCGGACGAGTTGCTCCAGCAGCAGCCTGGCCAGTTTCGCCCCGAAGCCCGGGGGGATGGCCAGGGTGCGGGCGGTCCAGCGGGCATACCACGACTGCGGCGAGGTCACCGGGTCGAGCAGCGGGTCCTTCCACTTGACCGCCGGCCCGATCCGCGGGAAGGCGGGGGCCGCGCGTCCCTTCGGGAAGGCCGGCATGCCCTGGCCCCGGGGACGCCCACCCCAGATGCGGTAGCGGTTCCCGTCCTCGGTGAGGAAGCGGTTGAACCATTCGTGTTCGATCGCGCCGCGTTCCCGCAGGTGCTCCAGGGTGCCGCGCACCCAGGCGACGAGCCGGGCGTCGGTGAGCGCGCCGAGCGGGCTGTCCAGCCCGTCCTGCAGCTCGGCCTTGTCGAGCGCGGCACGGCCGATGGCGGCGAGCTTGGCGGGCTGGCCGGCTTCCACCTCGACGACCACGCTGCCGGTCTGTTCCAGCGTCCGGCCGACCCGCGACTGCAGACCGAACTCCAGCACCGCGTCGAACAACAGCCGTCGCCTCACCCGCGTCAGGACGATCGGCGGCACCTCGCGGACCTTGTCCTTGCGCCAGAACGCCGCGAACTCGTCGCGTTCGGCCAGCTCCGGCGGTACCAGCCGGAACCGGCGGAACGGGTCGTCGCCGGCCTGCCGGATCGCCTCGCCCACCAGGGCGTCCAGCGCGATCGGGGCATCATCGACGGCCGCCCGCAGCACTGAACGCAGGGTCAGCACATGGGAGCGGCTCTCGATGAACCCAGCCCGGTGGGCGGCGTCCTGGACGCTGTCGGTGAACACCAGCGCCTTCTTCTCCGCGGCGTCCAACTGCTCCGCGCCGAACAGGGTCGACAGGGTCACCGACAACAAGGTGGCCACCGCGCTGCCCAGGAACCGGATCGCGTCCCGCTGCTGGCAGGACGGGCAGGTGTCGGCCTGCGACTCGGCGTCGGCGTCCTGGCCGACCTGGGTGAGGACGGGCAGCACCCAGCCCTCGCGGGTGTCGCGGTCGTCTTCGGCCGGCGGGGACGCCAGCAGCAGCCGCTGCCGGATCGAGAACCAGCGCAGGCCCTCCACCGCCTCGGCCGGGCCGCCGTTGCCGCCGGCATGGTCGGCCTCCAGGGGCGCGTAGAGCAGGGCGCGGAAGCGGCCCTCGTGCGTGGCGTGGTGGCGTCGGATGCTGGTGTCCTCGGGGGCGAGGTTCGCCCCCACCGCGGCCAGCTCCACCCCCCAGCCGGATCGTCCGCAGTGCCGGCAGTAGACCGCTGGGAACACGGGACGGGACTGCCCGGCGAACGGGTCTGCACCGACCGCCGCCGCCAGGGACCCGTCGTCGCTCCACAGGTATTCGGCGGTCGAACTCGCCACCCGGTCGATGCGGGTCAGCTCCCGCACCCACAGGTGCAGGTCCACGGTCAACGCCGCGAGGCCCAC
>CAZLWS010000185.1:0-5349 GCA_964563205.1 uncultured Propionibacteriaceae bacterium | reverse complement strand
GACCTGCTGCCCTCGGACGTCACCGGCGTCACCGTCTACGACCAGGCGGCGCACAAGTTCGAGTTCCACAAGGGGCCGGTCTTCGCTTCCATCCTGCTGGCGGACGAGATCAACCGGGCCTCGCCGAAGACCCAGTCGGCGCTGCTGGAGGTGATGGAGGAGTCAAACGTCACCGTCGACGGCGTCCGGCACACCGTGGGCCGACCGTTCATGGTGATCGCGACCCAGAACCCGATCGAGCAGGCCGGCACCTACCGGCTGCCCGAGGCCCAGCTGGACCGCTTCCTGATCAAGACCAGCATCGGCTACCCCGACCTCGCCGCGACCGAGGCGATCCTCTCCGGCGCCGCCACCCGCGACCGCTCGTCGCTGGTGCACCCGGTCATCACGACCGCGGCGATCGCGGACATGGCCGACCTGGTGACCGGCGTCCACATCGACCCGGCGGTGCTGCGCTACACCGCGCAGCTGGCCGAGGAGAGCCGCGCCGATCCGGGCGCGCGGCTGGGGGTGTCGGTGCGCGGCACGCTGGCGATCGTCCGGGCCGCCAAGGTCTGGGCGGCCACCGAGGGCCGCACCTTCGTGCTGCCCGACGACATCAAGGCGCTGGCGCATCCGGTCTGGCATCACCGCATCGTGCTCGACCCCGAGGCCGAGTTCCGCGGCACGACCGGGGAGACCGTGATCGCCCGGGTGCTCGCGGAGATCCCGGCCCCGCAGACCCGCAGCCAGGTGGCCTGAGCCGGCATGGCCGGGTTCGGGCCGCGAGCGGCGGCGTTCCTTCAGCGGGGGTTGCGGACGGCGACCCCGCTGGCCTGGGGCGCGCTCGCCGTCGCGGCGGCCGGGCTGGGCGCGTGGGCCTTCCTCGGCTGGGTCGAGGCCGGCGCCTTGGCGCTGGTGCTGCTGGCCGCGTTGGCGCTGGCGGTGGTCTTCGTCCTCGGCCGGCCCGGCTACGCCGTCGAGGTGGCGATCGCCAGCGCCCGGGTCGTGGTGGGGGAGCGCGCCGTCGGCGAGCTGCGGATCCGCGGCGCCGGCCGGGCCTCGGCAGCCGGCTTGGTCGAGCTGCCGGTCGGTCCGGCGACCGCTGCTTTCGCGGTTCCCCGGCTCGCCCCGGGCGCCGAGCATGACGAGCTGTTCACGATCCCGACCCAGCGCCGCGCGGTGCTGACCCTGGGGCCGGTGCGGTCGATCCGCGCCGACCCGCTCGGCCTGCTGCGGCGCCAGGTGGAGTGGACCCGGCCGGAGGAGCTCTACGTCCATCCGCTCACCGTCCGGCTGGCGAACGACACCACCGGGCTGCTGCGTGATCTGGAAGGGCTGACCACCCGGTCCATCTCCAATGACGACGTCGCCTTCCACGCGCTGCGCGGCTACGAGCCGGGCGACGACCTGCGCCACGTCCACTGGCGCTCGACCGCCCGCACCAGCCGGCTGATGATCCGGCAGTTCGAGGAGACCCGCCGAGCGCAGCTGGTCGTCCTGGTCTCCACGACCCTGGCCGACTACGCCGACGCGGACGAGGCCGAGCTCGGCATCTCGATCGCCGCCTCGCTGGCGGTCAGCGCCGTCCTGGACGGCAAGGACGTCACCGTCGTGGCCAGCGACCGGCTGATCGCGGCCGCGCCGCCGCCGCGGCTGCTGGACGCCTTCTCGGCGCTGCCGGTGATCGAGTCCGCCGAGCCCTTCGCCGACCGGGCTCGGGTGGTCGCCGCGGAGCTGCCGGGCGCCTCGGTGGTCGCGATGGTCACCGGCTCGGTCACCCCGCCGCCGCAGCTGCGACTGGCGGCGCTGCGGCTGCCGCCGACCGCGCACGGCTTCGCGGTGCGGGCCGCCGCGGCCGAGGAACTGGGACGACAGGCGATCGGCGAACTCTCCATCGCGACCGTGCCCGCGCTGGCCGACCTGCCGCTCGCGATCCGGGTGGTGACCGCGGTATGACCGAGCGAACCTGGTGGCGGCCGGCGCTGGACCTGGCCTTCGTGATGGCAGTCGCCCTGCTGGCGCTGGTGCCCCTGCAGCCCGCCTACGGTGATGCCGCCTTCTGGCTCGCCGCGGCCGGCGGGGTGCTGGTCGGCGGCGGGGCAGCCCTGCTCGCGCGGCGACTGCAGGCCGGCCCGGCCGAATCCGCGGCCCTGGCGCTGGCCGGCTACTTCCTCTTCGGCGGATTGTTCGCGCTCCGGTCGTCCAGCATCGGCGGGGTGCTGCCCACACCGCGTGCCCTGGCCGACCTGGGTGCCGGGCTGGTGCTCTCCTGGAAGCAACTGCTGACGGTGAGCGCGCCGGTGAGCGGCTTCGAGCAGCTGCTGATCGTGCCCTACCTGGCCGGCCTGATCGTCACGGCGCTGGCCGCGGGGCTGGCGCTGCGGGTGCGCCACTGGGCCTGGACGCTCGCCCCGCTGGGCCTGCTGCTGGTCTTCTCGATCGCCTTCGGCACGTATGAAGGGCTGCAGCCGGCGCTGGTCGGCGGCGGCGTCGCGGCGCTGGGGCTCGGCTGGGCCGCCTGGCGTCGCGATCGGGACCGAGCGACCGCGGCCCAGGCCGAGCTGGTCGCCGTCCCCGCCCTCGGCAGCGGTCTGCGACGGCTCGCCTGGGCGGCCGCCTTCGCCGTCCTCGCCGGGGTGGCCGGAACCGCGACGGCCGGGCTGCTCGAGACGCCTGCCGATCGCGCCGTGTTGCGCGACGTGCTGGCGCCGCCGCTGGAGCTGCACGACTATCCCAGTCCGCTGATGTCCTTCCGGAAGTACTCCAACGACCCCGACAACCCGGTGCTCTTCACCGTCGCCGGCCTGCCCGAGGGAACCCCGGTGCGGCTGGCCGCCATGGACCTCTACGACGGCATGGTCTACAAGGTGTCAGGCTCGGGCGGCGGAGGCGCCGGGACCTTCGACCGGGTGGGCCGGAGGATCACCGGCGCCCAGCCGGGCGAGCCGGTGACGGTCCAGGTCGAGATCGGCGACCTGACCGGGGTCTGGCTGCCGGACGCCGGCCAGCTCACCGGGCTCGTCTTCGACGGCGAACGCGCCGACCGGCTGGCCGACGGGCTGCACTACAACCGCGCGACCGGCACCGCGCTGAGCACCTCCGGAGTCCAGCCCGGCGACAGCTACACCTTCACCGCACAGCTGCCGGCAGTGCCCACCTCCGATCAGCTGCAGGACGCCAAGCTCGCCCAGCTGCGCACCCCGACCCCGCAGCTGGTCTCCGACGCCGTGGTCAACCTGCACGCCGAGGAGGTCGACACCGCCGCCCCCGGCCTGGCCCAGGTGCGCAAGATCGAGACTTTCCTGCGCACCGGCTACTTCAGCCACGGCACCGAGGTCGAGCACCGCTCGCCGTCCGGGCACAGCAACTGGCGGCTCACCCAGATGCTCTCCGCCCAGCAGCTGGTCGGCGACCAGGAGCAGTACGCCGTCACGATGGCCCTGATGGCCGCCCAGTCCGGGCTGCCGGTGCGGGTCGTCATGGGCTTCCTGCCCGAGCCGCAGCAGGTCGCCGACGGGCAGCCGATCCCGGTCCGCGCCAAGGATGTCACCGCCTGGGTGGAGGTCCCGGTCGAGGGCTTCGGCTGGGTGCGCTTCGACCCGACCCCGGACGAGGACCGCAAACCGCAGCAGGAGGTGCCGGACAAGCGGCAGAAGCCGGTCTTCGACGTGCCGCAGCCGCCCCCGCCGCCGCAGGAGCCGGTCGAGCTGCCGCCCGCCCCGCCGGTCGAGCCCGAGGAGCCGGAGGATCCCGGCCCCGACTACAGCTGGCTCTACCGGCTGGCCTGGATCGCCGGCGGCACGCTGGCCGGCCTGGCCGTCGTGCTCGGCCCGGGCCTGGTCATGCTGGCGCTCAAGCGCCGCCGCCGGCTCCGCCGGCAAGGCGCCGAACGGACCGCGGACCGGATCAGCGGCGGCTGGGACGAGGTCGCGGACGCGGCTGCCGACGCCGGCGTCCGGGTGCCCGCGGTGAACACCCGGCGCGAGGGCGGCGCCCAGCTCGCCGAGGCCTATCCCGGGCTCGCCCTGGACGAACTCGCGACGCGCGCGGACGCCGCCGTCTTCGCCCCCGGCGACCCGTCCGCCGAGGCGGCGGCGGCCTACTGGGCCGACGTGGAGAGCGCCCGGCAGCGGATCGCCCGGCAGGCGAGCTTCGGCGCCCGGGTGCGCCGCTTCTTCGCGCCTGCCTCCCTGCTGCGCCGCAAGGGCCGCTGATGGGCATCGAGCTGAGCTGGGGCGCCCGCACCGACACCGGGCTGCGGCGGCGGGTGAACGAGGACGCGTTGATCGCGGAGTTCCCGCTCTTCCTGGTCGCCGACGGCATGGGGGGCCACGAGGCCGGGGAACTGGCCAGCGAGCGTGCGCTGGCCGCCTTCCGTCCGTTGGTGGGGCGTCCGACGGTGTCGATCGAGGATCTGGCCGGCGCCTTCGCCGAGGCAGTCACCGCGGTCGCCGGCATCGGAACCCGGGCCGCCGCGGCCGGCACCACCCTCACCGGGGTCGCGGTGGCCGAGCACGACGGCGCCGGCTACTGGCTGGTGCTCAACCTGGGCGATTCCCGCACCTACCGGATGGCCGCCGGCGAACTGGAGCAGATCAGCGTCGACCACTCCGCCGTCCAGGAGTTGATCGACGCCGGACGGCTGGCCGCCGAGGACGCCGAGCAGCACCCCGAACGGCACGTCATCACCAAGGCGATCGGGGCCGGCTCGCGGTCCGAGCCGGATTACTGGCTGCTGCCCGCCCACGCCGGCGACCGGCTGCTGGTCTGCTCCGACGGGCTGAGCCGGGAGCTGGACGCCGGGCACATCGCCCGGGTGCTGACCGAGGAGGTCGCGCCGCAGGCGGCGGCGACCCGGCTCGTCCACGAGGCGCTGCTGCACGGCGGGCACGACAATGTGACGGTGATCGTGATCGACGCCCAGGCGCTGCCGGACGACGATCATCCGACCGCCCGGGTTCCAGACCCGGAAGAAGATGGGGACGAGGCGGAGACCGTGCCGCGCGTGAAGCTGGAAGGAGCCCGTGATGGCCAGGTATAGCCCAGGGCAGTGGTTCGCGATCGTCACTCCGGCCGGGGCGGCGCTGCTGCCGCCGACGGTGCCCGAGGCGACGGTGGAGCAGGTGTGGCGGGCGCTACGCGACGGCGCGGGCCTCGGCGCGGTGATCGAAGGGCTGGTCGGCGCCTTCGGCACCAGCCTCAGCCTGCTGCCCGACTTCGCGGTGCTGACCGGCGCCGGCGCCGAGGTGCGCATCGCGGTCCGCGGTGCTGCCACCGCCGGCGTGCGGACGGCCGGAGCTCCGGACCTGGAAGTGATCGCCGGCGCGGGCGTCACGACCTGGAGCGAACGGGCGCTGACCCAGGTGA
>CAZLWS010000184.1:0-5350 GCA_964563205.1 uncultured Propionibacteriaceae bacterium | reverse complement strand
GCCGGCGCCGCCGCCTTCCTGACCCCGGTGGCCACCCCGGCGAACACCATGGTGATGGATCCCGGCGGCTACCGCTTCGGCGACTACTGGAAGCTCGGGCTGCCGTTGCTGGCCCTGTTCCTGGTGGTTGCGGTGTTCTGGGTGCCGCTGTGGTGGCCGTTCTAGGCGTCGCCTACACCCCTGATGTCAGGGGTCCGTGGTCTCAGGGCCTCCGCCGGAGGGTGTCGGAGCCCTAGACTGTCGCTCGCACCCTTGCCCCCGAGCGGGGCTAGAAAGGAAAGACAATGGGCTCGTTCTGGGCGACCATCTGGGACACCATCTGGTGGTTCCTGACCATCTTCATCTTCGTCGCCTACCTGATGGCGCTGTTCTCGATCATCACCGATCTGTTCCGTGACCGGAAGCTCGGCGGCGGCGCCAAGGCGGTCTGGCTGCTGTTCCTGATCTTCCTGCCGTTCCTGACGGCGCTGGCCTACCTGATCGTCCGCGGCGGCGGCATGGCCGAGCGGGCCAATGCCCAGGCCGAGCAGGCCCGCGAGGCGACGGCCGCCTACGTCCGTGACGTGGCCGGCACCGGCCCGGCCTCCGAGATCGCCGCAGCCAAACAGTTGCTCGACTCCGGGGCGATCACCGCCGAGGAGTTCGCCAAGCTGAAGGCCGCCGCGCTGGCCAAGGCCTGATCGATCGCACGATGCCCCGGGGATTCCCCGGGGCATTGCTGCGTCCGGGGGTGGTCCCGTCCGGCGCTGCGGCGTAGGGTCCCACTGTGGAAAGCGACCGACCC
This sequence comes from uncultured Propionibacteriaceae bacterium, assembly GCA_964563205.1. Taxonomy (GTDB): domain Bacteria; phylum Actinomycetota; class Actinomycetes; order Propionibacteriales; family Propionibacteriaceae; genus Propionicimonas. Next base: position 4,566 of record CAZLWS010000184.1, on the reverse strand, counting down.
GGGACGGACGTCCGCCCGCTGACGAGGCTCGACCCGGCACCGTCCGGCGGCGATCCGGCCTGCTGGCTGGCGAACGTCTGCGAATGCGGCGCCTTCAACGAGACCGCCCCCGGCGTCCCTTGCTGGAACTGCGGACGCCCCACCGACGCTCCCTGACGCCTGGCCGTGGGCGGGGTCGGCTACGCTCGCGAGCATGGATCCTTCGGAACTGCTGGCGCTGCGGCCCGGACGGGCGCCGGGCTGGAACTACAGTCGCACCGTCCACGACCTGGGTGAGTTGAAGGTGCCCAGCGGACGGCTGGAGGCCAGCGACCCCTTCGTGAGCCTCGGCGAGGGACTGGTCGTCGCCATCCCGCCGGGCAGCTACCCGGTGCGGGTGACGGTCACCGACGTCAGCGAGGAGCAGGACGGCAGCCACCTGCGCGAGAGCTACCTCAGCGTCGTCCTGGCCGAGGGCGAGGCAGCCCGGGTGGAGTTCCTCGCCCCGGAGGGGGCCACGCCGCCGGACGACCCCGACGAGTTCTACGGGGTGCCGGTGGACGCCGGCACGGTCGGGTTCGCCGATGCTGACGCGGTGGCTCGCTGCATGCCTGAGGGCGACTGGTACAGCGACCTGTTCGACACCGGCCGCGACGACTCCTGGTTCGCGCTGATGGATTCGGCCAAGCACTACCGCGAGGGTTGCGCGAACATCGTCCTGCCGCTGGCCGCCGAGGGCGAGAACCTCGTCCTCGCCCACTCCGGCTGGGGCGACGGCTTCTACCCCGTCGTCGGCGCCTACGACTCTGCCGGAAATCTGCTCGGCGTCCACATCGACCTCTTCATCGAAGAGCGCGAGGCGGGCGAGGCGGATCGCGAACCGGAGCCCGCGGCCGAACCGGAGGTGGAAGACGACCCGGCGCCCGAGACGAAGTCGTCGCTGTGGAGCCGGCTGCTCGGCCGATAGGCCGTTCTCGCTGGAGCGGGCGACGGGAATCGAACCCGCACTGTCAGCTTGGGAAGCTGATGTTCTGCCATTGAACTACGCCCGCATCAGCCCTCAGGCTGCCCACGCAGTCTAGCCACACTGCTCGGCAAGAGGTGAATCCACCAACCAGGGACGGGGACTCCGCTTGAGCTGATCCGCACAAACCGGGTGATCTGGACCCGCTGCGTGGCCATTGCACGCGGCTGCCCTGAATTGCCCGGTTTCTGCGGGATCGGTGGCTGCACGAGAGTGGCGAGCCGGGAACCGTCCCTGGCCGGATGTCCGACTTCGGCGGGTCAGGGGAAGCCCGGAGCCGCCCCGGGGGTGGGGGCGGACGGGTGGCCGTGGCGGGAGATCGCGCGTAGCGTCGAGGGGTGACCTCCTCCTATGAACCCACCGATGTCGGCCCGGCGGTCGGCGGCGACATCGCCGCCACCGAAGCCGACCGTCAGCACGTCGTCACGCTGCTCGTCGAGGCGACCAACGAGGGCCTGCTGCCCGCCGCCGAGCGGGATCGCCGGATCGGCCTCGCCCAGGCTGCCAACACCTTCGACGATCTGGTGCCGCTCACCCGGGACCTGGTCGGCCTGGACGGCCCGGTGGTGCGGGCTGCCACGCCTGCGGCGCCCTTGTCCGTCCAGATCGACACCGCCGGCGCCACCGACGACGCCGACCAGGTGGTCGCGATCTTCTCCGGCAGCGTCCGGGCCGGGCATTGGCGGATGCGCCGCCACACCGGCGTGCTGGCGATCTTCGGCGGCGCCGACCTGGACGCCTCCGAGGCGGTCTTCGAGGCGCCGACGGTGGTCGTGAACACCTTCTGCATGTTCGGCGGCTTCTCGCTGAAGGTGCCGGACGGGGTCGAGGTGCGCAGCCAGGTGGTCGGCGTCTTCGGCGGCACCGACGTCAAGGTGGCGCCACCGCGCTCCGGCGCGCCGGTCGTCATCCTGAAGGGGATCGCCATGTTCGGCGGCATCGAGGTCCGCAACCCGAAGGACAAGGCCAAGCGGCGCCACCGAGGCTGACCCGCGGCACGGCCTAGGCTTGGGGTCATGGACTCCCTCTTCCGCCCGGCGGACGGCGACTGGCAGCGGCTCGCTCCGCGGGCCGCGCCCGCCCGTGCCCTGGGCGCCGCGGTCGGCGCCCTGATCATCATCATCCCGGCGGTCGTGGCGTCCTTCCTGTTCCTTCGCGAGTGGCTGCCCTGGCTGCCGTGGACGGTCGCCGGCGTCGGCTTGGTCTGGATGACCTGGGTCCCCTTCCGCGCCTGGCGCTGGGCGCGGGCCTTCGGCTACGCGGAGCGGGAAGCCGACCTGATCGTCACCTCCGGGCTGTGGAGCCGCCGCCTGGTCGCCATCCCGTACAGCAGGATGCAGTCGGTGCAGGTGCGCTCCGGGCCGATCGACCGGCTGTGGGGGCTCTCCCGGATCTCGCTGGTCACGGCCAGCATCGAGACCAACTCCGACATCCCCGGGCTGGAGGCCGCCGTCGCGACCGGGCTGCGCGACCGCCTGATCGAAGCCGGCGAAGCGCAGGCGCTGCCGCTGTGAGCGATCCCACTCCCGAGCCGCGCCTCGGGCCTTCCTTCGAGCCTCCGGCCGGGTGGACGCCGCAGCCGCCCGCCCCACCGGACGTCCCGCCGTCCGATCCGTGGGCCGGGGCCGGACTGGGAGTCGAGCCGACCCCGGAACCGCCTCCAGAGAAGCTCACCGAACGCCCGCACCCGCTCACCCCGCTGATCCGCGGCTGGGTGGTGCTGCTGGCGCTCGTCGTCGGCGTCGGCCGCGAGTTCATCCCGGACGGCAGCGAGCCCGACGGCGGACTGCCGCCGCTGCAGTGGCTGTTCGGCGGCATCGGCGTGGTCGTGCTGATCGCCGGCCTCGCCGGCTTCCTTTCCTGGCGGTTCACCCGCTTCGTGGTGGACGCCGCCGAGCTGCGGATCGACACCGGCTGGCTCGTCCGCACCTCCCAGCGGATCGCCTTCGAGCGGGTGCAGTCCATCGACGTCGTCCAGCCGTTCGTGGCGCGGTTCTTCCAGCTGGCCGAGCTGCGGATCGACATCGGCGGCGGCGAATCCGCCCAGCTGCGCTACCTGAGCCTGCGCCGGGCCTACGAACTGCGTGACTACCTGCTCGCCCGGGCGCGGGGCCATCGCGACGCGCAGGCGACGACCGTCGACCTCTCGGTGGACTCGCGGCTGACCGACCTGCACGAACAGGACGAGGTGCTGGTGCAGCTCACGCCCGGCACGCTGGCGCTGGCCGCGGTCACCTCTCACGAGTTCTTCGGCATCCTGCTGGGCGGCGCGGCAGCGGTGGGCATCTCGCTCTACTTCGACCTGGGCTGGGCCTCGCTGGGCATCCTGATCCCGACCGGCAGCGCCCTGATCGGCTTCATCGCGCAGCGGATCACCGGCCAGTTCAACTACACCCTGTCGCGGCGTCCGACCGGGCTGCGGATCAGCCGCGGGCTGACCAGCCTCACCAGCCAGTCGCTGCCGCCGCGCCGGGTGCAGGCCGTCCAGATCAGCCAGTCGCTGATCTGGCGCCGGCTGGGCTTCTACCGGATCGACCTGGCCGTGGTCGGCTGGGGGCCCCTGACCGGCGATGAGGACGCCCGCGGGGTGAGCACGATCATGCTGCCGGCCGGGACCACCGCCGAGGTGGCCACCGCGCTGGCCGCGCTCTGGCCGTCCGGCGACTATCGGCAGGTCGCGCTGACCCCCGCCCCCAAGGCGGCGCGGTGGCTGCACCCGCTGTCGGCGCCCTTCCTGAAGTGGGGGTTCGACGACCGCTTCTTCGTCTCCCAGCACGGCTGGCTGGTGCGCCGCTGGCAGATCGTGCCGCACGCCCGCGCCCAGTCCGTCCAAGTGAGCCAGGGGCCGCTCTCACGCCGGCTCGGGCTGGCGGACGTGGCCGTCCACACCGCCGGGCTGCAGCTGGCGACCCGCGCCAAGGGAGTGGACGAGGCACCGCTGCGGGAACAGCTGGCCCGGCTGCAGGAGCACCTGCATCACCGGCCCGACCATGACGTGAGCGAGCCGGCGGCTGACGTCCACCTCCCCGCACGGGCGCTGGCCGAACCGGCCGACGGCGATGGCGGCTCGGAGCTTCAGCCCGCCGCGCGGCGCGCCGACCAGGCCGACGACACCATCTCGTCCACCGAGTAGCGCATCTTCCAGTTCAGGTCGGCGGCCGCGGCGTCGCCGGTGGCGACGATCCGCGCCGGATCGCCGGGACGCCGCGGGGCGAGTTCGGGGATGAAGCCGATGCCGGTCACCCGCGCCATGGCGTCCATGATCTGGCGGACCGACAGCCCGTCCCCGCTGCCGAGGTTGTAGGCCGCGCGCAGCGGCTCGCCGGCGTCCAGCGCCTTGGCGGCGGCCGCATGCGAGATCGCCAGGTCGCCGACGTGGACGTAGTCACGGACGCAGGTGCCGTCCGGGGTCGGGTAGTCGTCGCCGTTGATCCGCGGCGTCCGTCCGGCCAGCAAGGCTTCGATGACCAGCGGGAACAGGTTGTGCGGGCTGGCGTCGAACACCTCGTCCGTGGCTGAGCCGACCCCATAGAAGTAGCGCAGCCTCACCCCTAGGCAGCCCG
>CAZLWS010000183.1:0-5352 GCA_964563205.1 uncultured Propionibacteriaceae bacterium | reverse complement strand
TGGCGACGCGGTGCTCCGCCAGCGACGCTCCCCTGATCCTCGGCACGGGGTCAGGTTATCGCCTCCGCTGGAACGCCGCCCTGGGATAGCCGTCCGGGTCACGGATTCATCACGACTTCGACGGATGTTCACGCAGCCGTAGACATTGCGTCCAAATCGGAGCAATATCGTGGACGCATCGTCCACAGCCTCCGAGGAGCCCCGTGACAGCGACCATCATCTTCGACTTCGACGGCACTCTCGCCGTCGGCAACGGCCCCGTGCTGGCCTTCGCCCGCCAGGTCGCCGAGGTCGCCGGCGACGGGTTCCTGCAGCAGGTCGAGGCCGGGCTCGCCGACTTCGAGGCGGGGAACTCGCCCTGCCGGGACGGCTACGACGTGGTCGGGTCGCTGGCGACGGCCCACGGCGTCACCGACGCCCAGCTCAGCCGGGCGTACCGGCAAAGCCGGGAGCTGCTGGGCACCGATCAGGCGCCGGTCAGCACCATGCCCGGCCTCGACGACTTCCTCAGCGGACTCCGGCGGCACGCCAGGCTCGTCCTGGCCACCAACGCCCCCGAGGCCGGCGTCGACGCCGTCCTCGACTCCTGGCGCGTCCGCGAGGCCTTTGACGCGCTGCACTTCGAGGTCGGCAAGCCCGCCGGCCTCACCGCGGTGGTGCGCGAAACCCTGGCTGACGGCCCCGTCCTCGCCGTGGGCGACATCGCCGAATACGACCTGGCTCCCGCATGGAGCCAGGGGGCGGACACCGCGCTGGTCGGCGCGACGTCGGCCGACGACAGCATCACCGTCACGATGCGGGGCCGGACGCTGGCCGAGCTTCGCACCGCCATCGAATCCTGGGCGGCAGCCGCGGCCCAGTCCTCCGAATCACCGCGTTCCGACGCGGCCGGCACCACCCGAAAGGCAGTCCCACACCATGCGTAAACCTCTGCTCGCCACGGCGGCTGCGGCGGCCCTGGCCCTCGGCCTGGCCGGCTGCGGCTCCCCCGCCGCCACCCCGTCAGGCGCCGCGACGCCCACCGCCGACCAGACCGCGACCGCGCCGGAGTGGCCGGCCGAGATCACGATCGCCCTGGTTCCCTCGATCGAGGGCGAGGATCTCGCCGAGGCCCTCGACCCGCTCACCGGCTACCTCTCCGAAAACCTCGGCATCACGGTGAACGGCGTGGTGGCGAACAACTACGCCGCCACCGTCGAGGCGCTGGGCGCCGACCAGGCGCAGGTGATCATCACCGACGCCGGCTCGCTCTACAACGCGATCGAGCAGTACGACGCGAAGCTCGTCCTGCGCGACGTCCGGTTCGGCGCCACCTCGTACGCGTCGGTGGCGTTCACCAACAACCCGGACAAGTACTGCGCGGACGCCCCGATCAAGGCGACCTACGCAGCCAGCGGGATCGAACTCTCCTACTGCAACGGCATCGAGAAGGCGGGCGAGACCGCCGCCGGCCAGGGTCCGGCCGCGCTGGACGCGCTGACCAAGATCACCGAGGGCGCCAAGGTCGCCTTGCAGGCGGCCACCTCCCCGGCCGGCTTCCAGTACCCGGTGGTCGCCATGCGCGAGGCCGGCATCGACACCGACAAGGGCATCGTCCAGGTGCCGGTGGAGGGCAACAACAACGCCGTCCTGGCGGTCTACAACGACAATGCCGAGGTGAGCTTCGGCTACTGGGACGCCCGCACGACGGTCACCAAGGAGGCCCCTGACGTCGCCGACAAGGTGGTCGCCTTCGCCTACACCGACATGATCCCCAACGGCGGCGTCGCGGTCTCGCAGACGCTGCCGGAAGACCTGGTCGCCAAGCTGACCACCCTGATGGACGGCTACGCGGACTCCTCCCCCGAGGCTGCCGAAGTCATGTTCAAGCTGGTCGGCCTCTCCGACTGGACCACCGAGACCGCGCCGGAGGAGATCACCCGCTACGGCGAGATCCTGGCGCAGTTCAAGGGCTAGGAGTGAGCCTCCCCGCTGAGGCGGCGACCGGGAGCGCCCCGGCCGCCGCCTCGTGGCAGATCGAGATCGATCACGTCTCGGTCACCTACCCCAACGGCACCCGCGCCCTGCGGGACGTGTCGCTGCGGATCGAGCCGGGCGAGATGGTGTCGGTGGTCGGCCTCTCCGGTTCGGGCAAGTCCACCCTGATCCGGACGATCAACAACCTCGTGCCGGCCTCCGAGGGCGCGGTGACGGTGGGGCCGTACCCGATCACCCGGCTGCGCGGACGGCGGCTGCGCGAGGCCCGCGGCCACATCGGGATGATCTTCCAGAGCTTCAACCTGGCCGAGCGCACCAGCGTGTACCACAACGTCCTGGTCGGCCGCTTCGCCCACACCCCCGCCTACCGCAGCCTGCTCGGGCTGCCGACGGCCCACGACCGGGAGCTCGCGTTGCGGTCGCTGGATTCAGTCGGCCTGCTGGAGAAGGTGTGGACGCGCGCCGGCTCGCTCTCCGGCGGGCAGAAGCAGCGGGTGGCGATCGCCCGCGCCCTCACCCAGGAGCCCAGAGTGATGCTGGCCGACGAGCCGGTCGCCAGCCTCGACCCGCCGACCGCGCACTCCGTGATGGCCGATCTGCGGCGGATCAACGCCGAGCGCGGCCTCACCGTCCTGGTGAACATCCACCTGATCGACCTGGCCCGGCAGTACACCACCCGGCTGATCGGCCTGCGGGACGGCGAGGTGGTCTACGACGGCGCGTCCGCCGACGCTGCCGACGCCGACTTCGAGCACATCTACGGCCGTCCGATCCGGCCGGACGACCGGCTGGGAGCGGGCGCGTGAGCTCGTCCGGCCTCGTCCTGCCGCCGCGTCCCCGCCACCGGCTGCGGACCGCGCTGATCCTGGCGGCCTTCCTCGGCTTCACCGTGGCGACCTGCATGCCGGCGATCGGCGGCCTCGAACTCGACTTCGCGGCGATCGCGAAGAACTGGCAGAACGGCGCCACCAAGATCGCCCAGCTGCTGCAGCCGAACTTCGCCTTCCTCCCCCGCACCTGGCTGCCCATGCTGGAGACCCTGCAGATGGCGGTGGCCGGGGCGGCTGCGGCGGCCGTCTGCTCGGTGCCGCTGACGCTGTGGGCGGCCAAGCCGACCAACCCCAACACCCCCAGCCGCCGGGTGCTGCGGACGCTGGTCAACATCGTCCGCGCGGTGCCCGACCTGGTCTTCGCCACCGTCCTGGTCGCGATGGTCGGGGTCGGGGCGCTCCCCGGCGTGATCACGCTCTTCCTCTTCGACATCGGCATCGTGATCAAGCTGGTCTCCGAGGCTATCGACTCCACCGACCACAGCTACATGGAGGCCGGACGCGCCGCCGGCGGCACCCAGCTGCAGATCAACCGGCTGACCGCACTGCCGCAGAGCTGGCCGCTCTTCGCCAACCAGTGGCTGTACACCCTCGAGCTCAACGTCCGGATCTCCGCCATCCTCGGCATCGTCGGCGCCGGCGGCATCGGACGGCTGTTGGACGAACGGCGCGGCTTCTACGCCTACAGCGACGTCTCGGTGATCATCCTGGAGATCCTGGTCGTCGTGATAGCCATCGAGGTGCTCTCTAACCTGCTGCGCCGGAGGCTGGTGTGACCGGCGCACTCACCCTCGACCGGATGCTCTCCCCGCTGGCCGTGCCGCCGCGTCCGTCCCGGCTCTGGCCGAACCTGTTCTCCCTGCTGGCGGGGCTGGTCCTGCTCGCCGCGACGGCCGGGCTGTCCATCGACTGGAGCGACCTGCCGTCGCTGCCTGGGAAGATGGCCAACTACCTGCGGCTGATGTTCGAGGCGCCCAACTGGGAGAAGCTGCCCCGGGCGCTGTTCGAGACCTGGCGTTCCATCTCGATGGCCTGGGTCGGCGCGATCCTCTGCGTCCTGCTCTCGATCCCGCTCGGCATGCTGGCCGCTGCCGGGGTCGGCCCCGCCTGGCTGCGGCTGACCCTGCGCGGGGTCTTCGCCGTCATCCGGGCGGTGCCCGAGGTGATCATCGCCCTGGTGCTGCTCACCGTCACCGGCCTCACCCCGTTCACCGGCGCGCTGGCGCTCGGCATCGCGGGCATCGGCACCCAGGGAAAGTGGGTCTACGAGACGATCGAGTCGGTGCAGGAGGGCGCCTCCGAGGCCGTCCGCGCGGTGGGCGGCACCACCGCCGAGGTGACCCGCTGGGCGCTGTGGCCCGCCGCTGCGCCAGCGTTGATGTCCTTCGCCCTCTACCGGTTCGAGATCAACATCCGCACCTCGGCGGTGCTGGGGCTGGTCGGCGCCGGCGGCATCGGCAGCATGCTCTCCAACTACACCAACTACCGCCAGTGGGACACCGTCGGCATGTTGCTCATCGTCGTGGTGGCCGCGACGATGATCATGGATGCGATCTCTGGCGCGATCCGGCGCCGGATCATGGAAGGAGCGGTGAGCCGTGACCTGGCAAGGCGGAGCTGACGCGCCACCGAGCGTGCGGATTGCGACGCTGGCGCCCGCACTGCAGCCCACCGAACGGCGAGTGGCGGAGGCGATCGCCGCGGATCGCAGCGGCACGGTCGAGCGGACCGCCCAGGAACTGGCCGACGCCGTCGGGGTCGGCCGCACCACGGTCGTCCGAGCCGCCCAGTCGCTGGGCTACGAGGGCTACCCCCAGCTGCGGGTCGCCCTCGTCCAGGAGCTCGCCCACGAAGCCTCGCGCAACGTTCGGAGCACCGAGGTGGAGCCCACCGGCGTCGAGGCGCTGCGGGAGCGAGTGAGCCGGTTCGGCAGCCGCCTCGGCAGCACCATGTCGGCGCTGACCGACGAGGCCGTCGCCTCATTCATCGAGGCACTCGACACCGCCGACCGGGTGCTCGTCATCGCCAACGGCCTCTCCGGGCCACTGGGGCTCGACTTGGTGCTGCGGCTCAACGCGGCCGGGCGACCCGCCGAGCACTTCATGGACGCGATGGCCCAGCAGATCGCCGCCCGGCAGCTGGGCGCCGGATCGGCCTGCATCGTCTTCTCCGGGTCCGGAGCCAACCGCAACACCCTGGAGGCCATGGCCGCTGCCCGAGCCGGCGGCGCGAAGGTACTCGCCATCACCTCGTTCGCCCGCTCGGCGGCCGCCGAACTCGCCGACGTGGTGCTCGTTGTGCCACCGGTGAACGAGGGCTTCCACGAGGAACTGATGCACACCTCGCGGGCCGCACTGATGCTGCTGACCGAGCAGTTGCTCGACCTCTTCATCGCCCACCGCGGCGAGCGCGGCCGAGAGGCTCGCGCCACAGCGCTCTCCGTGCTCGGCGGTTCGCTGCAGGACTAGTCGGCGGCGAACCGCCGCCGACCGTGACAGAATCCAGCGGTGACCGCACCCGCCTACACGCTGGCAGCCTCGATCAG
>CAZLWS010000182.1:3239-5386 GCA_964563205.1 uncultured Propionibacteriaceae bacterium | reverse complement strand
CCGGATCCGGACTTCCTGGCTGAGCTGGCCCCGTTCACCAGCGGCTGGGAGGCGGCATGAACCCGCTGCTGGCGGCCGGCTGCGCCATGCTCTTCGCCGGCGGCGTCACCGCTGTGGTCGCCGGGTGGCAGCGTCCACCCCAGCCACGTGCGGCTCGCGGCCCGCGGCGAGCCGGGGTCCTGCAGCGGGTCGGCACCCGGCGGCTGATGCTGCTGGGCTTGTGCTGCGCGGCGGGGGCGGTCGCCGCCAGCCTCACCGGCTGGACGCTGCTGATCGTCCTCGCCCCGGTGCTCGGCGTCCTGCTGCCCTATCTGCTCGGCAAGCCTTCCGGACGCGACCTCTACCTGCTCACCGCGCTCGATCGCTGGGTGCGCAGTCTGGCCGCCATCCTGCCCACCGGCCGTTCGATCGCTGACGCGATCCGGGTCTCCGCGCGGCAGGCGCCGGAGTCGCTCGCCGGTCCGTTGAACCTGCTGGTCGAGCGGCTCAACGACCGCTGGACACTGCGGCAGGCGCTCTATGCGCTCGCCGACGAACTCGACAGCCCCGACGCGGACGCGGTGCTGGCCGCCCTCGCGCTGGCCGCCGACCGGGGCGGCACCGGCGCCCACACCACGCTCACCGCGCTCGCCGACTCACTGCAGGAACGAGTCCGGGCACTCCGCGAGATCGAGACCGAACGGGCCAAGCCTCGCATCGTCGTGCGGCAGGTCACCGGCATCACGCTGATCGTGCTGGCGGTGGCGCTGGCCTTCGGCGGGGCCTTCTTCGAGCCCTACCGCACACCCGTGGGCCAGGTGATCCTGGCAGTGCTGATCGCCGCGTACCTGGGCTCGCTCTTCATGCTGCGCCGCCTCTCCGAGCCGCGGCCCCGCCAGCGCATCCTGAGCAGGCTGCCATGATGCCCGTCCTGGCCGCGCTGACCGGCTGCCTGGCGGCGGCCGGTGTGTGGGCGCTGCTGCTGCTCCGCATCCAGCCGCAGCCCCGGCTCGCTGACGCGTTCGACCTGCTGGACGGCCGCCGTCCGGAGCCGGTCGAGGTCGAGCCGGGGGTAAGCCGACTCGGCGCCTGGGTGCGTTCCCGCAGCGGACTGGTGGTTGGCGACGACACCCTCCGCCGGCTGCGCCTGGTGGGCTCTTCGGTCGATCGGCATGTCGCCCACAAGACGCTGGGTGCATTGATCGGGCTGCTCGTCCCGGCGCTGCTGGCGGGTGTGTCGAGCTGGCTGGGCGGAGCCCTGTCGCCGCTGCCGGCACTCTTCGTCCTTGTCGGAGGGGTGTTGGGCTTCCACTGGCCGGATCTGCGGCTGAAGCAGCGAGAACGAGCGGTCAACTCCGACGCCGCTGAGGCACTGCTCACCTACGTCGACCTGGTCACCTTGGAACGGCTGGCGAACCGCTCCGGCACCCAGGCGTTGCGCTCGGCGGCAGCCGTCTCCGACGTGACCGTCTTCCGGGCGATCGGCGATGTCCTCGAACGATCGAGGCTCGAGCAGCGGACCCCTTACGCCGGCCTGCAGCGGCTTGGCGTCGAACTGGAACTGCCCGCGCTGGTCGACGTCGCCGACGTGATGCGCCTGGACGAGGCAGGCGCGGCGCTCTCCGGCGCCCTGCGCGCCCGGGTGAAGGAACTGCGCGACGCCCACCTGACCGCCGCCAAGCTGCACGCCACCGAGGTGTCGGAGCGGATGGGCGTGCTGATGGTCGTCCCGACTCTGCTCTTCGGCCTGCTCTTCCTCGTCCCACCCCTGCTCAGACTCGTCGGCGGCTAGCCGGCGGACCCACCCTAAGGAGAAATGATGCGCACCCTGCTGCACCTGGTGATCGCTGCGCTGGTCAGCCCGCCGCCACGCGACGAGCGCGGGCTCTCGCAGTCCACCGAGAACGCGATCCTGCTGACCGGCGCAGTCGCCGTCGCCGGCGCGATCGTCTTCGCCGTCCGCGCCTTCGTGAACGCGAACCTGCCCACGCCGTGAACGAACGCGGCCTGGCCGAGTCGACCCAGTGGGCGGTGATCCTGCCGACCCTGCTGGCAGTGATGCTCGGCCTGGTGCAGACCGGCGTCTGGCTGCACGGACGGACGGTGGCCACCCAGGCTGCCGGCGCCGCGGCCGACGCGGCCGCAATGGGGCTGGCCATGGAACCTGC
>CAZLWS010000182.1:0-3139 GCA_964563205.1 uncultured Propionibacteriaceae bacterium | reverse complement strand
CGAGGGAGGCAGCGATGAGGTGGATCAAAGCGATCGCGGCAGCCGCGGCGATGCTGCTGGTGATCGCCGGCGCGCCGGTGCTGCTGCTGGGCTGGGGGAGCCTGGGGCCAGGCTGGTGGCGAGCGGCCGACGGATCGCTGCTGCTGACGATCCTGACGGTGGCGGGCTGGCTGGCCTGGGCGGCGTTCACGCTCGCCACGGTGCTCGAGGTGATCCGGTACGTCAGCGGCAACCGGTTCGTCCCCGACCTGCCGCTGCTGGGCGGCCTGCAGACGCTGTGCGCCGGACTGGTGCTGGCGGTGGTGGGAGTCGCCGCGAGTTCCGCGACGACGGTGACGCCGGCGCAGCCCCAGATGTCGACGCTGGTGGAACGCGTCGTCCCGACCGCGGCTGTGGCACCGGCTTCAGCCGCGCCCGCTCCGACGCAGACCCCCTCGGCGGGGCCACAGCGGGGGCCAGATGCAACGAGTGAGCCGAAGTCGGCGGAGGCAGCGAGCGCCCCCAGCCAGGCACCGATCGCTGACCTGGCCGAACACCCCAGCTACACCGTCGCCTCCGGGGACGACCTGTGGAGCGTCGCCGAGCGACTCCTGGGCGACGGACGCCGCTGGCGCGAACTCGCCCGAGCCAACCCCGAACTGCTCTCCGACCCGACCACGCAACTCGCCGCCGGCACCCAGTTGAAGCTTCCTACCGCCCCCGCTGCGCCGACCATTGCCCCTGCTGCACCGACCTCCACCCCACAGCCGCAGACGAAGCCCAAACCCAAGAAGGTCACGGTCGAGAAGGGCGACACCCTCAGCGGCCTCGCCAAGGCGCACCTCGGCAGCACTGGCCGCTGGCCGAAGATCGCCGCCGCCAACGCCGACCTGATCTCCGACCCCGATCACATCGAGATCGGCTGGGAGTTGGTGATCCCCGAGCGCGCGGCTTCGAAGACCCCCGAGCGGGATGAGGGGAAGGACGGCCTCGCCGCTTCGGGCAGCGCGAAGGGCGGAACGACGAGTGGCGTGGGCGAACCTCCCATCGCGGATCAGCCCGATCACTCGGGTGAGACGATGCCCGCCAGCGGGTCCGATGACAGGGTCGAGTCAACAGTCAAGCCGTCCACTCAAGGTGAGCCAACCCAGCCACCCACTCCCCGTCATCCCGGGCCTGACCCGGGATCTCAAACCGAGGATGCGCCGACGGCAGCTCAAACGCAGAACGACGACGTCGAGGACGCCGTCCAGGAGCCCGACCGAGCACTCATCGGGAGCCTGGGCGCCCTGGCAGCCGCCGGCCTGATGGGCGGTTGGCAAGCTCGGCGACTGCTGCAGAGCCGGGTGCGCCAGCCCGGACGACGGGTGCAGCCGCTGGACGACGGGCTGACCCGGCTGCACACAGCCGTCGGTCGGCGTCGTGCATCCGACCCGTCGGCCACCCTCGACGCGGCGCTGCGAGCCATCGGACGCCACTGCCACCGGGCCGGCGTCCCGCTGCCTCAGCTCGATCACGCCACCCTGCTCGCGGACGGCCGGACCCGGTTCGTCTGGGCCGAGCCCGCCGGACCACCACCCCCCGGTTTCGACGAGGAAGAAGCAGTCTGGGTGCTCCCACCCGAGACGGTGCTGGGTGCCATCGAGCATCCCTGCGCCTTCCCCGCCCTGGTCAGCCTCGGCGCGACCGACACCGGCGAGACCGTCCTGGTCGATCTGGAGAACGCCGGTGTGCTCGGACTTGCCGCCGACGACCGCGAACTCCAGCTAGCCAGCCTGGCCTCGATCGCCGTCGAACTCGCCAGCGCACCCTGGGCCGCCGAACTGGCCCTGGTCAGCGTCGGGACGGGGTCAAGCCTCGTTCGCGCTGCCGGTGGCGAAGCCGTCACCTGCATCACCAACCCAGACCAGGCCATCGCCGATCTGCACCGGCACCACGCCCAGCGGGCCAGAGAACTGGACGGCCTCGACCTGCGCCGGTTGCGCACCGACCCCGAACGAGCGGACGCGGTCGCCCCACGCGTCTACGTCTTCCACGACCAGCTGTCGTCGGCGCAGCAGTCCGAACTCGACGACCTGCTGACCGGCACCAGCCTGGGCATCGCTGCAGTGGTCCTCACCGAGAGTCAGGCGGACGCCCAGCTGCAGCTCTTCGGCGACCCACTGCGTCCGAACGCTCGGTTCGCCCCGCTGCCCGACACCCGCGCCGCGTCTGTCACCACCCGTGCGAAAGCCGCCGCCACTCCTGTCACTGTGCTTCCCGCAGACATCACTTCCACCGTCGTCCCCGACTTCACTTCCACCGTCATCCCCGCGAAGGCGGGGATCTCACCCAGCGCGAGCATCGAGCTCACAGCCCACTCCATTCCCGAGAGCACTCGGGCGGCGGTCTCGTCCTGGTACCAGGTCGCTGAGGCGACCAGCACCGAAGCGGCACCCTGGTGGTCGGACGAGGATGCCCCTAATCTGCGTCTTCTCCCTACTCGTCACCCCCCGAGCGAGGAACCCGTGGACATCGTCAGCCTCCGCCGGCTCGTCCCTCCGCACCCGACCCTGGCGCTGATCGGGCCGATCGAGCTGAACGGAGCCGCCGGGCCAGAGCCCGCCCGGGCCCGCTACCAGCTGATCGAGATGGCCAGCTGGCTGCTGGAGCACCCCGGCCGCACCGCGACCCAGATGGCCGCCGGCCTGGGCATCGCCGAGACCACCCGTCGCTCCAATCTCAGTCGCCTGCGGGCTTGGCTCGGTAGCGATCCGGACGACCAGCCGTACCTGCCCGAGGCCTACTCCGGACGCATCCAGCTGCACCCCGAGGTGACCTCCGACGTCGCCAGGCTGCGGCTGCTGACTGGCCCGGGAGTCAACCGCATCGGTGAGGACGGTCTGATCGCCGCCCTCGACTTGATCCGCGGCGGACTGCTCGCTGACGCCGCCCCCAGCCAGTGGTACTGGGCCGAGTCCCTGCGCAGCGACGTTGCTGCGACCCTGCGGGACGCCGGACTGGTGCTGGTCGACCGCGCCCTCGACCGTGGCGAGCTCGACCTCGCCCGCTGGGCCGCCGACCACGCTCTCATGGTCGCCCCTGAGGACGAGCTGCTGATGTGCGCCCGCATCCGCACCGAGCACGCCGCCGGCAACCGCCCCGGCGTCGAGCGCCACGT
>CAZLWS010000181.1:0-5390 GCA_964563205.1 uncultured Propionibacteriaceae bacterium | reverse complement strand
ATGAACCCGTCGACCGAGACCACGTTGTGCATGATGACCTTGCTCATGATCGCTCTTTCTCAGGTGTGCCGCGCATGGTTCAGGTCTACGCCCGCGACTGAGTGGCGTCCAAAGATTCAGACTATTCTGAATAAATGATGCACCCGCTGCCGAGCGTCCGCTATCGGTTCGACCGTGACGACCTGTTGCGGACGCGGTTCGCGATCTCCCCGCTGATCGAGTTGGTGGGCGCCGCCTATGTCGTGCGGCACCCGCGCCGGTTCCCGGAGCATCGCCGGTGGGCGGAGGCCGCCTTGCCGCGGCTGGCGGGCATCGACCTCGATCTCGTGTTCGCGGCGGCACCGCTGGGTCGTCGGTCGTGGCCGAACTTCAATGCGCCGCCGCCGGTCAGCCCGCATCCGCGGATCGAGGACGAACTGGCCCGGGTCGCGGCCACCGACCCAGGCGTGGTGCGAGCCGACATCCAGCGGGCCTATCCCGCGGGTGTGCCAGGGTCCGTGGAGATCTTCGTCAACGATCCCCAGGCCGCGCTGGCCCGACTCGTGCCGCAGTTGCGCGCGCTCTGGGACGCCGCGATCGAACCCTGGTGGACGCGGATCGCGGCTTTCCTCGAGGCCGAGATCGCCACCCGTGCCCGGCGGCTGGTCGCCAGTGGCGGCGAGGCCGCCTTCGCCGACCTCGACCGCGACATCGCCTGGGACGGCCGGACCCTGACGATCTCGCCGGTCGCGGTGGACCCGCGAGAGGTGGAGTTGGCCGGCCGCGGCTTGCTGCTCATCCCGTCCGTCCTCGCTTTCGGCGTCTGGCCGCGCATCGACCCGCCCTGGACTCCCGCCCTGACCTACCAGCCGCCAGGCATCGGCGACCTCTGGACGCGGGAGAGCGGCGAGGGTCGGCTGAACGAACTCGTCGGCCGGCGCCGGGCGGCCATCCTCCGCTCACTGGACCGGCCGGCCTCGACGCTGGCCATCGCGCAACGCACCGGTTGGAGCGCCGGCGGGGTGAGCACCCACCTCGGGGTGCTGCGCGCCACAGGCCTGGTAGTCCGCCGCCGCGAGGGGCGCTCCGTGATCTACTCCCGCACGGCAGCCGGAGACGCCCTCTGCTCCCCCTGACCCATCTTCGCCGCGCTACTCATGTCCGCCGCGTCGAGGTGGTCCCTATCTGATCCCAGATCCACCGATCTTCGCCTGCTGCGACCCGTACGGGCGCTGCTCCTCGCCCGCTCGTCAAGACCCTCGATAGGCTTGCCTGACGGCAAGGCGCCGGAATCCGGTCTGGTGCCGCTCGCGACGGCGGCCATCGGTGGCTGATTGCAGGCCCGCTTCGGGGATGCGGTAGCTCTGCCCGCCGCCAAGGCATACCAGACTCCCGCGGCGAGGGCGGGGTTCGGCTGTTCTGAGAAGTGCCGGAGGCGGGGGTCAGTCTGGGTGTCCTCCGATGCGTCGGTCGAGTTCCCACAACCGGAGCCGTTCGATCGTGGTCTGGTCCGTCCCGTCGGGGGTCAGGTTGCGGGTGCCGTCCGGCCCGACCCGGTAGATCTGGCCGCGAGGCGACTCCCACCAGAACACCCCCGGACGAGGCTGCTCCACCCGCCATCCGCCATGCGTGCGGCCCCGATGCGGCCTTCGGCTCAGCGGACCAAGGTTCGACGGCCGGGTCTGGCCCGGCACCCCTTCGACATAGGGAATCGTGTGATCCAGGTCCAGGCCGCGCGCTTCCCGCGAGGAGAACGGGAACACCTCATACCGGTCCCGGGCGAACACGGCCTCGCGCATCGACTGCGGAACCTCGTAGGCGTCCACGACCGGCTCGGGGGTGTCGTTCACGGTGAGGATCGGGGTGAGTTTGATCCGGTGATGCCCCACCACCTGGCTCAGTTCGTCCACCAACACCGGGCCGAGGCGTTCGATCCGTGCCGCGCCGCCTTCTTCGAGGAGGTCCGTGCTCACGTGCACGAACACCTGCGCCACCGGAGCGTGGCGGCGTCGGCTGCGCTTCTCGACCTCCCGCGCCGCCGGCGCGTCCTCATCGATGCCGTCCAGCAGCGCCAGAACGCCCTCCGGATCAGCCATCCGACCCAGCGCCTTCGAACGGACGACGTCGAACGGGTCGGTGTCGCCCAAACCAACCAGGGCCTTGGTGACCAAGCCGAGGAGATGCTCGAACGCCTTCACATCGGAGGTGTCGGCCAACGCCGACATCCACGACAGAGCCGGATCATCAACATCGGTCCCGACAGTGACGTGACGGTTGCGGCGCCCCCTCGCGTTCTGCGCAGCGACCTTCCCGGGTGCGACCTCGATGATCGCCGCCCGATACCGGGCCATCACCCGGCCCCACCCCACAACACCCAGCAGCGGCGCGATCCGGGCATCCACCAGCATGCATTCGCCGAAACCCAGGTCGAACGTCTCGGCGACCTGCGTCAACTGCCGCGCCCGCCACAACGGCACCCGGCCGTCGCCGACCGCCTGCCAGGCATGCTCGTGGCGGTGATGCAGATTCACAATGTCGCGGATCAGCGCGGTCGCTGATGCGACCGACGTGCCGGTCAGCGCGGCGATCTCCAACGGCAAGGTTTCGTCGACCAGCGGGGTGTCGTCGGCGCCGATCCGCACCGGGCGGCGTCCGACCATCTCGAACTCCGCACCCTCGAACCAGTCCTGCTCGTGGGCGAGGTCGAGGATCGCGGCAGCCTTCTCGGCCTGGGCAGCCGTCTCCGCGGCGATCGCGGCCTGCAATCGCTGCATCGCCGGAGCCTTCTGCTCCACCACCAACTCGACCATGAGAACAGTCTGTACAGACCCACTGACAGTTTTCCGCTCACATCCCTGACCAGGACGCCGTGGGAGCCACCTGAGAATTCGCTCAAGCTCCCGCACATCGTTCCACTGCCACGAGGGGTGCGACCTGCGGATCATCCACACGCCCACCCCTGATCACGCCAGTTCGGAGGCGAAGCCGGTGCGTGCCGGGTCGAATTTGAGCACGCGCACACGTAGTTGCTCCGGGTTCCGCCTGGGTGCCGTGCACCAGCCCGGGCGCCATTCACCCTGTCCCTGGATCGGGCGAACGGGGACGGGCGGATCACGAGGCGGTCAGGTGGTCTCCCGCTCGATGACCCGGTGACCACCCCGCTCGGTATGAGCTCCTGCCTCGACGCTGATCGCCGCGAGTTGGCAGTCAGCGGCCTCGCTTCCACGTGAGCTCTTGACTTGGCCTGCCAATGGAGGATTGACTCACGCTCCTATGGGTGGACGTTCACTGCTGGGCCCCGCCGACGTCTCCGACGACAAGCTCGCCGGAATGGTTGCCGACCTGCTCGGCCACGACACCGTCGAAGTCCTCGACTCGACGGTCGAGCGGGTGGCCTACGACGTCCCGTCCATCACGACCGTCGGGCGGCACTGGGTGAGCGGCACGGCGCGGACTCCGGCGGGGGAGGAGCCCTTCCGGCTGTTCGTGAAGCACGTCCAGGCGTGGCAGCACTCGCCGACCTTCCAGCAGATCCCGGCCGAGGTGCGCGAGATCGCCGCCGCCTCCTACCCGTGGCGGATCGAAGCCGAGGTCTACCGCTCCGATCTGGCGCGACGGCTGCCCGAGGGCCTGTCGATGCCCCGGGCGGTCGGGGTGTTCGACGTCGATCCCGACTCGGTGGTCGTCTGGCTGGAGACTGTGCCCGAAGAAGTCGCACCCTGGGATCTCGCCCAGTACGAGCGGGCCGCCTACCTGCTGGGACGGCTCGCGGCCAGGCCTGGAGTTCTCGAACTGAGCGCCGTTGGGAACTTTCCGTGGGACGTCACCGGCTACGTCGACACACGACTCCAGTTCGACGTCATCCCTCAGGTGCAGGCGGACGAGACCTGGCAGCACCCCGCGGTGGCCAGACTGTTCGGCGACGACCTGCGGGACCGGCTGCGGGCGGCCTGCGGGCTCGCCGACGCCTACGGGCGTGAGTTGGCCGCCCTTCCGCACCTGGCCTCCCATGGCGACGCCTGCCGCAACAACCTGCTCGGCGGACAGCGGGGTGACCTCGTCCTGATCGACTTCGGGCTCTGGCTGCCCAAGCCGGTGGGCCACGACCTCGGTCAACTGGTCGCCGGCGAACTGCAACTGGGCAGGGCGCCGACGACGCCCCTGGGCGCACTCGACGAGCGGTGCGTCGCGGCCTACGCCCGCGGGCTGGCGGACGAGGGCTTCCTCATCGACATCGACGTGGTCCGGCGGGCTCACGCGCTGCAACTGTTCCTCTTCAACGGGGCCCCCGGGCTGCCCGAACCCGGAGAGCCGGACGACCACATCGCAGCCCGGGCGCTGCTCGTCCGGCACAGCCTCGACCTTCTGGACGCGACGTGACGGACGCCGCGCAGACCCTGGTGATGACCGGTGCGACGCGAGGCATCGGGCGCATCGCCGCCGAACGCATTCTGGTCGAGCGGCCCGAGGCGCACCTGATACTGCTGGCCCGCGGGTCCGCCGGCGGCCTGAGTTCTGCAGCCGCGCGCAGCGGGAGGGTGACGGTGGTCGAGGCCGACCTCGCGTCCATGCGGAGCACGTCCGACGCCGCCACCGAGGTGATCGCGCTGCTCGGCTCCGGCTCGCTGCCGCCGCTGCGGGGGTTCATCGGCAACGCGGGAATCCAGTACACGAACAACCGCACCGCCACCGTCGAGGGGTTCGAGGCGACCTTCGCCGTCAACGTGCTGGCGAACCACCTGCTCATCCGCCGCCTCGTGGATCACCTGCAACAGCCGGCGAGGATCGTCGTCACCGTCAGCGACACCCACTTCGGCGACTTCCGGCACAATCTGGGGCTGGTGCCGGGGCCGCAGTGGCTTCCGGCCGACCGGCTCGCCCGCGTCGAGGCCTTCCCCAACCCGCAGAGCACCAAGGCGGGACGGACGGCGTACTCGACCAGCAAGCTCGCCGCCGTCTATCTCGTGCACGAGTGGGCGCGGCGGCTGCCCCGAGGCGTTGACGTCATCAGCTACAACCCGGGGCTGGTGCCCGGCACTGATCTCGCCCGCGACGCCGGTCCCGTCACGCGGTTCGCCATGCGTCGCGTCCTGCCCCTGCTCGCTGCCACCCCGTTGGCGACCTCGCCGGCCAGGGCGGGGCAGTTCCTCGCCGACGCGGCGCTGGGAGTCACCCTTGCGCCGAGCGGGGCGTACATCGACCGGAGCCAAGCCGTCCCGTCCTCTCGCGAGTCCTACGACCCCGAACGCGAGCTGGAGACCTGGAACACCGCGGAGGCGCTGACGGCAGCCTGGTGACGCCGCTAGGCCAACATGTCCTTCACCAGCGGGACGACTCTACTTCCGTAGAGTTCGATCGAGCGGAGCTGGTCGGCGTGCTGGACGGGCTGGTCGTACTTCAGGTCGAAGCGG
>CAZLWS010000180.1:0-5402 GCA_964563205.1 uncultured Propionibacteriaceae bacterium | reverse complement strand
CCGCGCGCTCCAGCCCTTCCTCACCCCAAAACCCGAGGCGGCTTGACATAGGGCTCTCATGATCGCTCCTTCTCAGGTGTGCTGCGCTGGTTCAGGTCTACGCCCGCGGCTGAGCGGCGTCCAAAGATTCAGACTATCCTGAATAAATGCCGCACCCGCTGTCGATCGTCCGCTATCGGTTCGACCGTGACGACCTGTTGCGGACGCGGTTCGCGATCTCGCCGCTGATCGAGTTGGTGGGGGCCGCCTATGTCGTGCGGCAGCCGCGCCGGTTCCCGGAGCATCGCCGGTGGGTCGAGACCGCCTTGCCTCGGCTGGCGGGCATCGACCTCGATCTCGTGTTCGCGGCCGCACCGCTCGGCCGCCGGTCGTGGCCGAATTTCAACGCGCCGCCGCCGGTCAGCCCGCATCCGCGGATCGAGGACGAACTGGCCCGGGTCGCGGCCACCGACCCAGGCGTGGTGCGAGCCGACATCCAGCGGGCCTATCCCGCGGGTGTGCCAGGGTCCGTGGAGATCTTCGTCAACGATCCCCAGGCCGCGCTGGCCCGACTCGTGCCGCAGTTGCGCGCGCTCTGGGACGCCGCGATCGAACCCTGGTGGACGCGGATCGCGGCTTTCCTCGAGGCCGAGATCGCCACCCGTGCCCGGCGGCTGGTCGCCAGTGGCGGCGAGGCCGCCTTCGCCGACCTCGACCGCGACATCGCCTGGGACGGCCGGACCCTGACGATCTCGCCGGTCGCGGTGGACCCGCGAGAGGTGGAGTTGGCCGGCCGCGGCTTGCTGCTCATCCCGTCCGTCCTCGCTTTCGGCGTCTGGCCGCGCATCGACCCGCCCTGGACTCCCGCCCTGACCTACCAGCCGCCAGGCATCGGCGACCTCTGGACGCGGGAGAGCGGCGAGGGTCGGCTGAACGAACTCGTCGGCCGGCGCCGGGCGGCCATCCTCCGCTCACTGGACCGGCCGGCCTCGACGCTGGCCATCGCGCAACGCACCGGTTGGAGCGCCGGCGGGGTGAGCACCCACCTCGGGGTGCTGCGCGCCACAGGCCTGGTAGTCCGCCGCCGCGAGGGGCGCTCCGTGATCTACTCCCGCACGGCAGCCGGAGACGCCCTCTGCTCCCCCTGACCCATCTTCGCCGCGCTACTCATGTCCGCCGCGTCGAGGTGGTCCCTATCTGATCCCAGATCCACCGATCTTCGCCTGCTGCGACCCGTACGGGCGCTGCTCCTCGCCCGCTCGTCAAGACCCTCGATAGGCTTGCCTGACGGCAAGGCGCCGGAATCCGGTCTGGTGCCGCTCGCGACGGCGGCCATCGGTGGCTGATTGCAGGCCCGCTTCGGGGATGCGGTAGCTCTGCCCGCCGCCAAGGCATACCAGACTCCCGCGGCGAGGGCGGGGTTCGGCTGTTCTGAGAAGTGCCGGAGGCGGGGGTCAGTCTGGGTGTCCGCCGATGCGTCGGTCGAGCTCCCACAACCGCAGCCGCTCAATCGTCGTCTGGTCCGTCCCGTCCGGGGTCAGGTTCCTGGTGCCGTCCGGCCCGACCCGATAGATCTGACCACGCGGAGACTCCCACCAGAACACGCCCGGACGGGGCTGCTCGACCCGCCACCCGCCATGCGTCCGGCCTCGGTGCGGACGCCGGCTCAGCGGACCGAGATTCGACGGCCGGGTCTGGCCCGGCACCCCCTCCACATACGGAATCGTGTGATCCAAGTCCAGGCCGCGCGCTTCCCGCGACGAGAACGGGAACACCTCATGCCGATCCCGGACGAACACGATCTCGCGCATCGACTGCGGAACCTCGTACGCGTCCACCACCGGCTCCGAGGTGTCGTTCACCGTGATCACCGGGGTCAGCTTGATCCGGTGATGACCCACCACCTGACTCAACTCGTCCACCAACACCGGGCCGAGGCGTTCGATCCGTGCCGCACCGCCTTCTTCGAGGACGTCCGTGCTCACGTGCACGAACACCTGCGCCACCGGAGCATGCCGCCGCCGGCTCCGCTTCTCGGTCTCCTGTGCCGCCACAGTGTTGTCGTCGATGCCGTCCAGCAGCGCCAGCACACCCTCCGGATCAGCCATCCGACCCAGCGCCTTCGACCGCACAATGTCGATCGGATCGGTGTCGCCCAGGACGATCAGCGCCTTCGTCACCAAGCCGAGGAGATGCTCGAACGCCTTCACATCGGAGGTGTCGGCCAACGCCGACATCCACGACAGAGCCGGATCATCAACATCGGTCCCGACAGTGACGTGGCGGTTGTGGCGTCCCCGTTCGTTGTGCGCGGCGACCTTGGCGGGCGCGACCTCGATGATCGCCGCCCGGTACCGGGCCATCACCCGGCCCCACCCCACCATGCCGAGCAGCGGCGCGATCTTGGCGTCGACCAGCATGCACTCCCCGAAACCCAGGTCGAAGGTCTCCGCCAGCTGGGTCAGCTGCCGCGCCCGCCACAACGCAACCCGACCGTCGCCGACCGCCCGCCAGGCATGCTCGTGACGATGATGCAGATTCACCACATCGCGGATCAACGCGGTCGCCGACGCGACCGACGTGCCGGTCAGCGCGGCGATCTCCAACGGCAGCGTCTCATCCACCAGCGGGGTGTCATCGGCGCCGATCCGCACCGGACGGCGTCCGACCATCTCGAACTCCGCCCCCTCAAACCAGTCCTGCTCGTGAGCGAGATCGAGGATCGCGGCAGCCTTCTCCGCTTGGGCAGCCGTCTCCGCGGCGACCGCAGCCTGCAACCGCTGCATCGCCGGAGCCTTCTGCTCCACCACCAACTCGACCATGAGAACAGTCTGTACAGACCCACTGACAGTTTTCCGCTCACATCCCTGACCAGGACGCCGTGGGAGCCACCTGAGAATTCGCTCAAGCTCCCGCACATCGTTCCACTGCCACGAGGGGTGCGACCTGCGGATCATCCACACGCCCACCCCTGATCACGCCAGTTCGGAGGCGAAGCCGGTGCGTGCCGGGTCGAATTTGAGCACGCGCACACGTAGTTGCTCCGGGTTCCGCCTGGGTGCCGTGCACCAGCCCGGGCGCCATTCACCCTGTCCCTGGATCGGGCGAACGGGGACGGGCGGATCACGAGGCGGTCAGGTGGTCTCCCGCTCGATGACCCGGTGACCACCCCGCTCGGTATGAGCTCCTGCCTCGACGCTGATCGCCGCGAGTTGGCAGTCAGCGGCCTCGCTTCCACGTGAGCTCTTGACTTGGCCTGCCAATGGAGGATTGACTCACGCTCCTATGGGTGGACGTTCACTGCTGGGCCCCGCCGACGTCTCCGACGACAAGCTCGCCGGAATGGTTGCCGACCTGCTCGGCCACGACACCGTCGAAGTCCTCGACTCGACGGTCGAGCGGGTGGCCTACGACGTCCCGTCCATCACGACCGTCGGGCGGCACTGGGTGAGCGGCACGGCGCGGACTCCGGCGGGGGAGGAGCCCTTCCGGCTGTTCGTGAAGCACGTCCAGGCGTGGCAGCACTCGCCGACCTTCCAGCAGATCCCGGCCGAGGTGCGCGAGATCGCCGCCGCCTCCTACCCGTGGCGGATCGAAGCCGAGGTCTACCGCTCCGATCTGGCGCGACGGCTGCCCGAGGGCCTGTCGATGCCCCGGGCGGTCGGGGTGTTCGACGTCGATCCCGACTCGGTGGTCGTCTGGCTGGAGACTGTGCCCGAAGAAGTCGCACCCTGGGATCTCGCCCAGTACGAGCGGGCCGCCTACCTGCTGGGACGGCTCGCGGCCAGGCCTGGAGTTCTCGAACTGAGCGCCGTTGGGAACTTTCCGTGGGACGTCACCGGCTACGTCGACACACGACTCCAGTTCGACGTCATCCCTCAGGTGCAGGCGGACGAGACCTGGCAGCACCCCGCGGTGGCCAGACTGTTCGGCGACGACCTGCGGGACCGGCTGCGGGCGGCCTGCGGGCTCGCCGACGCCTACGGGCGTGAGTTGGCCGCCCTTCCGCACCTGGCCTCCCATGGCGACGCCTGCCGCAACAACCTGCTCGGCGGACAGCGGGGCGACCTCGTCCTGATCGACTTCGGGCTCTGGCTGCCCAAGCCGGTCGGCCACGACCTCGGTCAACTGGTTGCCGGCGAACTGCAACTGGGCAGGGCGCCGACGACGCCTCTGGGCGCCCTCGACGAGCGGTGCGTCGCGGCGTACGCCCGCGGGCTGGCGGACGAGGGATTCGTCATCGACATCGACGTGGTCCGGCGGGCTCACGCGCTGCAGCTCTTCCTCTTCAACGGGGCCCCCGGGCTGCCTGAACCTGGAGAGCCGGACGACCACATCGCAGCCCGGGCGCTGCTCGTCCGGCACAGCCTCGACCTTCTGGACGCGACGTGACGGACGCCGCGCAGACCCTGGTGATGACCGGTGCGACGCGAGGCATCGGGCGCATCGCCGCCGAACGCATTCTGGTCGAGCGGCCCGAGGCGCACCTGATACTGCTGGCCCGCGGGTCCGCCGGCGGCCTGAGTTCTGCAGCCGCGCGCAGCGGGAGGGTGACGGTGGTCGAGGCCGACCTCGCGTCCATGCGGAGCACGTCCGACGCCGCCACCGAGGTGATCGCGCTGCTCGGCTCCGGCTCGCTGCCGCCGCTGCGGGGGTTCATCGGCAACGCGGGAATCCAGTACACGAACAACCGCACCGCCACCGTCGAGGGGTTCGAGGCGACCTTCGCCGTCAACGTGCTGGCGAACCACCTGCTCATCCGCCGCCTCGTGGATCACCTGCAACAGCCGGCGAGGATCGTCGTCACCGTCAGCGACACCCACTTCGGCGACTTCCGGCACAATCTGGGGCTGGTGCCGGGGCCGCAGTGGCTTCCGGCCGACCGGCTCGCCCGCGTCGAGGCCTTCCCCAACCCGCAGAGCACCAAGGCGGGACGGACGGCGTACTCGACCAGCAAGCTCGCCGCCGTCTATCTCGTGCACGAGTGGGCACGGCGGCTGCCGCGAGGCGTCGACGTGGTCAGCTACAACCCGGGGCTGGTGCCCGGCACTGATCTCGCCCGCGACGCCGGTCGGGTCACGCGGTTCGCCATGCGTCGCGTCATGCCCCTGCTCGCCGCCACCCCGTTGGCGACCTCGCCGGCCAGGGCGGGGCAGTTCCTCGCCGACGCCGCGCTGGGAGTCACCCCTGCGCCGAGCGGGGCGTACATCGACCGGAGCCAATCCGTCCCGTCCTCTCGCGAGTCCTATGACCCCGAACGCGAGCTGGAGACCTGGAACGCCGCGGAGGCGCTGACCGCAGCCTGGTGACGCCGCTAGGCCAGCATGTCCTTCACCAGCGGGACGACTCTACTTCCGTAGAGTTGGAGCGAGCGGAGCTGGTCGGCGTGCTGGACGGGCTGGTCGTACTTCAGGTCGAAGCGG
>CAZLWS010000179.1:3691-5431 GCA_964563205.1 uncultured Propionibacteriaceae bacterium | reverse complement strand
GCTAAGGAGGGCCCTCGCTGGACTGGGGTCATGGGGCGTCGTAGTGGGTGTCGGCGGTGATCAGGATGCGCTCGCGGGGATCGCGGGCGGCGTCCACCACCCCGGGCACCTCGCCCTGGATGACCCGCTCGTGGAGCATCGGGATGGCGGCGTCGGCGGCGAGCACCTCGGCCTCGGCGAGCATGGTGGCGCGCTGCCGCTCGGGGCCGGCCTCGGTCTCAGAGGCGACCCGGATCGCCTCGTCCACCGCCGGGGTGCACAGCTGCGAGATGGAGAAGCCGCCCTCGCAGGTGAAGTCGGAGGCCAGGTAGGCCACCGGGTCGCCGGAATCCAGAACAGTTGCCCGCGACAGGATGAACGCGTCGAATTTGCCGTCCAGGGCGTCGGCCTCGATGAACTGGTACTCGCGGACGTCCTGCTGCACGACGAAGCCGACCGCCTCCAGCTGCTGCTGGATCATCACCGCCACCTCGGGCAGTTCGGCGCGGTCGGTGAAGGTGCCCAGGGTGATCTTCACGCCGTCCACCTTCGCCGGTGCGGCGCGCCGGCTCAGCACCTCGAGGTAGGCCGGGTCCTTCCGCAGCCCGGCTGCCCACACGACCGCCGGCCCGAGCAGGCCCTCGGCGACGTCCGCCCGTCCCTCGTAGACGGATTCGACGATCGCCGCCCGGTTCAGCGCTTCGCGGGCGGCGGCGCGCACCGCCGGATCCTTGAACGGACCGGATTCGGTGTTCAGGTAGAGGGTGTTGGTGCGCGGCATCGGCACCTCGATGATCAGGTTCTGGTCGATGGACGCCGCCTGCCCGGCCGGGATCGCCTCGACCACCTGGGCCTCGCCGGTGCGCAGCGCGGCCGCCCGGGCGGTGCCGTCCGGGACGAAAGCGACGTCGATGCCGGCCGCCTTCGCCTTCTCGCCCCAGTAGCCGTCGTACCGGTCGAGGGTCGCCCCGACGATGCCGTTGACCGCCACGAGCTCGAACGGTCCGGAGCCGGTGCCGACCGGGGAGACCCCGGCGTCGGTGTACGCGTCGGCGTCCAGGATCGCCAGCTGCGGGCTGGAGAGCCGGTGGGGCAGCAGCGGGTCGGGGGTGGCGGTGGTGATGACCACGCCGTCGCCGTCGGCCGTCACGGTCAGCTTGGTGCCGTTCAGGATGCGCGGCGCCGGGACGGCGTCGATCGCGTGCTGCAGCGAGTTGACCACGGTGTCCGGGGTGAGCGCGTGGCCGTTGTGGAAGGTGACACCAGTCCGAATCGCGAAGCGCCAGGTCAGTTCGTCGGTCCGCTCCCACTCGGTGGCCAGACTGGGCAGCGCGGCGCCCGCCTCGTCCAGCACCACCAGGGTCTCCGCGGTCGCCCAGCGGGACAGCTTGAACGCGTCGTCGCTCAAGGGCGTGAGCCCCGATCGCGGCGGCTGCAGCATGGCGATCGAGATCCGTGCCCCGGCGTCGGGGTTCGCCGCCGGATCGGCCGAGCCGGGGCCGCCGGTGGTCGGCGCGGCGAAGCAGCCCGACAGCAGCAGGCCGAGCGACAGCGGGAGGGCGGCGAAGCCCAGGCGCCTGGCGCGTGCGGAAACGGTCATGGAAGGGGTTCCTTTCTCAGGATGGGCGGGGGTGATGGTCAGGCGGTGGGCGGGACGATGGTCACGATGCGGGTGCAGCGCTCGGCGAAGGCCGGGTCGTGGGTGACCAGCAGCAGGGCGATGTCCGACTGCTCGACCAGGGCGAGCAGGGCGGTGGAGAC
>CAZLWS010000179.1:0-3591 GCA_964563205.1 uncultured Propionibacteriaceae bacterium | reverse complement strand
GTCCGATCACCGCCACCGACTCGCCGCGCTCGATGCAGAAGCTGGTCGGGGCGAGGACGCGCCGGGCCTGGGCGCCGCGACCGTGCGCAGCCGTCAGTTCGGCAAGTTCGATGACCGGGCTCATGCCGGCACCTCGGCGTCCACCGGAATCTCCAGGATCTCGCCCTGCCGCACCCGCAGGTGCCGGGTGGCGAGCCGCTCGGCCACCGCGCCGTCATGGGTGGCCACCACCAGCACCTGCTCCGGATCGACGACGCCGAGCAGCATCGCCAAGGTCTGATCCCGGGTCTCGTGGTCGAGGGCGCTGGTCGGCTCGTCGGCCAGGATCAGCGGCGCCTCGGTGAGCGTGGCCAGCGCGACCGCGGCCCGCTGCTGCTGCCCGCCCGACATCTCGGTCGGACGCCGCCGATGCAGCGCGTCGTCGGTCAGCCCCACCGCGTGCAGCACCTCGGTGACCCGGGCCGGGGTCGAGCCGGTCACCCGGCGCAGCTGCGAGGCCAGCCTGGCCAGCGGATGCAGGGCGTCCAGGCCGCGTTGCGGCACGAAGCCGGTGCGGTCGAAGCCGGCGACCCGTTCGCCGGTGAACCGCAGCCCGGGCTCCCATCGTCCGGCCAGGGTGCGCAGCAGCATCGACTTGCCGCTGCCGGAGGGCCCGGTGACCACCACTCGATCGCCCGGGTGCAAGTCGAGTTCTTCGACGGTCAGCAGCGTCGTGCCGTCCGTCGTGGTGACCTGCGCGTCGCGGAGGGACAGGAGCGGGCGCGAGGGAGGATGTGAAGATGAGTTCATAACGAGAATGATTATGAGTACGCCTATCGTTGGAATGCAAGCCGGTGGTCCGCGGAAGGCCGAGGTGAGACGGCAGTCGCGAAATGTGATATGCGCACGTACACTGGTGCCCGTGAGTACGAGATTCGACGCGACCCTCCCGGTGGGGCTGGGCTGTCGAATGCTGTGTTGTCGCTGTTGCTGACCAGACAACCCAGCCCCGCGGCGTGGACTTTTCCGCCGCACAACTCGTAAGGACTCACCCATGACCCTCACTCATCCGTCGTTCGCAGCCCAGAAGGCGAGCAGCTCTGTGTCCCACGCCCAGATCTGGAATCGCATCCGCGAGGAGGTGGCCGCCGACGCAGTCGTCGAACCCGCGCTCGGCGAATTCCTCCGCGCGACGATCCTCAATCACCACCACCTCGAGGACGCGCTCAGCCACCTGCTGGCCGACAAGCTCGCGGCGCCGTCCCTGCCGGCCGAGCAACTGCGCGAGCTGATCGGCCACGCCTTCACCGACGACCGCTCGATCGGCATCGCCGTCCGGGAAGACCTGCGGGCGATCGTCAGCCGTGACCCGGCCGCCCGCGGCTACGCCACCCCGCTGCTCTACTTCAAGGGCTTCCACGCCCTGCAGGCCTACCGCGTCTCCCACTACTACTGGACGCAGGGACGCCCGCAGCTCGCGCTCTACCTGCAGAGCCGCATCTCCGAGGTCTTCGCCGTCGACATCCACCCCGGCGCACGGATCGGCAAGGGCATCATGTTCGACCACGCCACCTCGGTGGTGATCGGCGAGACCGCCGTCATCGAGGACGACTTCTCGATGCTGCACGAGGTCACCCTCGGCGGCACCGGTAAGGTCGGCGGCGACCGGCACCCCAAGATCGGACGCGGGGTCATGATCGGCGCGGGCGCCAAGGTGCTCGGCAACATCCGGGTCGGGGAGGGCGCCAAGATCGGCGCCGGCAGCGTCGTGCTGGACGACGTCCCGCCCTACACCACCGTGGCCGGCGTCCCGGCCCGGTCCGTCACGTACCCGGTCCACGGCCTGCCGGCGCTGGACTTCGGGGATCTAGAAGGAAGCCTCTGATGAACACCTCTCTGGTCGGCGACGTGAAGACGCCGCGCCGCAGCCTGTTCCACTTCCCGAACCCGGTGAACGAGTGGGCGGCACGCTCGGTGGCCTTCGGGGTCTTCTCGCTCTCCGTGCTCGCTCTGGTGACGGGCTGGCACTGGATCACGCTGGTGCTCTTCGTCGGGTTCGCGCTGCGGCTCGGCTGGGGCCCGCGGTACAGCCCGCTGGGCCGGCTCGCCGTGCACGTGGTCGCCCCCCGGCTCGGCAAGCCGCGGCTGGTGCCCGGCCCGCCCAAGCGGTTCGCCCAGGGCATCGGCACCGCAGTGAGCGGACTCGCGGCGGTGTTGTGGCTCACCACCGGCTCGGCCGTCGGCCCCGCGGTGCTGCTCGGCATCCTGGTGGTGGCTTCGGGCTTGGAGGCCTTCCTCGGCTTCTGCCTGGGCTGCTGGGTCTTCGCCCGCCTGATGGCCTGGGGCGTCATCCCCGCCTCCGTCTGCGAATCCTGCGCCGACGTCTCCCGCCGCTACGCAGCGAACCCCGCCTGAACACCCTCGGATGTGGGATCAGGCCCAGCGGGCCAACTCCCGCACGGTGTCGATCGTGTCGGCTTCGTTCGCGGACTTGTCGTCGCGGTAGCGGACGACCCGCGCGAACCGCAGCGCCATGCCGCCCGGATAGCGCGGTGAGCGCTGCACCCCGTCGAAGGCGATCTCGACCACCTGCTCGGGGCGGAGGGTGACCACCCACCCGTCGTCGGCGGTCATCAGCTCGGAGAACCGGGCGGTCTGCCAGGCCAGCATCTCGTCGGTCATCCCCTTGAAGGTCTTGCCGAGCATCACGAACCCGCCCGCCGGGTCGCGGGCGCCGAGGTGGATGTTCGAGAGCCAGCCGTGGCGGCGGCCGCTGCCATGCTCCACGGCGAGCACCACCAGGTCGAGGGTGAGGACGGGCTTCACCTTGATCCAGCCCGCGCCGCGGCGTCCGGCCTCGTAGGGCAGGTCGAGGGCCTTGATCACCACGCCCTCGTGGCCCTCGGCGAGGATCCTGCGCGAGAAGGCCTCCGCGGCCGAAGGGTCGGCGGTGACCAGGCGCTCCACCCGCAGCTCGTCCGGCACCAGCTCGGCCAGCCGGGCGTGGCGGACGGCGGTGGGCTGGTCGATCAGGTCCTCGCCGTCTGCCTCCAGCAGGTCGAAGAAGTAGGCGCTGAGCGCCAGGCCGGCCGGGTCGGCGGCCGACGCGCTGCGGGCCGCGGTCTCCTGGAAGGCGCGCGGACGCCCGTCCGCGTCGACGGCCAGGGCCTCGCCGTCCAGCACGCAGCTGCGGCAACCGAGCGCGGCCACCGCAGCCGCGAGCTCGGGCAGCCGAACGGTGATGTCGTCCAGGCTGCGGGAGTAGAGGCCGACCTGGTCGCCGCGCTTGTGGGCCTGGATCCGGATGCCGTCCAGTTTCGCCTCGACGGCCACCGGGTCGGGGCCGAGCTTGGCGAACGCCTCGGCGACAGTCGGGGCGCTGGAGGCCAGCATGGGCAGCACCGGCCGTCCGACTTCGAGGCGCAGCTCGGTGAGTGCTGCGGAACCTCCGGTCGCCGCGGCACCGGCTGCCGCTGGGACCGACCCGCTGAGCATGGCCGCCCGCCGCACCAGGCCGATCGGCGCCGCGAAGGCCTTCGCGATCGCCAGCAGCAGCACCCCTTCCAAGGCGCCCTGCCGGGTCTCGCCCACGATCAACCCGCCGAGGAACCG
>CAZLWS010000178.1:0-5507 GCA_964563205.1 uncultured Propionibacteriaceae bacterium | reverse complement strand
CGATCGCGGCGATCCCCAGATCGCGTTTGGTGACCCCTTCGGTGCCCCAGTTCATGGACGGGGTGACGTCCAGCAGCGCCCAGACCTCGAGCTCCCGGTCGGCGATCGTGTCGCGGACGTGTGGGACGGTGGTACGCGCGGTCACCGCCCAGTCGATCTTGCGGACGTCGTCCTGGCCGGGGACGTACACCCGGGCGTCGCTGGACTCCGAGCCAGGCCCCGGCAGCAGGCCCTGGTGGTCGCCGTGCAAGAACCCTTCCAGCCGCCGGACGACGGCCAGTTCCAGCCGGCGCAGCGCCGCCTCGGGGGCGAGTTTGTGCAGCGGCAGGGTGGGGGCGGTGGGCTCGGCCAGCACCGACCGCACCGCGCCGAGGTCGTCGGGCGGTGGGGCGAAACCGGGAGTCGACACGCCCGTCCTCAGGCTTGGGCGTACCGCTGCGGCTGGCGCTGCTGCTGGTTCCACACCGGCGTGGGCGGCGGCACCATGGCGACGATCCGCTCGACCACCTGGGCCGAGGTGATGTTGTCGGCGACCGCGTCGAAGCCGAGCACCAGGCGGTGCGACATGACGTCCTTGGCGATCGCCTGGACGTCGGTCGGCAGCACGTAGTCGCGGCCGTGGATGAGCGCCAGCGCCCGCGCGGCGGCCACCAGGCCCAGCGTGGCGCGCGGCGAGCAGCCCACCTGGATCACCGGCAGCAGGTCGGGCATGCCGAACTCGTCCGGGGTTCGGGTGGCCAGCACCAGCCGGACGATGTACTCCGCGACCAGGTTGTGGACGAAGATGCCGGAGGCCTGATCCTGCAACTCCTTCACCTTGGCCGGATCGAGAATGGGGCTTGGCTTGGGCACCGTGAGACCGCCCATCCGGCGCAGGATCTCGAACTCCTCGTTGCCGCGCGGGTAGGGGACGTCAACCTTGAGCAGGAAGCGGTCGCGCTGCGCCTCGGGCAGCGGGTAGACGCCTTCGGATTCGATCGGGTTCTGGGTGGCGATCACGATGAACGGCTCGGGCACCGGATGGGTCGCGCCGCCGATGGAGACCTGCCGCTCAGCCATCAGCTCCAGCATCGCCGACTGCACCTTGGCCGGCGCGCGGTTGATCTCGTCCGCCAGCACGAAGTTGACGAAGACCGGGCCGAGGGCGGTGTCGAACTTCTCCTGGCTCGCCGAGTAGATCCGGGTGCCGACGATGTCGGAGGGCACCAGGTCGGGGGTGAACTGGATCCGGGCGAAGTCGCCGCCGACCACGGTGGCGAAGGAGCGCACCGCCAGCGTCTTGGCGACGCCGGGGACGCCTTCCAGCAGGACGTGGCCCTTGGCCAGCAGGCCGACCATCAGCTGCTCGACCATGTGCTCCTGGCCGACGATGACCCGCTGCACCTGGGCGATCGCCTCGCCGAGCAGCTTGGCGGCCTCCTTGATCGCAGGATTGGTAGCGGGGGCAGGGGTGGCGGCCGGTGGGAGGGGCTGGGGCGGAACCGGCTGGCCCTGCGGCGGCGGATACCCCAGCGGCGGCTGCATCGGGTTGCTCACGCGGCGCTCCTGCTCTGGTCATCGATGTGGGACGTGCAGCGCCCACGATACAGCGCCGGTTCCACCCGGCTCACAGCTGGTTTGGTGCTGGCACAATGGGCCGCGTACCTGACCAGCCCCTGCGACCACGACGGGATCCGATGACGACGCCACAGCCACCCGCCGGCGCGGACGGCGGCCTGCCGCGGCTCTCGCCGCTGTGGCGCGACGATCCGCCGAAGGTCGGCGACTTCTGGTTGGACGCGCGGCTCACCGCCGCGCCTTCGGGCGTGGCCTACGTCGGGCATGACGACCAGTCGACGTCGGTGATGGTGCTGCTGCTCTCCGAGGGTGCGGCGGCCGACCCGGCGGCCCGCGACCGGCTGGGCGGCGAGGTCGACAAGCTGCACATCGACGCCGTGGTCGCCCGGGGCGGACGCGGCCAGGCGACCGGCCGGCTCGGCCACCGCAGCCGGGACGAGGCCGACGACCCGGTCGGCCCGAACGACCCGCCGCTGGCGCCCTGGGTGGCGCTGGCCTACGACGGCAGCCCGGCGGCGCTGGCGGAGGCCGACCGGATTCTAGCGTCGGTCGAGCTGTCGCGGCTGGCCCTGCAGGGCACGCCCGCCGGCCCCGACTACCGGCTGCACTGGATCGACCACACCCGTCCGGGCGTCTCGCGGCTGTGGCCGCTGCCCTGGCCGGGGCGTCACGACCGAGCCGGGTGGCTCAGCATCCTGGCCTCCTGGCTGCTAATGATGCTGCTGGCGGCGCTGGCCGTCCTGATCGCGATCCTGATCTTCCAGCAGGCCCCACAGACGTCCCCGCCGCCGCCCGTGCCGCCCACCGGGTCGCCCCCGCCCTCCAGCGGCTCTCCCCCGCCGACCAGCGGGTCGCCGCCCCCGAGCAGCGCCTCTCCCTCGCCGAGCTCGGGTTCGCCGTCGCCGAGCGAGTCCTCCGGGTCGCCGTCCCCGAGCTCTGGCTCGCCGTCGCCCAGCTCGGGCTCGCCCTCGCCCTCGGAGTCGCAATCCGGCTCGGCCTCGCCGACCCAGAGCCAGTCGGCGTCGCCGACCGCCGGCGGCACCGAGTCGCCGTCGGGCGCCCCCGGCTCCCCCACCCCCAACTCAAGGCTGTAGCTCACTCACCTGAGAACTGCCACCTGCACAACCACCGCCAGGCACGTTAGGGTCTGATACCGCAGGCGGCAGCAACGACCGACCCGCACAGACAGGAGTCCCCATGGCAGTCATCACCATTTCCCGCCAGGCCGGCAGCCGAGGCGCCAAGATCGCGCGCGGACTGGCCAAGGAGCTCGGCTGGGAGTTCGCCGACAAGTCCACCATCAACCGGGTGATCCGGCAGTACGGGCTGGTGCGGCTCAACGCCATCTACGAGGAGTTGCCCAAGCTCAGCGACCTGTTCGACGACAACGCGGCGCTCACCATCGAGATGATGAACGAGACGATCGCTGCGATCGCCGCCCGCGGAAACGTGGTCATCCTGGGGCGCGGCGCGTCCGCCGTTCTGAAGAACGTCGCCGACGTGCTGAACGTGTTCGTCGAAGCCCCGCTGGAGACCCGGGTGGAGCGGATCGCCGAGCGGGACGACACCTCCCAGGAATCCGCTGAGCAGCGGGTGAAGCGCGACGACAAGCTGCGCCGCAAGTTCATGCGCCGTTACTACAGCACCAAGTGGGCCGACCACGACAACTACGACCTGGTGGTCGACACCGGCGAGCTCAGCGACGATCAGGCCATCGAGCAGATCCTCGCCGCGCTGCACGCGCTGCCTGCCCGGGCCGAGGGAGCCGAGGCCACGGCGCTGGAGGTGCACCCGGTCCTGGCCGAGACCATCGACGAGGTGATGGGCGCCAAGGCGTAGCCGCGGATGAACCTGATGGCCCGCTTCGCCGGCGTCCGGCTGGACCGCGCGGCGCTGTCCTCGCTGACCGCCTTCCTGGGCCGCCGCCCCGGCATCCTGGCCTGGGCGGCCACCTGCGACGGCTGGGTGATCGGGCTGGCAGGCTCCATGGTGATCGGCGACGGCGAGTCGTGGCGGGCCTTCCCGTGGCACCAGATCGCGACCGGGCAGTGGGACGCCGCCACTGCCCGGCTGACCTGGCTGGACGCCGACGGCGCCGCCCACGCGGCGGAGCTGGAGGCCGGCGCCCGGTTCGCCGAGCTGTTCAACGAGCGGGTCAGCGCGTCCGTGGTGATCAGCCGGCGGGTCGACCTGGGGCCCGGCCAGCAGGTCACCCTCGCGCTGCGGCGCAACCTCGAGCCGGGCGCGGACGAGACCGCCTGGCAGGTCACTCCCGGCCCCGGGGTTGACCTGCTGGAGCCGTCCGTCCAGGCCCGCGTGGACCAGGAGCTGGCCGCCGCCCAGGCCGATTTCGGGTTGGCCTGAGGTTGCTGGTAACGTAGCGCCGCGCAATCCCCTGTAGCTCAATTGGCAGAGCGTCGGACTGTTAATCCGCAGGTTCCTGGTTCGAGTCCAGGCGGGGGAGCCATCCACAAAAGGCGTCTTGACAAGGTGTAACACCATGTCGGGACGCCTTCGTCGTTGGGCCGCACGCAACCTGGACGCGACTCGATGTGAGCTCTCCCGCCTGTTCCTCGGGCGAACCAGCGGGGTATGGAAAGGAATACAGTCGCCGAACGAGGAGCAGAGAGATGAGCCAGGAACAGCGCTCCGAGCGCCAGCCGCACCGTCAGGAGACCGCGGCCGAGCGGAGTGACCGAAACTGGAACGAGTTGCTCCAGGAACTGCGGGTGACCCAGATCGGCAACCAGATACTCTCCGGCTTCCTGCTCACCCTTCCGTTCCAGGGACGATTCACAGAGCTCAGCCCTCTTCTCTTCGTCGTCTTCCTGGTGGCCGTCGTCGCCGGCACGCTGACCACCCTGCTGATGGTGGCCCCGGTGGCCCTTCATCGGCACCTCTTCCGACGGCACGTCAAGAAACAGCTGGTCGACGCCTCGCACGCGCTCACCGCGGCGGGTCTGGCCAGCCTCGCAGTCACCATCACGCTGGTCACCGGCCTGGTGCTAGGCGCCGCGCTGGGTGATCTGGCGGCAGTCATCACGATCGCGACCTGCGCCATCGGGTTCGCCGCGCTGTGGATCGGCCTGCCTCACGCGCTGAGCGGCCGCGCGGGCCGGACGGAGTAGCGACGGTCCGACCCGCGAATCCGTCCGTTTCTGGTTGGCGGCCTGCCACATTGGGTAAGGGGCTGGGAGAGGAGGACGGAATCATGGAGTACCTCGCTGAATGCCCGGTGTGCGGCATGAAGTTCCCGCAGGAGCAGGCTGGCGCGTCCGCTGTCCACGACGCGCAGACCTACTACTTCTGCTCGGCCGGCTGTCGCGACGCCTTCGTCGCCAACCCTGGATTGTTCGTAGGCAACACCGGCAGTTGACGCGGCTTCCGACGGCATCATGAGTTCCGCGCCGGCGACCATCGAGGCTCCTGCGGACGCCACGAGGCGGCGCTGGGGCACGTTCGTCATGAAGCTGCTCACGACGACCGATCACAAGCTGATCGGCAACATGTACATGGTGACCGCGATGGCCTTCTTCGGGCTGGGCGGCGTTCTTGCGCTCATCATGCGGGCCGAATTGGCCTTCCCGGGGCTGCAGTTCGTCCACTACGAGACCTTCAACCAGCTGTTCACGATGCACGGCACGATCATGCTGCTGATGTTCGCGACGCCCATGTTCGCCGGCTTCGCCAACGCGGTCATGCCGCTCCAGATCGGCGCCCCGGACGTCGCCTTCCCGCGGATGAACGCGTTCAGTTACTGGGCCTACCTGTTCGGCTCCCTCGTCGCCTGCAGCGGCTTCCTCACCAAGGACGGGGCGGCCGGCTTCGGCTGGTTCGCCTACGCCCCGCTCTCCGACGCCATCAACACCCCGGGGGTCGGCGGTGACCTGTGGGCGATGGGGTTGTACGTGATGGGCCTGTCGACCATCCTGGGCGCGGTGAACTTCGTC
>CAZLWS010000177.1:0-5629 GCA_964563205.1 uncultured Propionibacteriaceae bacterium | reverse complement strand
AGCCGGTGAGCGCGGCAACCACGATCCCGACCAGGGTGATCACGGCCAGTGCCCACAACACGACCTCGGCGGTCACAGAGCCGCGTTCGTCGTGCATGGGCTTCTCCTTGAGGCGGGTGTGGAGTTGGATGCCGAGGATGTGGAGGTGGGCGATCACGTAGCGCATGGGGTGTCCTTTCCAGGGGTCGGAGGGTTTCCGTCAGGAGCCGGTGAGGATCCTGAGCAGTGCGGGGGCGACGAGGATGGCAACGAACACCACCCCGAGGAGGGAGGCGGGGATGTACATCCGTTCTCCGAGGTCGTTGGCCTTCGCGCGTTCGGTTTCGAGCATCGCGGTGCGCATCGCGGCGGATCGTGCCCGCAGGTTCGCATAGACCTGGGCACCTTCCTCACCGGAAAGCCGCATGATGTCGGCCAGGTCGTCCAGTTCGGGCAGGCCCAGCTCTTCAGCGAGGCTGTGCAACGCGGTCCACGGCGGCACACCCGACCAGCGAGACCGGGCGAGTTCCTCGGAGATCCGGCGGAACACCCACGACTGGCCGACCTGGGCGGCTGCTTCCATGGCCTGACGGGTGCCGGCGCCGGAAGCGCGTTCGAGGGCGACCAGGTCGATGTAGGCGCCGACGGCGCGGCCGAACTCAGCCCGGGCCTGCTTGGCCTCCCGGCGCAGGTCGTAGTCAGGGATCCACCACATCACCACCGCCAGCCCGACCGATCCTGCGGTAGGGATCACCATCGGCAACTGCAGCCCCATGACCGCGAACAACCACACGATCATCGGGGGCAGGACCAGGCCGAGGAAGGCGTTGAGGAGCTTGTCCCCGTAGAACCGGGTGGCCGGCATGCGCAGCAGCGCCAACTCTCGGGACGGGACGCCGGCCAGCACCGAGACAGGAAGCCGCTGCAGCGCCCACGCGCCGAGCCACTCCTTCGTGCCGCGCACGTGAGGTACGGCCACCTGATCGACCGGTGCCACCCGACGGACGGGCCCGAGCCGGGCAAGCGCATCACCCAGGTCCACCCGGCGGGGCAACAGGATGCCCCCGGCCAGCACCAGTCCGGACGCGACCAGAGCGCCGGCGATCACCGCGAGCTGGAGACCGGTCATGAGGACGCCTTTCCGAGGGACGCTGTTCCCGTCCTCATGAACTCAGGGGTGTCGCCGAGGAAACGCGGCAGCCGAGTGCCGCGGGCCATCGACCGCATCCACACCAGCGTCGCCACGTACAAGCTGAGAAGGAGGAACAGGATCACCTGCCCGAGCGGCGTGGAGTACGGGGCCAGCGCAGACCCCGAGAGAGCCAGCACGACCAGGGCGCCGACGGTCAACAGGGTGACCAGCCGGGCGGTGCCGCGCGGCTTGGCCCGGTCGGCTTCGATCTGACGGCGGGCGGCCACATCGGCCGCGACCGACTCCGCCAGACCGTCCAGCACGCTCGCCAGCCCGGCGCCGCGCCGGCGCGACCCCAGGATCAGATAGGCGGCGACCAGATCCCCGGTTGCGTCGTCGAGATCATCGGCGAACGCCCGCAAGGCGTCCTCGACGGCCCAGCGGGCCCGTAGCCGGGCCACCAGCCCGGTGATCTCAGGCCGGATCGGTTCCGGCGCCGAGCGCAGGGTCGCGATCAGCGCCTGCTCCAATCCCACCCCGACGGTCAGCACCCCGGACAGGCTGCGGGTCCATTCAGCCATCGCCTCGAGCCGGTCGATCTGCTCCACCGACCCCGGCGCCGACAACAGCCACGGCAAGCCCACCACCGCCGCCGGGACCAGCACCACAGCGATGAGCCACCCCGTCCACAAACCGACCACCAGACCCACCGCGGCACCGCCCGCCAGCAACAGCCGGGTCCGCGGTGACACCGCGGTGAGACGTGCCGCCAGCCTGCTTGCTCGACGGCGGGGGGCGGGACGGTCCGGCTGAGGCTGCAGACTCCACCAGATGCCGAGAAGCCCGCCGGCGATCAAGGCACCCGACAGGGCCGGGAGGAGGATCATCATGGACGCCCCCCAGACCGTGCCGCTTCGGCGAAGAAGCCGGCCGCGTCGAAGCCGTGCCGTTGCAGGAAGCGCATCTCGTCCGGCAGCACCGCCGCGACCGCCGGTCCGTCCACGCCGGGGGCGAACACCTGGGTCAGCGCGTAGCCAATCTCCCGCTCGCCCAGGGACACGGCCAGGATCTCCGACACCCACCGGCGTCGCTGGCAGGTGCCGTCCGGCAGTGTCGTCGTCTCCAGGTGCATGTGGACGACCAGGTCGATGGTCTCGGCGAGCTTGCTGGTCGCCAACTGGTGGGTCACGTGCGGGCCGTCCTCCATCGCGCAGGTGACCAGCTTCCGCAGCGCCGCCGAGGCGCTGGCCGCATGGGTGGTGCTGATCGACCCGGACCCGGACTCCATCGCCTTGATCATCGGCCACACCTCCCGGCCGCGGATCTCCCCGACGATCTGCCGGGACAGGTTGTACCGGTAGCTGTCGGCCAGCTGGGCGTCCATCGAGTACTCACCAGCCGCTCGGCCGTCCGGCCCGCGCTCGCCTGACCCGGGTCGGGCCTCCCACGCGTGCACGATCTTGTGCCGATCCCGCAGCTCATGGAGGTGGAGTTCATATTCGGTCTCGAACGTGCCGATGGCCTCGTACGGGCCGATCTCGGCGCACAGCGCCCTGACCATCGTGGTCTTGCCTGCGCCCTGGCTGCCCGCCACGACGATCGACATCCGCGCCCGGACCGCAGCGGCCAGGAACGACGAGGCCACCGGGCTCAGGGTGCGCCGGGCCACCAGATCGGCCAACGTGACCTCCCGCAACCCGTGCCGGCGGATCACCACCGACGGGCGAGCCGTCGTCCACGCCGACGCGGCCAACCGGGCGCCGCCGTCCAACCGCAGATCCAGCGACGGGTGCGCCTCACTGAACGGACGGGGGTTGACCTCCGACCGCGACGCCAGGAACACCAGGAACTCGATCAGTTCCTCTTCCGAATCGGCCACCGAAGGGCCCGGGACGATGCTGCCGTCCGTCAACTCCAGCAACACGGTCTCGTGGCCCGTGATGATGATGTTCTCCACCCGCTCGTCATCGACGAGCGGCTGAAGCCGTCCCAGCCGGAACAACGCGTCGAACACCGCCCCCGCCAACGTCTGCTGCTCACCCAGGGACCACGTCGGGCGTCCCTCCGCGACCGCGTCCGCCGTCTCGGACTCCAACAAGTCCAGGATGATCGCGCGGCCGAGCTGTTCCTGGGACGCTCGGGCCATCCGCTGGCCACCGAGCCGCTGCGTCAACACCTCCGACGCCTTCGACCGGAACCGTGCGACCACGGCCCAGTCCACCGCCACGCCGCCCGCCGCCGAGTGGACCGCCCGCTCCGAGGGGGTCTGCGGAGCGCCGCCCGGCAGCAGCCGGAACGGTGATCGCACCCGGCCCGGCCGATCGTCGGCGCTCGGCGGGAGGCTGGTGAACAGCGGCAAACTCTCGGGCGGACGGATCGGATCACTGGTGCTCATCGCACACCTCGCACTTTCTGCTCCTCGTCGAGATCCACTGCGACGCAGCGGACCCGGATTCCCTCCCCGACAGTCCGCAGGCTCCGCGCGAACCCCGAATGGTCGAACCGGCGCGGACGCTGGGCGCCGTCGGAGAACACCGCCGCCGACCCCGGATCCCAGGCCACTTCCCCGAACACCGGGACGCGCAGCCACCGGGCCACCTCGCGGGCGCTGTACGGACGCCCCGCGCCCACCACGACGACACCCAGCAGCGGGTTGTCGTGACGCAGCTCATCCAGCCAGGAGCGGGCTGCCGCCAGCGCCGGCAACGAGCTCCGCGTCACCAACACCGTGATGTCCGAACCACGAACCAACGGCTCAGGCCAGCCGTTGAGCCCCAGCCGCCCTGCGTCCACGATCACGTCCTGGCCGGTCCCGCCGGTCGCGTCTCGCAGCGCTGTCAGCAGCGGCTCCCAGACCGAGGCCAGGCTGCGAGCCTGCGAATGCGCGCGAATCCCCGGGAGCAGCCGGACCCGGCCGTCCATCAGGGGCATCAACACCTCCGGTGAAACCTCGATCGCCCCGTTGCGCTGGGCCATGACCAGCTCCAACAGACCGCCGGCCGGCTCCACCTCGCCACGCAGAAACCCGGCCAGGATCCCTGACCCGCCCGTCGGATCCGCCTCGACCAGCACCACCGGACGGGGCCACGACTGCGCCAGCCCCATCGCGGCCGTTGTCACCCCCGGCGAGCCTGAGGCCGATGCCAGTGTGATCACCGGCATCTCAGCGCTCCCGTGAATCGAGAACCACTGCCACCCGGCCTGTCGCCGCTCGCGCCGCCAACTCCGCTGCCGCCGATTCGGGCACCTGCACATCGACCAGGACCTCGCCGTTGTCCGCGCTGGTAACTCGCACCACCGTGGCGTCGACGGTGGCCGGTACTCCGTCGACGTCAGCCTGCTGGCCGGGCGTCGTGACGATCCGCACCTGGTCGCCCGGCTCGAGCGGGCCCGAAGGCACCAGCCCTGCGCCCACACTCAAGCCCACCACCGAGTACCCGCGTGTGGGCAGCAGGCCGTCCGACACCGCGTCCGTTGTCACGAATCCGCCAGCAGCGATATCGAGCGCCGCCCGCTTCCCCACCAGCGTGTCGATCTCGCTCGCCCGGACCGGGTGTAACGCGGGGTCCACCCCGACCCGAACCGCGATCAGGTCGGCCCGGTCGATCACCTCGCCGCGCAGCAATGTCGTCCTGGCAGCAACCACGTCAACGGTGGCGGTCGTCGATGTCCACGCCCAGGCTCCCGCCAAAGCGCCGACAAGAACCACAGCGACCGCGACCAGCGTTCGGGACGGACGGCGACGCCACTTCGGCGGCGACTCCTCCGTTCGGTCGGAACCACGCAGCGCAGCAGGGGCCCGAAGTGCGGGTTCGGTGACAGTGGGAGCGGGCATCAGCGATCTCCTGACGTGACGATGACCTGGATCTCTCCCTCGACCACCTGGATCGACCGGGAGAGCTGAAGTGGGATGGTCCCCGAGGCGCCCATGCCGCGCCACGACACTGTCCAGTACGAGGTCGCTTGCACCGTGTAGGTGCCCTGCTCCTCGTACACATGGCCGCACGACGGGGAGGGCGACCGGCCGAAGCGGTCCTGGTACACCGTGCCCGGGCCGAGACACACCACCGTGGTGCCGTCGCCCATCGACCAGACGACCTTGGACACCTTCGCGGTCGCCGTCACGCTCGCCCCGGCCGCCGAAGCACTCCGCGTGATGGGACCCCAGGTCCGTGAATCCGGCTGGTCGACCCACAGCCACACCGGCATGCCGATGATCCCCACCGACCCGGGCCGCGGCTCGGGAACCATCCCGATCCGAATCGCCGTCAGGTTCATCGCCGCGAGCGCCCGCCGAGCCAACGTCGCCGGATCCGGACCGGCCGGCGCCTTGGCCGACCAGAACCAGTACATCTTGTTGCCGCCGCCGTTCCGCGGCAGGTAGCACCCGTACACCGCGCCTGTGGTGTGGCCCATCCAGGTCGGGTCTGACTTGGCTGGCTGGGGAGACACGAATTCGACGTAGCACTGGCGGGCGTTGCTCCACCACGACTGTCCCTGGCGACACGCGATCGGCTT
>CAZLWS010000176.1:0-5635 GCA_964563205.1 uncultured Propionibacteriaceae bacterium | reverse complement strand
GCAAATCCGTGTACACGGGTTCAAATCCCGTCTCCACCTCGGGCGGTTGGCGCAGCTGGTAGCGCGCTTCCCTGACACGGAAGAGGTCATCAGTTCAAATCTGGTACCGCCCACCACGAAATGCCAGCCAGGCCCCGGTCTCCGGGGCCTGGCTGCTTCCTGGCCCTGCGACGCAAGCACAGGGCGACCCGACTCTCGCAGACCCCGCGTCCCGCACCACCGGATAACGTGGCCTCACCATGAGCAAGCGACTCTTTCTGGCGGTTCGGCCGCCAGTGTCCGTCATCGACGAGTTGGAGAGCTACATCGGACCGCGGCGGGACGCCGAGCCGGCCCTGCGATGGGCTCATCCCGAGCACTGGCACGTCACTTTGAGATTTCTTGGCGACGTGACCGACGACCAGGTGGACCGGCTGCTCGACAACCTGGCCCCGGTCGTCGACCGTACGGCGCCGTTCGGCCTCACGCTGGGCGGAGCCGGCTGCTTCCCGCATCCCGGCGCGGCACGCGCGCTGTGGCTGGGGGTGACCGGCGGCGTCGCGGAGCTCGAAGCGCTCGCCCGCGGATGCCGGACCGCGGCCGCCCGCGGCGGCATTCACATCGAAGGCGGACGGTTCCAGCCGCACTTGACCCTCGCCCGCAGCCGCGGCATCGCCGCCCGTCGCTGGCTCAGCCTGATCGACACCTTCGGAAGCTTCGCCTGGCAGGTGAGCGAGTTCGTGTTGATCGACTCGGAGCTCACCCGGGGCGGGCCTCGGCATCGAGTGGCGGAGCGGTTCGTGCTGGGAGATCCCCGCCTTCGCGGGGATGACGGTGGTGAGTGGCGCGGGGATGACCATGAGAGCGTCAGTGGTGAGAGGATGCCGCAGTGAGTTCGTCCGTCCCATCGCCCCGGCCGGCCGTCGCCGGGCTGCCCAGCTACATCGCCGGTCGCCGGTCGACTTCGGCCGACACCGCGGCGCTGGCCTCTAACGAGAGCCACGAGCCACCACTGCCCGGGGTGGTTGAGGCGATCTCCGCGCAGGCTCAGCGGGCGAACCGGTACCCGGACATGGGTGCGGTGGCGCTGCGCGAGGCGCTGGCCGAGCATGTCGGGGTGTCGGTCGATCAGATCGCGGTCGGGGCGGGCAGTGTCTCGGTGCTGCAGCAGATCATCGCCGCGTACTGCGACGCGGGGGACGAGGTGATCTTCGCCTGGCGCTCTTTCGAGGCCTATCCGATCCTCACCGCCATCGCGGGCGCGGTCTCCGTCCCGGTTCCACTGCTGCCCGACGAGGGCCACGACCTCGGCGCGATGGCGGCCGCGGTCACCGACCGCACCCGGGCGATCCTGCTCTGCTCGCCGAACAACCCCACTGGCGTCCCGTTGACGACCGAGCAAGTGGCCGGCTTCCTGGGCCAGGTGCCCTCCGATGTGCTGGTGGTGCTGGACGAGGCCTACGTCGAATACGCGGACGACCCGGACGGAGCGGCGTCCCTCGCCCTGCTCGGTGCGCACCCCAAGCTGTGTCTGCTGCGCACCCTCTCCAAGGCCTGGGGGCTGGCAGGGCTGCGAGTCGGGTACGCGATCGCCGCCCCCGAGATCGCCGAAGCCCTGCGCCGCACGGCCATCCCGTTCGGGGTGAGCGCGGTCGCCCAGGCCGCCGGCATCGCCGCCCTCGCAGCGGCGGACGAAGTGCGCATCCGGGCGTCCCGGGTGGTGGCCGAGCGGCAACGCCTGATCGCCGCGCTGCGGACTGCGGGCTGGCAGACCCCCGACAGCGCCGCCAACTTCGTCTGGCTGCGCACCACCCCGGAACTCCACGCCCAGCTGATGGCCGCCTTCGACGCCGCCGACATCCTGGTGCGCGGCTACCCGGGCGACGGCGTCCGGATCAGCCTGGCCGACCCGGCGACCAACGACCGCGTCCTGGCCGTCCTGGCCGACCGGAAGGCCTTCGCCGGCGATCCTGCGTAACACCTAGTCGGCTTCTCGTCCGAGACGGCGAACAGGTGCGACGTCAGACGGCCTCAACAGGCAAACCAGGGCGGCCTCTGTCCGTGCGGACCGTTTGGCTTCGGCGATGTGAAGAGGACGAGCTGGCGTCGGCTGCTCGACGACCTGGTGGAGATCCGGCCCGCCCCCAACATGCACCGGATCGCGTTGCGCGCCACCCTCGGGGTGCTGGCGCCGCTGCTGGTCTTGTGGTCCCTGGATCGGCTCGACCTCTCGGTCTACGTGACCTTCGGGGCGTTCACCGCGGTGTACGGCGGCCCCTGGCGCACCCCGCATCGCTGGCGCATCCACCTCTACCACGGAGCCGTCCTGTCGGCGGCAACGATCTCCGGGGCGCTGATCGCGCTGAGCCCCGCCCGCGCCTGGCTGGGGATCCCGCTGACCGCGGTCTGGGCGAGCCTGGCAGCTGCGTTGTCGGACCGGCAGCGCTGGCGTCCGCCCGGCCCGGTGCTGCCGGTGTTCGCGGTCT
Organism: uncultured Propionibacteriaceae bacterium; assembly: GCA_964563205.1. Lineage (GTDB taxonomy): Bacteria > Actinomycetota > Actinomycetes > Propionibacteriales > Propionibacteriaceae > Propionicimonas. The sequence continues at coordinate 3,170 of CAZLWS010000176.1, read as the reverse complement.
CCACCTGTTCGGCGATCCCGACCACTCCCGCCCGGCTGGCCGAGGCCGTCGTCGTCGTGCTGCTGACCGCGGCCTTGGCGGTCGCCCTGGGCGTGGCGGAGGTCTGGCTGCACCGGCGGAGCCGTCCGCATGAGGAGCCTGGACCTCCGCTGGTGCCGCCCCGCCCGGAACGCCAGCGCGTCCAGCTGATCCGCTGCGGAGTGGTGGTCGCCCTGGCCGGCGTGGTCGCCACCGCGAGCGGCATCGGGCATCCCTACTGGGCGATGGCGGCCTCGGTCGTGCCGCTGACGGTCTTCACCTTCCGCGGTCAGGTGGTCCGCGGCGTTCACCGGGCCGTCGGAACCCTGATCGGGATCGGCTTCGCCGCCGTCCTGCTGCTGGTTCCGCTGCCCAGCCTCGCGGTGCTGTTCGTGATCGCCGCGCTGCTGGCCTGCACCGAGATGATGGTCGTCCGGCACTACGGGCTCGCGCTGGTCTTCATCACGCCGCTCTCCCTGATGTCGGTGCACCTGGCCAACCCCGAGCCCATCCCACTGCTGCTGCAGGAGCGATTGGTCGAGACCCTGATCGGCGTGAGCATCGGATTGGCCGCCGCCATCATCACCCGCGACCGGACGCCTGCAGTGGCTCACTAGGGCTTGGCATGGAGTTTGTGCACCAAACTCGGTACACAAACTCCCACGAAGGGCTCCTCAGTCGTCCGCGACGATCACCGGCGGCGGGCCCGGTCGGCGAGGGTGTTCAGCAGGGCGGCGCCGGTGACGGCGTCGTCCACGGTGACCATGAGGCTGCGGCCCCCGGTCCGGCTCACCTTGAGGGCTTCGCCGGAGCGGACCACGATGCCGACGGCGCCGTCCCGGCCGACTCGATAGCCCCAGCCGCCGAAATCACCCAGGGGCGAGACCGAGACGGCCTCGGCCTGGATCACTTCGTCCAGGGGGACGTGGGTGCGGGGCCAGGAAAGCAGCGGGCTGACGGTCAGGCCGGTGTGATCGACGACGGCCTGCCAGCGACCGGTCAGCAGCAGCAGGGCCGTCACGAAAGCGATGATCCCCGCCCAATAGCCGGCCCAGGGCACGCCCGCGACGGTGGCCAGCATCGCCAGCACGACCGTCGCAAGGCCACCGGCTCCGGCGATCCACTGGAAGCCGGGGAGCTGGATCCCCTGCCGCCAGGAGGCGCTCTCGCTGTCGGCCAGCTCCAACCGCGCCGCCTCGGCGGGCACCGCCTCCGTGGCGGGCATCCGCACGTCGCCGGGCATGAGCGCCGTCGCTGCGGCGGCGAGCACGGCGGCGATGCTGAAGCTCATCAGCATCGCCTGGCCGACACCCGGGGCATCGGCGGCGTCAGCGAGCCCCCGCTGGGCGTCGAGCGTGCCCGCGACGAACCATGGCAGGGCGATCCCCGACCACATTCCGAAGAAGACGGCGATCCGGCGGGTCGCCGCGGCTCGTCCCAGGAGGACGCCGATCACCGTCGCCAGCGCGCACATCAGCAGCGTGACGATCAGAATGAGGCCGAAGGACGAAGCCAGCGAGCCGAAGCCGTCGGGGCGTCCGTCCGCGCCCCAGTGGATCGCGACCGGATTCGGCAGCTCGTCGGCGAAGGTCATCACCCAGACTCCGGCGGCGAGCGTGAACGCCAGCGGCGCCACCGCCGCGAGCAGCACGGTGAGCAGGCGATGCGGCACCTGGGTGGTGGTCATCGGAAGGCCTCCTTCAGTAGTCCGATGGTGGTGTCGAGCGAAAGGCCGCGGCGCTTGGCTTCGGCAGCGGCGGCGGTGAGCGCGCGGTGCAGTTGAGCGAGATCCTGTGTTGCTGTGCTGGTGAGGACGGCGCCCCGGCCGCGTCGCAGCTCGATCACACCTTCGTCGCGAAGCTCCTGATAGGCGTGAAGGACGGTGTGCAGGCTGATGTCGAGGGATTCGGCCAGGTCACGCGCTGCCGGCAGCCGCTCGCCGGGACGCAGTTCGCCGCGGGCCGCGGCCGCCCTGATCTGGTCGGCGAGCTGGGTGAACAGCGGCTCGCCACCCGCGAAGTCGATCCGGAAGAGCATGCCTCAATCATAGTTGTTATATGACAGCTATAACAAGATTAGTCCAGGGGCGTGCTGCAGCCGCCGTTCTTGTCGTTGTCAGCGGGATGCCTGGCGGGATCTCGAACTCGACCGCCGTTGTGGTCGTCATAGTGGCGATTTCGAGCCAGATGACGACAAGAGCGGCGGTCGAGTTGGGCACCTCTCGGGCCATCCTGCTGACAACGACAACAGCGGCGGTCCGTTGGGCTCCGCTCGTCCGCAGCACGTTGACGACAGCATCGGAGGTCGCGCCTCGCGGCGGAGGGGAGACCGGAGGGGTGGCATGTGTGGGGGTTGACGCAGGGTGGGGCAGAATGGTTCTCGGCCCCGAGCGAGGGCCTCGATGAAAGGAATCCCTGTGTCTGTCAACCTCACCGTGGTGCGTTCTGAATTGCGCGAGCCCCAGGTGGTCGAGACGGGCACTACCGGGCTGGAGCTGTTCGGCAACGACCGGACGATCGTCGCGGTGCGGGTGAACGGCGAACTGCGCGACCTGGCCCGCGAGCTGGCGGACGGCGACGAGGTCGAGCCGGTGAGCATCGATTCCCAAGACGGCCTCGACATCCTGCGTCACTCCACCGGGCACGTCACCGCCCAAGCGGTGCAGGCCCTCTACCCGAGCACCAAGCTCGGCATCGGCCCGTTCATCGCCGACGGCTACTACTACGACTTTGACACCGAGCGTCCGTTCACCCCGGAGGATCTGAAGGCCATCGAGAAGCAGATGAGCCAGATCGTCCGCGAGCGGCAGCGGTTCGTCCGCCGGGTGGTGAGCGAGGACGAAGCCCGCTCCGAGCTGGCCGACGAGCCGTACAAGCTGGAGCTGATCGGCATCAAGGGCAGCACCGAGGGCACCGAGGGCGCGAGCGTCGAGGTGGGCGGCGGCGAGCTGACCATCTACGACAACGTCCGCCGGGACGGGAGCGTCCCCTGGAAGGACCTCTGCCGTGGCCCGCACGTGCCGCACACCGGCTACCTGAACGCCTACGCGCTGATGCGCACCTCGGCGGCCTACTGGCGCGGCGACCAGCGCAACGCCCAGCTGCAGCGGGTCTACGGCACCTCGTGGCCGACCCGCGACGACCTGAAGGCGT
>CAZLWS010000175.1:3050-5637 GCA_964563205.1 uncultured Propionibacteriaceae bacterium | reverse complement strand
GCTCGGTCACAGGCCGAGTTCGCCCCCGAAGTCGCCCTCTTCGAGCCGCGCCTTGACGAAGCTCAGGAAGCGGGCGGCGTCCGCCCCGTCCACGATCCGGTGGTCGTAGGTCATCGACAGGTACATCATGTCGCGGATCGCGATGATCTCACCCAGGTTCGCGTCCTTGATCACCATCGGACGCTTCACCAGCGCGCCGGTGCCGAGGATGGCGACCTGCGGCTGGTTGATGATCGGCGTGTCGAAGAGGGTGCCGGCCGAGCCGTAGTTGGTGATCGTGAAGGTGCCGCCGGAAAGGTCGTCCGGGGTGATCTTGTTGGCCCGGGTGCGGGCGGCGAGGTCGGCGATGTTCTTCGCCAGCCCGGCCACCGACAGGTCCCCGGCGTTCTTCACGACCGGAACCACCAGGCCCTTCTCGGTGTCCACCGCGATGCTCAGGTGCTCGGCGGCGGCGTAGGTCACCGTGCCGGCCTCGCCGTCGAAGGTGGCGTTCACCTTCGGGAACTGCTTCAGCGCCTCTGCCGCGGCCTTGGCGATGAACGGCAGGTAGCTGAGGCCGACGCCCTCGCGGGCACGGAAGTCGTCCTTCACCTTGGCGCGCAGCCGCGAGATGTTGGTGAGGTCGACCTCGACGGTGCCGGTGAGCTGGGCGGCGACCTGCAGCGACTCCACCATGCGCTTGGCGATGGTGGCCCGCAGCCGGGTGATCTTCTCGGTGGTGCCGCGCTTGGACGCGTCCGCGGACGGGGCCGCAGCGGGGGCGGACGGCGCAGCCGCCGCCGGCGCGGGAGCAGCCGCAGCAGCCGCTTCGGCTGCCTGACGGGCTTCGACGGCCTCCAGGACGTCCTGCTTGCGGATGCGGCCGCCCACCCCGGTGCCGACCAGCGTGGCCAGGTCGATGCTGTTGGCGGCGGCGATCTTGCGGACCACCGGAGTGACGTAGATCGGCTCGGCGGGCTCGGACGCGGCGCGGCGGGCGGGAGCCTCGGAGGACGCGGCCGGGGCTGCAGCAGCAGGGGCGGGCGCCGGAGCCTGGGGTGCGGGGGCGGCCGGGGCCTCGGCAGCCGGGGCCGCGGGAGCCGCGGGAGCTTCCGGGGCCGGAGCGGGCGCGGCCGGGGCGGCGGACGGCGTGCCGACTCGCGCGAGCACCGAGCCGACCGCGGCGGTCGAGTCCTCGGGCACCAGGATCTCCAAGACTGTGCCTGCGGCGGGCGACGGGATCTCGGTGTCGACCTTGTCGGTGGAGACCTCGACCAGCGCCTCGTCCACCTCGACGGTGTCGCCCACCCGCTTCAGCCAGCGGGAGATCGTCCCCTCGGTCACCGACTCGCCCAGCTGCGGCAGGGTCACGTCCACCGCGTCGGAGGCGGCCGGGGCGGCAGCAGACGGGGCAGGAGCGGGGGCTGCCGGGGCGGGCTCCGGCTCCGGCTCGGGCGCGGATTCAGGTGTGGCGGGCGTCGCCGGAGCGGCCGGAGCCGCAGCCTCGGACGGGTCGCCGATCACCGCGAGCACCCCGCCCACCGGGCAGGTGGAATCCTCGGGCACCAGGATCTCCAGCACGACCCCGGCAGCCGGGGACGGGATCTCGGTGTCGACCTTGTCGGTGGAGACCTCCACCAGCGCCTCGTCCAGCTCGACGGTGTCGCCGACCCGCTTCAGCCACCGGGAGACGGTTCCCTCGGTGACACTCTCGCCGAGCGCAGGCAGTGGGACGGGAGTGGACATCTGTGAGCTCCTTAGAACATCCGCGGTGATCTGCGGGCCAGACTATCCCGCCTCAACCACCGTCGCCCACCCTGTCTCCACTATGTGCGCTGGCGGGGGTGATTTCGGCTACCCCAATCGGGCCGTGGGGTGGGGAGATCCCCGCCTTCGCGGGGACGACGGAAGGAGGCCGTCGATCGTCCAATGCTGGATTTGTTCGGCTTCCGGGGCCGTTTGGCCGAACGGGTGTTACGTCAGGTGCTTGGAGGATCGGGATAATGGGCCTGTGGGTTGGTTCTCCGGACGGCGCAAAGCCAAGGCCGAGGCGCGTCAGGCGGACGCGGCGACGGTTGCGCACCTGGAGGACTTCCTGCGCACCCGGCGCGGCGTCGAGGCGTTCATCGAGCTGCCCACCACCGTCACCCGCGCCACCCTGCTGCTGATCGCCTTCGACGGCGAATGGACCCGCCGCAGCGTCGAGTCGGTCGAATGGGCCCGCAAGTTCGCCGCCCGCCACGGCCTGCCTGCCTACGACGCCGGCGTGGTCGGCTACCCGCAGCGCATGCGCGACTACAACGCCCGCCAGCGGCGCTCTCGCTGAGGCGCGGTCTTGCGAAGCGCAAGCCGCGGAGCATTCGGGATGCCGCCCGGCATGCGTTGGCTGAGGAGAGATTGAGAATCTGGGGAATTCCGGCGGGCCGGCTGTCGGGCCCTCCTATCCTCAGCCCCATGAAGAAGCTTTTCTCGCTGCTTGCTGCCGCCGGACTGGTGGCCGGCAGCCTGCTCGCCACCGCCCTGCCCGCCCACGCGGATGATGTCGAGGTGTCGGTGCCCGGCCCCATCGTCGTGAAGGACCTTGTCATCTCTTCGCAGAGCTGCAAGG
>CAZLWS010000175.1:0-2950 GCA_964563205.1 uncultured Propionibacteriaceae bacterium | reverse complement strand
GCCAGGCCGCCCTTGGTGCCCAGATCGCCCGGGTACACCGCGACCGCCCAGAACGGCGGCTTGTCGACCTTGCCCAGGGACGGGTTGCGCCGGCGTCCGACCCCCGCGGTGGCCAGGCGCTCGCCGCGCTCGAAATCCTGATCGCGGCCCTTGCTGGCGAAGCCGTTGAACCGGACGTCAGTGCCGAGCAGCCCGGCCCGGTCGATGCCGAGCGCCTGCGCCAGCTCGGGCAGCCCGTTGGCCTTGACCAGTTCCTCCGCGTCCACCGCCGAGCGCGGGTAGGCGCCGGCCGGCCACGGCCCGAGCGGGTACTCCCGGCGGTAGTGGCTGTCGACGATCAGGTAGAACGGGATCGACCCCACGCCGCGGGCGCGGTCGTACAGCAGCCGGCCGGCCTCGTCGGCGGGCGCCGACTCGTCGAAGAACCGGCTGCCGGTGTGGTCGACGATCAAGCTGTGCGGCTGGGTGCGCTCGGCGTCGATCGGACGGGCGGCGCCGCCGGCCAGCATGACCGGCGTCCACCAGGCCTCGTCCATGGCGGCGGTGGCCGCGCCGTGGGCAGCGGCCAGCCCGATCGCCGCGCCGTCGCCGGGCAGCGGAGATGCCGTCCAGGCCGCGTCGGTGGGCAGCGGCAGGTGCTCCTCGCGCAGGCTCTGGTTGCCCTCGAACCCGCCGGCCGCCAGCAGCACGCCGGCCCGGGCCAGGACGGTCACCTCTTCTTCGGCGTCCTCGATCCGGCGGTGGACGACCACGCCGCCGATGCCGTCGCCGTCGGCGACCAGCTCGGTGACGCGGGCGTCCCGCCAGAACTTCACGCCGGTGCCGGAGGCGCGGTGCAGCAGGGCGGCGGCCAGCGCCTCGCCGTCCCGGGCGACCCGGCCGGCCCGGCTGAACGGGTTCCACGAGCGTCCGGCCGAGTCGGCGGAGCGCAGCGCGTCCGTCCACTTGCCGAGGGCGCGGCGATCGAAGGGCTGGCTGCGCAGCACCCGTCCGGCGGGCTTCGCGCCCGGCGCCTGGCGATGGGTGTCGGCGGCGCCGGCGTCCACCGCCAGCGGCAGCTTGGACGAGGCGAGCCAGCGGGCCAGGGTCGGCGCGGTCTCGACGAAGGCGGCGCGGCGCTCGGCGGAGGAGGCGGCGGTGGTCGGGCCCAGAATCGAATCGAGGTACTCGGCCGCTTCGACGGCGGAGTCGCCCACCCCCGACTTGGGCATCAGGTGGTTGCCGGGCAGCCAGATCCGGCCGTCGCTCAGCGCGGTGGCGCCACCCAGCTGAGAGCTGGCCTCGATCACCAGCACTTCGTGGCCGAGCCGGCGCGCCGCGACGGCCGCCAGCAGCCCGGCGGCGCCGCCGCCGACCACGACCAGGTCGGTGATCACCGCCTCCGGGAGGGTGGGCTGGAGGTCGTCCATCAGCCGGCCACCGAATGGGCGAGCGCGATCAGCGTCCGCACCGCCACCCCGGTGCCGCCGGCGGGAACGTAGTGGTAGGGCTCGTGGGAGTTGAAGGCCGGTCCGGCGATGTCGAGGTGCGCCCACGGGATCGGCTCGGGGACGAACTGGGAGAGGAAGGCCGCCGCGGTCAGCGCGCCGCCGTACCGGTCGGCGCCCGACTTCAGGTCGGCCACCTTGGAGTCGAGCTTGCCGCGGGCCTCCTCCGGGATCGGCAGCTGCCAGAACAGCTCGCCCGCGGCTTCGGCGGCGTCCAGGACGAGGTCGGCGGTTTCGTCCTCGCGGGCCATCAGGCCGGACACCCGCTCGCCGAGGGCCACCATGCAGGCCCCGGTGAGGGTGGCGACGTCGATCACCAGGTCGGGCTTCTCCTGGGAGGCCTTGACCAGCGCGTCGGCCATCACCAGGCGGCCCTCGGCGTCGGAGTTGGCGTTCTCGACGGTGGTGCCGCCGTACATGGTCAGCACGTCCGAGGGACGGTACGCCGTGCCGGACGGCATGTTCTCGGCGAGCGCCGCATAGGCGGTGACCGCGATCTTCACCCCGGACTCGGCGATCGCGGCGACCGCCGACACCACGGCCGCCGCCCCGGACATGTCCATCTTCATGGTGTACATGCCGTCGGCCGGCTTGAGGTTGATGCCGCCGGTGTCGAAGGTGATGCCCTTGCCGATCAGCGCCAGGTGGAACTTCGCGCCGCGCGGGGCGTAGCTCAGCTTCACCAGCCGCGGCTTGCGGGCGGAGCCGCCGCCGACCGCCAGGATGCCGCCGAAGCCCTCCTTCTCCAAGGCCTTCTCGTCCCACACCTCGACATTCAGCTTGGAGCCTTTGGCGAGCTTGGCGATCTGGTCGGCGAAGGTCTCCGGGTAGAGCTCGTTGGCCGGCAGGTTCACCCAGGTGCGGGCGCGGGCGACCGCGGTGGCCGTGATGACGCCCAGGTCGAGGGCGTGGCGGGTCTCGGGCTTGCGGGCGTTGGCGGTGACCACGGCGATGCTGCCGACCCCCGGCTTGCCCGCGCTCTCGCGGTACCGGTAGCTGCCGAGCAGGGCGCCCTCGACGGCGCCCTTGACGACCTGCGGCTCGATCGCGTCCAGGCTGACGGCGACCGACAGCGGACGCTCGGACTTCAGCCCCGAGGCCGCCCGCAGCGCGGAACCGGCAGCGCGGCGCACCTGCTCCGGGGAGACGTCGATGTCGCCGACCCCGACCACGATCAGTCGCTGCGTTCCGAGGCCGGGCAGCAGCACGGTGTCGCTGTTCTTCGCCGAGCCGCCGAGACCGCGCACCACCTCGCTCAGGGGACGTCCGAAGGCCTTGACCAGCGCGGCGGCGTCGTCCTCCGGCAGGCCGATGAGCACCTCGGCGTCCGCGGTCTGGGCCAGGCCGACGACGAGCACGTCGCTCTTTCCGGCGGAGCCGGCGAGGCTGATGGCGGGAAGGCTGGGCACGGGGGTCCTTTCTCAGGTATCTCTTACCCACCTAGGCTAGTGCCTTCCCAACCC
>CAZLWS010000174.1:2866-5725 GCA_964563205.1 uncultured Propionibacteriaceae bacterium | reverse complement strand
ACCGTGGTGGTGGACGCCGACCGCACCCCGGCCAGCCGCGAGTACCTGCGCGACTACGTAGGCTCGCCGCTCTTCGAGATCATCGGCTACGCCGACTCGCCCACCGCGGTCGAGGCTGCCTTCCTGCGCAACGAGGCCGAGGTCGGCGTCATCGTCCCGGCCGGCTTCGGACGCACCCTGGCCGGCGGCGGCCAGGCCCAGGTCGGGGTGCTGATCGACGGCAGCGACCCGAACTCGGCGCGGGTGGCGCAGGCCTACACCAACGCGCTCAGCCTGCTGGCCACCCAGCGAGTCGCGGTGGCCTGGGCCGATTCCCAGGGCGTGGACGTCACCAGCCTCGGCGGGCTCGAACCCCGCGTCCGCACCTGGTACAACCCCGAACGACGTTCGGCGATCTTCCTGGTGCCCGGCCTGATCGTGGTCATCCTGGCCATCGTCACCGTGCAGCAGACCGCGGTCTCGCTGGTGCGGGAACGCGAACTCGGCACCGCCGAGCAGCTGACCGTCAGCCCGCTGCGCCGGGGCGAGCTCATGCTCGGCAAGCTGCTGCCCTGGACGGTGCTGGCCTTCGTCGACGTGGTGGTGATCACCGCGCTGGCGGTGTGGGTCTTCGGGGTCCCGTTCCGTGGCGATCCGGGGGTGCTGGCCGCCGGCGCCGCGCTCTTCGTCTTCTGCTGCCTGGGCATCGGGCTGGTGATCTCGGCGGTCGCGCCGAGCCTCGACACGGCCAACATCGCGGCCCTGCTGCTGACCTTCCTGCCCTCCTTCCTGCTCTCGGGCTTCGTCTTCGCGCTGAACCAGATCCCGGTGGCGCTGCAGTGGCTCTCGATGGCCTTCCCGGCGCGCTACATGGTCACGATCACCCGCGGCGTTTTCCTCAAGGGCGCCGGCTGGGCCGAGCTGTGGCCAGAACTCGTCGCACTCGGGATCTATGCAGTGGTGGCGCTGACCGCCGCGTCCCTGCTCTTCAGCCGGAGGACGCGATGAGCTGGCGGCGGGTCCGGACCCTGATCTGGAAGGAGTTCACCCAGCTGCGGCGGGATCCGCTGCTGCTGCGGCTGCTCATGATCATGCCGGTGGCCCAGCTGATCCTCTTCGGCTACGTGGTGGCCGTCGACATCAAGCACCTGGACACCGCGGTGGCCGACCTTGACGGCACCGCGACCTCCCGCGAACTCGTCGACGCCTTCGCGGGCTCGGGCTACTTCACGATCGTGCGGCGTCCGGCCAGCGAGGCCGAGCTGCAGCCGCTGCTCGACACCGGCCAGGCGACCGTCGCCGTGGTCATCCCCGAGGGAACCCAGGCCCGGCTGCTCGCCGGGCAGACCGCCGGCATCGGCATCGTGGTCGACGGCTCGGACTCGCAGATCTCCGCGGTGGCGAGCGGCTACGCGTCCCAGATCGTCGCCCGGGCGAACCTCGAGCGCCTGACCGAGCTCGGCCTGGGCAACGGCAGCCCGGGCATCGACGCCCGGATCCGGGTGATGTTCAACCCCACCCTCGACCCGATCAACACCATGATCCCGGCGCTGATCGCGGCCATCCTGATGATCTCGCTGGCGGCGATCATGTCGCAGGCGGTCGTGCGGGAGCGCGAATCCGGCACCCTGGAGCAGCTCTTCGTCACCCCGGTGCGGCCCAGCGAGTACATCGCCGGGAAGCTCACCCCGTACGCGGCGCTGGCGCTGGTGCAGATGGGCATCGTCGCGGCGGTCGGCACGCTGTGGTTCCGGGTGCCCTTCTACGGCAACCTCTGGGTGGTCATGCTGGGCCTGGCGCTGTTCCTGCTGGTCTGCATCGGGCAGGGGCTGCTGATCTCGCTGCTGGTGCGCACCCGCTCGCAGGCGGTGCAGACCACCCTGTTCCTGATGATGCCGATGATGATCCTCTCCGGCTTCATCTTCCCGATCGAGTCGATGCCCGAGGTGATCCAGCCGTTCACCTTCCTGATCCCGCTGCGGCACGCGCTGGAGGTGCTGCGCGCCTCCTTCATCAAGGGCAGCGGCTTCGCCGACCTCGCCGTCCCGCTGCTCGCCCTGGCCGGCTTCGCCGTGATCTTCTTCGGCTCCGCCGTCGCCGCCACCCGCCGCCGGATCACGGAGTGACCATGGATGCCCACAGCGCACTCTCTGTTCGCGGCCTGACCAAGAGGTTCGGCTCGTTCACCGCCGTGGCCGGCGTCGACTTCGAGGTTCCGCGGGGCGAGGTCTTCGGCTTCCTCGGACCCAACGGCTCGGGCAAGACCACCACCATCCGGATGCTCACCGGCAGCATCGCCCCCACCGCCGGGGAGGCGTCCGTGCTGGGCGAGGACGTGATCCGCCACCCCGAGCGGGTGCGCGCCCGGATCGGCTACATGTCACAGAAGTTCTCCCTCTTCGAGGATCTGACCGTCGCCCAGAACCTGCGGTTCTACGCCCAGATCCACGGCCTGGCCCGCGACGAGTTCGCCGAGCGCCGCGCCTGGATCCTGAAGATGGCCGGCCTGGAGGGACGCGAGGACGAACTGGCCCGCAACCTCTCGGTCGGCTGGCGGCAGCGGCTGTCGCTGGGCACCGCGACCATCCACTCCCCCGAGCTCATCTTCCTGGACGAGCCCACCTCCGGCGTCGACCCGGTCGCCCGCCGCCAGTTCTGGGACCTGCTCTACGAACTGGCCGAGCAGGGCATCACCCTGTTCGTCACCACCCACTACATGGACGAGGCCACCCACTGCAATCGCCTCGCCTTCATCTACGGCGGCAAGCTCATCGCCCAGGGCAGCCCTGCCGAGCTGCGCGACTCCTTCGGCCCCGGTGCCACCCTGGAGGACGTCTTCGTCGGCCTGGAGGAACGCTCTCGCGTCGCCGGCGCGGAGTA
>CAZLWS010000174.1:0-2766 GCA_964563205.1 uncultured Propionibacteriaceae bacterium | reverse complement strand
ACCGTGCCCGCCTGCTCCAGGATGTAGATGTAGGCGAGCACGCCGGTGATCAGCACGACGACCGACCAGGAGACCTTCGTGAGCGCGGCGCGCGCAGCCTTCGGGTCGATCACCGCGAGCACGATCCCGACGCTGATCGAGACGATGCCGATGTTGGCGCCGAAGCCGATGACCGCGATCGCCATCACGGCCAGTCCGACCAGCGTCAGCGACTGGAAGCTGCGGACCGATGCCTGGCGCTTGACGAACAGGCCAACCCGAGACACTCTTTTATCGAACACTTGTTCGATCAAGGAGTCCAGTGGCCGTTGTCATGCATGTCGACATGGATTCCTTCTATGCCTCGGTGGAGATCCGGAAACAGCCCTCGCTGGCACGGGTGCCGATGTGGGTCGGCGGCGACGGACGCGGGGTCGTGCTGTCGGCCAACCGGCTCGCCAAGGAATGGGGGGTGGAAGGCGGCATGCCCTCGTCGCGGGCCAAGCGGCTGTGCCCGAACGGGCTCGGCGTCCGGCCGAACTTCGAGGAGTATCTCGACTCCTCGCGGAAGGTGATGGAGATCATCCGGACAGTGGTGGCGATCGTGGAGGTCGCCTCGATCGACGAGGCCTACCTCGACGCCACCGGGGCGCTGCGGATGTGGGGGTCGGCCGAGGCCATCGGCCAGCGGATCCGGCGGCTGGTGCGCGAGCAGGAGCAGCTGCCCTGCTCGGTCGGCATCGGCCCAAACCGGCTGGTCGCCAAAATGGCTTCCCGCGCGGCCAAGCCGGACGGCCTGTACGAGGTGCTGCCCGACCAGGTCGCCGAGTTCCTCCACCCGCTGCCGGTCGGTCGGCTTTACGGCATCGGCGCCAGCACCACGGCCTCGCTGCAGCGGCGCGGCATTATGACCGTCGGCGACCTGGCGAACACCCCGCTGGAGACCTTGCAGCGCGCCTTCGGCCCGCATCAGGGCCGGGCGCTCTCCTACCTGGCCTGGGGACGGGCGTCGAGTCACGTCAGCCTGGAGCATGCCGGCGCAGTCGGCGTCGGCAATCAGGAGACCTTCTTCTCCGACACCGACGACCCGGCTGTGGTGAAGGCCGAGATCCTGCGGGTGGCGACCAGCGTGGCCCGGCGGCTGCGCAAGGCGGGGCTGCTCGGAAGGGTGGTAACCCTCGGCGTCCGGTTCGCCGACTTCAAGGCGATCTCGGGCTCGCTCACCCTGCCCAGCCCGATTGACACCGCCCACGAGCTGTACGCGGCCGCGCTCACCCTCTACGCCCAGCCCCGGATGCACGCCAAGCCAGTGCGCCGGGTCGGGATCCGGGTGGCCGGGCTGGTGCCCGCCGAGGTCGCCTGCCTGCAGCCCGCGCTGGGCGACCCTGAGACCGGCTGGCGGGAAGCGGAACAGGCCACCGACCGCATCAACACCCGGTTCGGCCGCAACTCCGTCCAGCGCGCCGCGCTGACCGGGCTGCCCGCCCGCGGCCACCCCATCCCGCCCCCCGGACGGGCTGCGCTGAGCAGCCCGTTCGAGTAGGCCGGGCTAGCGGGCAGCTTCCTCGTCCTCGATGGCGGTGATCTTGTGGAATCGCTCCAGGTAGACGCCGCCGCGGAACTCTGCGGCCAGGAAGGCGTCCACGATCTCCTTGGCCAGTTCCGGGCCGACCACGAAGGCGCCGAAGGCGATGATCTGGCTGCCGTTGTTCTCGCGGGTGTGGCGGGCGGTGAACGGCTCGGAGCAGACCGCGGCGCGGATGCCGCGCACCTTGTTGGCGGCGATCGAGATGCCCACGCCGGTGCCGCAGATCAGCACGCCGCGGTCGGCCTCCCCGTCGCGGATCGCGTGAGCGACCAGCCGGGCGTAGTGGGCGGAGTACTCCGGCTGCTCGCCCGGCAGCGGCCCGTGGTCGACGACCTCGTGGCCCGCCCCGCGCAGGTGCTGCGCGACGACCGCCTTGAGTTCGAAGCCGGCCCGGTCGCTGCCGATCCCGATGCGCATGCCGGACGCGCTCAGCCGCCGGCGACGCAGAACTCGTTGCCCTGCGGGTCGGCCAGGGTGACCCAGCGGAAGCTCTCGTCGCCGCGGTCGCCGACCAGCGTGGCGCCGGCGTCGACCAGGCTGCGCACCGTCTCGTCCAGGTCGGAGTCGACGTGCAGGTCGAAGTGGAGCTTGTTCTTGCCCGGCGTCGGATCGTCCACTTTCTGGAAGCCCAGGTTGAGCCCGGGGATCTTCACGATGACGAACCAGCCGTCGTGGTCGGAGACGATCTCGCCGCCGAATCGCTCCGCCCACCACTGCGCGATCGGACGGGGGTCGGTGGTGTCGGTGGTAACCATGCCAAGGGAGAGACTCATGCCCCGATGCTAGCGAGTTCGCCCGGCCCTGGGACGATCCGGCCGATCCCTCACCTCGCCCGGCCTGCGACGGTACGATCGTTGAAATCCCCCGGCACTCGGTGTGCCCAACCCAGCTCGCGAGGAGTCATCGTGAAAGAGACCGTCCAGGTCGTCACCCCGTCCACCGGCCACAGCTGCGCCTGCGGCGGCCACGACGATTCGACCCCGGTGCTCGACGTCCGGCCCATCCCGCACTCGATCCGGCACGCGGCCGTCTTCGGCGCCTTCGACGCGATTCCGGCGGGCTGGTCGCTGATCATCATCGCCCCGCACGCTCCGATGCCGCTGCTGAAGCAGCTCTCCGAGCGCGCACCGATCGGGTGGGAGTTCCTCGAGGAAGGCCCGGAGGCCTGGCGGGTCAAGATCATCCGACTCGCCGCCTAG
>CAZLWS010000173.1:0-5762 GCA_964563205.1 uncultured Propionibacteriaceae bacterium | reverse complement strand
GCTGCTGGTGCTGGCCTTCCTGGTCGGTTTCGCCGGCAACCTCTTCAGCGTCGGCATCGCCTGGAACGCCGCCTGGTTCGGACGCGACCGGCAGGGCTTCGCGCTGGGCCTGTTCGGCGCCGGCAACGTCGGAGCCTCGGTGACCAAGTTCATCGGCCCGCCGCTGATCGCCGGCACCGCGGGCATGACTTTCGTCTTCGGGGTGCAGGGCGGCTGGCGGCTGGTGCCGGTGATCTACGCCGTCCTGCTGGTCGTCCTGGCCGTGCTGACTTGGCTGATCGTGCCGCGGCACGACCGCGTGGCCGGCCAATCCAAGCCGGTCGGCGAGATGCTCGCCCCGCTGAAGCACATCCGGGTGTGGCGATTCAGCCTGTACTACGTCGCGGTCTTCGGCGCCTATGTCGCGCTCTCGGCCTGGCTGCCCAAGTACTACGTCGACAACTTCGGAGTCGACCTCTACACCGCCGCGCTGCTGACCGCGACCTTCATCTTCCCCGCCTCGCTGCTGCGTCCGCTGGGCGGCTGGGTCTCGGACCGGGTGGGCGCCCGCAAGGTGATGTACCTCACCTTCGCGGTGATGCTGGTCACCAGCGGGGTGCTCATGATGCCCAACGGGCACATCGTGATCTCCCACGCGGACGGCACCGAGACCCAGCACCTCGGCTACGCCATCAACGTCTGGTGGTTCGCCGTCCTGGTCTTCCTGCTGGGCTGCGCGATGGGCGTCGGCAAGGCCGCCGTCTACAAGCACATCCCGGAGTACTTCGGTGACAACGTCGGGTCGGTCGGCGGCCTGGTCGGCATGCTGGGCGGCCTGGGCGGGTTCATCCTGCCGCCGCTCTTCGCCTACACCAAGCTGTGGACGGGGTTCCCGACCAGCACCTTCTTCGTCCTCTTCATCCTGACCGGCGTGTGCGCGGTCTGGATGCACTTCACCATCGTCCGGATGCTGCACGAGAAGGCGCCGGAACTGGCCGATCACTTCGACACCGAACACATCGACACCCTGGAGGGGGCCTCAGTATGAGCATCGTCGCGAAGCTCCAGGGCGGGCCGGAATGGCTGAAGTCCTGGGACCCCGAGAACGAATCCACCTGGGATTCGAAGCTGGCCTGGCAGACGCTGTGGATCACCACGTTCACGCTGACCCTCTGCTTCGCCACCTGGTTCCTGCCCTCCGCCATCGTGCCGAAGCTGAACGCCATCGGCTACGACTTCACCAAGGAGCAGCTCTACTGGCTGGCCGCCATCCCGGGGCTCTCCGGCGGCCTGATGCGGCTGGTGTGGATGGTGCTGCCGCCGATCATGGGCACCCGCAAGATGGTCGCCGCCACAACCCTGCTGCTCTTCTTCCCGGTGCTCGGCTGGGGCGTCCGCTCGATGTCGCCGACCGCCCCCTACTGGGAGCTGCTGGTGCTGGCCTTCCTCGCCGGCATCGGCGGCGGCGCCTTCTCGGGCTTCATGCCGTCCACCTCGTACTTCTTCCCCAAGCGCAAGCAGGGGACGGCGCTGGGCCTGCAGGCCGGCATCGGCAACTTCGGCGTCGCGCGGGTGCAGCGTCTCCCCCCCTGGCTGATCGGGCTGGGGATGCTGGGGTGGATGGGTCAGAGCCAGCTGATGACGGTGCCCGGGAAGCCGGACCGCGAGGTCTGGTACCAGGCGGCCTCCTTCGTGTGGCTGCCGTTCATCCTGATCGGCGCCTGGATCGCCTGGCAGTACTTGAAGTCGGTGCCGATCAAGGCCAATATCTCCCAGCAGTTCGACATCTTCGCCAACCAGGACACCTGGTGGATGACGATCCTGTACATCATGACCTTCGGCACCTTCTCGGGGCTGTCGGCCCAGTTCGGGCTGCTGATGGCCAACCTGTACGGGGCGGCGAATCCGGCGATCGTCGAGGGCGTCGGCGCGACGGCGACGATCCTGGTGGCGGGCTACGAGGTTCCAGACCCGGTCGCCTTCGTCTTCCTGGGGCCGTTGGTGGGGGCGGGCGCCCGGATCGCCTTCGCGCCGCTGACCGACCGGATGGGCGGCGCGATCTGGACGCTGGTGTCCGGGTTGGGCCTGATCGGATCGATCGTCTACACGATCCCCGCGCTGGTGCCGGACACCTCCTCCGCCGCCGCGCTGCAGGCCGGGTTCAACCAGTTCCTGTGGGGGATGCTGGCGATCTTCCTGTTCACCGGCATCGGCAACGCCTCGACCTTCAAGCAGATGCCGATGATCTTCGAACGCCGCCAGGCCGGCGGCGTGATCGGCTGGACGGGCGCCATCGCCGCCTTCGGGCCGTTCCTCTTCGGCGTCGGGCTCACCCTGATGCCGGCCACTGCCTTCTACTGGATCGGCGTCGCCTGGGCCGTGATGTGCGTCGGCATCACCTGGTGGCGGTACGCCCGCCCAGGCGCCCCGAAGAAGTCCTGACGTGGGGCTGCGGGCGGCGGTGATCACCGTCTCCGACGAGGTCGCCAGCGGCGCGGACGCCGATCGCG
This sequence comes from uncultured Propionibacteriaceae bacterium, assembly GCA_964563205.1. Lineage (GTDB taxonomy): Bacteria > Actinomycetota > Actinomycetes > Propionibacteriales > Propionibacteriaceae > Propionicimonas. The sequence continues at coordinate 3,273 of CAZLWS010000173.1, read as the reverse complement.
GCGGCCCGGTCGCGGCCGCCCTGCTCGGCGAGCTGGGCTGTGAGGTGACCGCGGCCGTGGTGCCGGACGAGCCGCCCGCGATCACCGGCGCGGTCCGTGCGGCGGTCGCGGCCGGCGCCCGGGTGGTGGTCGCCTGCGGCGGCACCGGCATCGGCCCGCGGGATCACACCCCGCAGGTCGTCCGGGGGATGCTGGCCTTCGAGATTCCCGGCATCGCCGAGGAGATCCGCCGCCGCGGGCTGGGCCACACCCCGCTCGCACTGGTCTCCCGCGAGGTCGCCGGGGTGATCGCCGGCCCGGATCACTCCCCGGTGCTGGTGCTCGCCGTCCCCGGCTCGCGGGGCGGCGTCCGGGACGCCCTGGGCGTGGTCGGCGAGCAACTCGGCTACATCATCGAACAACTCGACGGCGCCGGGCATGCCTGACCCGTTCCCCTCCTCCGGCGCCGCCCTTCCGTCATCCCCGCGCCGGCCCTTCCGTCATCCCCGCGCCGGTCCTTCCGTGATTCCCGCCTCACCCTTTCCGTCATTCCCGCGCACGCGGGAATCTCACCAGGAGCACCCATGGTTGAAGCAGCGCCGTTCACCGCGATCCCGGATCTCGCCGGGCTGATCGACATCCAGACCGAGGCGACCGTCTCGCGCACCGCCTTCCGCGCGCCGGGGGTGCGGGTCGTCCTCTTCGGCTTCGACGCCGGGCAGGAACTCACCGAGCACACCGCGGCCATGCCGGTGCTGCTGCAGGTGCTGTCCGGGCGGCTCAGCATCACCGCCGACGGGCGCACTGAGGACCTCGTCCCCGGCGGGCTCATCCACCTCGACACCCGCGTTCCGCACGCGGTCTACGCGCACGAGCCGTCCAAGCTTCAGCTCACGATGCTGGACGCCCGCTGACTCGCTGACCGGGGGCGGTCAGCCGAACTCGACGACCGCTCCCTTGTTGTTCAGCACGATCACCGGGGTCACCGTCGGGTGCCCGGCAGCGGTGATCTTGGCCAGATCGAAGCGGATCAGCGGGGTGCCGACGGTCACCTTGTCACCCTGGGCGACCAGCACCTCGAAGCCGTCGCCGCCCATGGTGACGGTGTCCATGCCGATGTGGATCAGCAGTTCGGTGCCGTCCTCCAGGGTCAGCGCGATCGCGTGGCCGGTGTGGAAGGCCATCGAGACCGTGGCGTCGGCGGGGGCGACCACGAGGTCGCCGGTGGGCTCGATCGCGATCCCGGGGCCCATGATGCCGGTGGCGAAGGTGGGGTCCGGCACCTCCTCGATCGACACGACCTTTCCCTCCAGCGGCTGACGCAGCCGGACGACCGTGGCGCCCGCGGGAGCCGCTGCGACCGGCTCGGCGGCAGGCGCCTCAGCGACGGGCTCGGCGACGGGTGGCGGCGGCGCTGCCGGCTCGGCCGCCCGCGCGGGCGGCGCTTCCTCCGGGGCCTCCTTGCTCAGCCCCAGTGACTTGCTCAAGCGATCGAAGAACCCCATTGCCTGACCTCCAGACGGTGTCGTGGCCGGAGCTCGCACCCCGGCTCTGCTGTCGAATATAGCCCTGGGCCCCGGACCGGCGGCACCCCCGGGTCCGGTCAGCGTTCGGCCCGTTCGGCGCGCAACTGCTCGACGGCGGCGGCGATGGCGACGCGGGTGCGCTCGCGCAGGTCGGCCACGTCAGTGGTCGCGTCCACCTCGATCGGGTCGAGGACGCGCACCTCGGCGTCGCTGCTGCCGAACCGCCAGTCGTGCTTGATGAGGGCGTCGCGGGTGCCGATCAGGGCCAGCGGCAGGATCGGGACTCCCGCCTCGACCGCGACCATGAAAGCGCCGTCGCGGAACTCGCCCAGCTCGCCGGATGCGGAGCGGGTGCCCTCCGGGAAGACCATCACCGAGACGTGGTCGGCGAGCCGGCTGCGCATCGCGTCCAGCGCCTCGCCCCGAGAGTTCCGGTCGCCGCGGACCAGCCGGATGTCGCCGGCCATCCGCATCATCTGGCCGACCAGCGGGAAGCCGAAGAAGTCGCTCTTGGCCAGCCACTTCATCTCGAACGGCAGGTGCGCGACGAGCAGGATGTCGACGAAGCTCTCGTGGTTGGCCACCACCATGTAGGGCCGGCGTGGGTCGCTCGGGAGGGATCCCGAGACCGTGAACTTCCACAGCGGGTTGAGCGCCCGGGCGACCACGGCCACCTTGCGGAAGATCGAGCCGACCCGGTAGCGGCCCGGATCGGTGCGTGCGGTCGCGAGCCAGACGATCGTCACCACCGGAAACGCCACCAGGATGGTCAGCCCCAGGGCGAGCCACGCCCAGATCGACAGCACCGTCCGGCCAGGGAATTTCAGCAACGCCTCACGCACACCCCGAGTGTCGCAGAGTCGGCGGGCTTCGTCCCGCTCCGGGCCACTTCCCCGTGCCGCAGCCCTCCCTCCCCGCTCCTTTCGCCGAGGGCTCTCCTTGGCGTCGAGGGCTCGTCCCCAGGGGCAGGCGGTCGGCGTCAAGGGAGGCCCTCAGTGCGGGGGAACGGTGGGCGGTGAAGGGTTCCGGCGGGCGGGATTTCACCAACGCGACACGCTTAGCATCGCTAGAGTTGTTTGGATAGCAACCCTAGCGATGCTAAGCTACGGAGCTGTCAGAGAAGTCTGACCAGAAATGCCCCAACAAGTGGTGAAGGAGGAGCCAGTTATGCGAACAGCACGTGCAGCAATGCGGGGTGTCGTCCGATTCCTCACCGCCGGCCTGCGAACTGGAGCCGAGACGGGTTCCGAGATGACGATCTTGGCCGTTCTCGGCCAGGGTGGACAGCGGCACTGACGCAAGTCAGCTCGACCCGGTAGTCTGCGGCTGTGCTTACGACGTCGCAGGCCGCTGAGTTGGCGGGATTGCCCACCGATCAGTTCCGTTCGGCGATGTCCAAGGAGCGCAAAAGCGGCAAGGAGTTCCACGCCCCGAAGGAGCATTGGCCCGACAAACGGACGCCGATGTGGGACGAGGAGAAGGTCCACGCTTGGGCGAAGGCCCGCAAGAAGCGCAAGAAGCGGAAGAAACACAACGACTGACACCCAGAGCCCCGCGTCCACCGCGCGGGGCTCTGCTCATGCCGGCCGGCTCGGTCAACCCCCAGGTTTGGTGGAAACCCCTGGTCAGGCAGCACAATGGGCCCATGCCTGAGCGGTCCCTGGATGTCGCCAACGCCCATTTCGTCACTCCGCGGCTGGCGGTGGGCGGCGACCTGGCTCCGGAGTTCGCGCTCGCCCGCCGGCAGTTGCAGGATCTGGTGGACGCC
>CAZLWS010000172.1:0-5808 GCA_964563205.1 uncultured Propionibacteriaceae bacterium | reverse complement strand
ACGAAGAGCGCCTCGCCGTCCTCACCGGCCGCGACCGCACCCGCTACGCGCGGGCGACCTCCTATCACACCGCCTTCGTGTGGGGGATCCTGTGCGCCTCCGCGCTGCTCCCCGACGCCGCTCCGCCGGTCATGTTCGGCGTCCCAGGCCCCGCGTTCGAGGCCCCGCAGACCTTCCTGGCGATGACCGGCGATGACCGCGCGGAGTGGCGTCCGGCCTTCGCCGACTGCTCGGCGGACGAGCAGCGCGCGCTCCTCCCGCTGCTGTGCGACATCGGCCTGACGCAGTCCCTGCATGGACGCGACTTCCGGACCGTGCAGGCGATCCTCGCGGCCGCCGACCACCACAGCCTGCCGACGACCTCACTCGCGAGGGCTGCCGCGGACGTCCTGATCGCTATCCAGGCGGCCGCTGCACTGTGAGTCGCCGGACCGGCCAGACTCAGGGAACGGGCACAACAGCCTCACAGGATTCCCACAGATCGACTTGGTGAACTCTTCCCATCGGGCGAACCGCCCCTACGGAAGGAAGATCATGAAAGACCGCACGAAACTCGTCGCCGCCGCTCTTGCCGCCGTCCTCGTCTTCGCCGGTTGCGCCGCGACCGACCCGAGTTCGAGCGAGGCTTCCACGACCAGTTCGACCACGACCAGCTCGACGACCACCTCGCAGACCACGACCACCACGGAGGCGACCGCGTTCTCCGTGGACGTCGACTGGAGCAGCCTGCCGACCACCGACGTCACCCTCACCGATGACGGCCTGGTCATCACCGAAGCCGGGACGTACGTGCTCACCGGCAGCACCACGGGGCAGGTGCGGGTGGAGAGCGACGGCTACGTCCGCATCATCCTGGACGGCGTCACCATCGCCAGCAGCGAGGGCGCCGCGATTCAGGTCGACAGCGCCGAGCTCACCGTCCTGGAACTGGCCGACGGCAGCGTCAACACGGTCTCGGACGCGGCCACCCGCAGCGACGAGGAGATCGACGGCGCGATCTACTCCTCCGACGATCTCTACATCACCGGCAGCGGCACGCTGAACGTCACGGCCAGCTTCGCCGACGGCATCGTCGGCAAGGACGATCTGTGGATCGGCTCGGGCACGATCAACGTGACCAGCGCGGACGACGGGATCCGCGGGAAGGACTCGCTGACCGTCTCCGGCGGGACGATCACGATCGACGCGACCGGGGACGGGATGAAGTCCAGCAACGACACAGACCTCGGCAAGGGACAGCTCACCATCTCCGGCGGTGAGATCACCATCACCACCGGCGACGACGCGATCAAGGCCGAGCAGGCGCTGCAGATCACCGGCGGCGTCATCGACATCGTCTCCTCCGTCGAGGGGATCGAGGCGCCGGTCATCGTGATCGACGACGGCGACATCAGCCTTAACGCCTCCGACGACGGGATCAACGCCTCGGCCTCGGAGATCGTCACCGAGGGCCTGAGCATCACCATCAACGGCGGCGAGCTCACCATCGTCATGGGCGCCGGCGACACCGACGCGATCGACAGCAACGGCGATCTGGCGATCACCGGCGGGACGATCGACATCACCGCCCAGTCCCCGTTCGACTACGACGGCACGGGCACCCTCACCGGCGGCACGATCACCGTGAACGGCCAGCAGGTCACCGAACTGACCAACCAGATGATGGGCGGCGGGGGCGGAGGAGGCCGCGGCGGCCGGTAGCCGCCGGCTTCAAGGGCTGGGCGTCACGGCGCCCAGCCCTTTCCCATGCCCGGACTCGCTTCAGGCAGGACGGCGAACTCAACCAGCCGCTTCGCTGCACGTTTGTGGTTCTGGCCGGGGTCTCTCGGCCTGCCGTCGCGTTTCGCTGCAGGACAGTCGTTGTCAGGCGCTGCGGCTCCTCCAGTGCAACCATCCTGCAGCGAAACCGCACCGGCCGTCCGGCCTCCCCCGGCAGAAGGACCAGCTGGCAGCGACGGGGACCGACGGGCCCACTCGGCGTGCGCGCGGGCCCGATGGCGACGGAAGGCACGACGGCACCGGTTACGATCTCGGCTCTTAGCACCAGCGCCGACATGGAACGTCGGATATGCCGTACTTGTCTACCCTCCTGATGCCCGCGAAGAACTATGGCATAAACCCCTGGATGTGGCGTCCGGACCGCAGGGGGACCCGAGTCCAAGGCCACTCGCGGCGGGCCTGGCAGCGCATGCCCGTCGGAGGCTCTCAGGGGCGTAGCGGACAAAGAACCCCTTGTCAAGCGGGGTTTGAGGGTGTGGAGCATAGGGGATTCGAACCCCTGACCTACGGCTTGCAAAGCCGCCGCTCTACCAACTGAGCTAATGCCCCTCGCCGGAACATTATGGCGGATCAGCCGAGGAACCTCCGCATTGGCGTACCGGACGGCCGAGCTGGCACCCGTCCATCCATCGAGGGCTCCCCTTAACGCCGAGGGCCTCCACCTGGACACGAGCCCTCGGCGACATGGGAGGCCCTCGATGGATCGGGTGGACGGGGAATGCCTCCAAGGTGGCAGCGGGGAGCGGCGCCCACCGCGGTGCCGCGGCCCCGGGCGAGACCCGGCTCGGGGTGACCAACTACCCTTGTTGCCATGTGGTCTAAGCGCGAGGTGATCGACTATGCGCTGCAGCGCCGTCACACCCTGCAGGCGTTGCGGCGTCCGCAGCGCACCCTCAGCCGGGTGGACGTCTGCGACGCAGACCCCATGCTGATCCGCTCAGCCATGCACCACGGCGAGGATTCCACCGTGCCCTGCCCGATCTGCGCGGGGCGTCGGATGGTCAACCTGCACTATGTCTTCGGCGATCAGCTCGGCCAGTACTCCGGGCGCATCAAGTCGCTCAAAGAGCTGGACGAGATGCAGTCGGAATACGGCGAGTTCATGGTGCGGGTGGTCGAGGTCTGCCTCGACTGCAGCTGGAACCACATGATCGCCTCCTACCTGCTGGGGGACGGGGTCCGCCGCCCGCCGCCCCGGCGTCAACGAACCGTCGAGGACATCTATGGCTAAGCCGACCCGGGCCGCTCCTACCAAGAAGACCAAGCGCAAACGCAACCCGTGGCTGCGGGCGCTCGGCTGGTTCTTCGGCATCATGCTCGGGCTGGGCGTGGTCGGCGCCGCCGCGGTGGTCGTCGCCTACGCCCGCATCGAGATCCCCGATCCGAACGCCGACTTCCGCACCAACACCACCTTCGTCTACTACGCCGATGGCAAGACCGAGCTGGGGTCCTTCCAGGTGCAGAACCGGGTCTCGATCCCGTTCGAGCAGATGAACCCGCTGGTCGTGGACGCGATCGTGGCAGCCGAGAACCGCACCTTCTGGACGGACCCGGGCTTCGACATCGCCGCGCTGGCGCGGGCCGCGCGCTCGCTGGTGAGCAGTGAGCAGACGGTCGGCGGCTCCACGATCACCCAGCAGTACATCAAGGTGATGTACCTCACCCAGGAGAAGAGCTTCACCCGCAAGGCGAGGGAGATCCTGCTGGCGGTCAAGATCGGCCAGGAGCGCACCAAGGAGCAGATCCTCGAGGGCTACCTCAACACTGTCTACTTCGGACGAGGCGCCTACGGCATCGAGGCGGCCAGCCAGGCCTACTTCGGCAAGCCGCAGTCGGAGCTTGACCTGGCCGAGGCGGTGGCGCTCACCGCGATCATCAACTCGCCGTCCAACCTTGACCCGGCCAACGGCGACAAGCAGGCGGCCGATCTGCTCGAGCGCTACCAATACTCGCTCAACGGCCTGGTCGAGATGGGGAGGATCACCGACGTCGAGCGGCTGGAGCTCTATTACGAGCTGCCTGAGTTCCCGAAGGTGAAGAAGGATTCCGCGATGGGCGGGCCGAAGGGCTTCCTGCTCGACCTGGTGCGCCGGGAGCTGCTCGCCAATGATTTCTCCGAGGATCAGATCAACGGCGGCGGCCTGCGGGTCGTCACCACCTTCGACCGGAAGGCCCAGGCCGCGGCGGTGAAGACCGCCGAGAAGTACGCCGAACAGGTGGGCGGCTCGAAGAAGGCGGGCCGGGACATCCATCCGGGCATCGCCTCCATCGACAACGCCACCGGCGGAGTGATCGCCCTCTACGGCGGTAGAGACTACACCGAGAACTTCATCAACTGGGCGACCACCAGGCGTCCGGTCGGCTCGACCTTCAAGCCCTACGCGCTCGCGGCCGCGCTGCGCGACGGCTGGACCCTGGAGGACAAGGTCAACGGCAGCACCGTCCAGCCTCCCGACGGAGGGAAGCCGATTCCCGGCCGGGCCGGGCAGATCTCGCTGCTGTCGGCAACCACCCGCTCCAGCAACCCCGGCTTCGTCGACCTGGTGATGCAGCTGGACGACGGCCACGACAAGGTCGTCCAGGCGGCCGAGGACGCCGGCGTTCCGCACGATCCGAGCTGGGACCCGACCGGCTACCGGATCCCGCTGGGCACCGGCGAGATCAGCCCGCTCAGCCAGGCCGAGGGCTACTCCACCTTCGCCAACCAGGGCATGCACTACGGCTGGCACGTCGTCACTTCGGTGACGAACGCCGACAACCAGCCGCTCTACTCCGGCGAGGTGCGTCCGGAGCAGACCATCGAGCGGGATGTCGCCATAGACGTCAGCTACGCCCTCACCAAGGTCGCCCAGGACGGCACCGGCTCCCGGGCCGCGCAGCTGGGCTATCCGGTGGCGGGCAAGACCGGCTCGTACTACATCAGCGACCTGCGGTCGACGCGAGCAATCTGGTTCGTCGGCTTCACCCGCCAGATCACCACCTCGGTGATGTTCGTCAAGGGCGACAAGGGCACCGGGAACCTGGGCCAGAACTTCTACGGCTCGGGCTACCCGGCGCTGGCCTGGCTCGACTTCATGAAGGCGGCGATGGACGGCAAGGAGAAGCTCCCCTTCGACCCGCCCACGAAGCGGGTCTCGACGCAGACGCCCTCGGCCGAGCCGAGCGAGACGGCCGAGCCCTCGCCCAGCGAGTCGCCGACCGAGCTCCCCACCGACGAGCCGACAGAACCGACCACCGAGCCGACCCAGACTCCGACCGCGCCGCCCACCACGGCTCCACCGACCACGGCTCCGCCCACGACCGCTCCGCCGACCACCGCTCCGCCCACGACCGCGCCGCCGACCGGGGAAGCTGACGGTTAGGCGGCCGTGACGACTCCCGGTCCCTCCGTCGCGCACCTGCTGGGCGGCGAAGTCGGACGCCACGCCCGCCCGGGCGGCCGGTGGCGCTCCGCCGGTCCCTGGGCGATGCTGGCGCTCACCGCGTCCTGGCTGATCCTGATGTTCCGGCAGGTCGCCTGCCTGCGTGGCGGGGACGCCTACCAGAACATGTGCTACTCCGACGTCACGGCCCTGTTCTACTGGCGTGGCGTGCGCGACGGGCTGGTCCCGTACCTGGAGGCCGATCTGGAGTACCCGGTGCTCACCGGGATGCTGATCGACTTCTCCCGCCGGATCGTCAACCTGCTGGGCGGCCAGACCGCCCCCGGCGTCGAGGGGGAGGCGCTGGCCCACGCGTCCGGGCTCTTCTTCGGCGTCACCGCGGTGCTGATGTTCGCCGGCTTCGCCGTCCTGGTGTGGGCGCACCTGAAGATGTCCCGACCCTGGGACGCGCTCATGATCGCCGCCTCCCCGGCGATCATGACCGCCGCCCTGATCAACTGGGACGCCCTGGTGGTCGCCCTCACCTCACTGGGGCTGCTGGCCTGGGCCCGCAAGCGTCCGGTCTGGGCGGGGATCTGGCTGGGCCTGGGCGTGGCCGCCAAGCTCTACCCGGTGCTGGTGCTGGTGCCGCTGGCCTTCCTCTGCC
>CAZLWS010000171.1:0-5833 GCA_964563205.1 uncultured Propionibacteriaceae bacterium | reverse complement strand
CGCTCCTTACGCGGGGTCGAGGACGATCGGGACCTTGGCCCAGCCGCTGACCGGGGCGATCTCACGGACGGGGTCGCGCTCGGCGGAAAGGCCGATGCGGGTGGTGCGGGCCAGCAGCTCCCAGGCGATCACGCGCAGCTCCATGAGGGTGAGCGCCCGTCCCGGGCAGACGTGCGGGCCGATGCCGAAGACCAGGTTGGCGGCGGCGTGGCCGTCAGGGTTGAAGGCGTCGGGGTCGGGAAAGGCCTCGGGGTCGCGATTGGCGGCCGTCCAGTTGAGGACGACGCGGGTGCCGGCGGCGATCGATTCGCCCCCGACCACGACGTCGCGCGTCGTCACGCGGCGGTTGGAGACGAAGGGGTCGTCGATCCGGAGGATCTCCTCCACGGCGTCCTCGAACTCGCGTACCCGGTCTCCGGCGACGAGCTGACGCAGGTAGCCCTGCAGCGCGACATCGGTCGCCAGGTGATGGACGATCACGCCGACGCAGGCCGCCAGTGAGGAGAGGTCGCCGGCTGTCCAGTTGCGCAGGATCGACACGATCTCGGCGTGCTGCAGCGGACGTCCGTCCACCCGGTCGTTCATCAGGCGCGAGGTGACATCGTCGACCGAGCCGTCGCGGCGGGCGTCCAGCAGCCGGCTGATGACGGCGTCGAAGTCCTCGGCCACCTGGGCCATCCGGGCACGCTCTCCCGACCGGGTCGCCTCGCGGTTGGCGGCCACCCAGTCGACCAGTTCCCGCTCGATCTCGGTCGGCCAGCCCAGCCAGGTGCTTTGCACGCGCACCGCGTAGGGGGTGCCGATGTCGAGCACAGTGCGGACGGTCACCCCACGCGGCAAGGCGTCGACGATCGCCGCGGCGTGCTCGCGGCACTGCGGCTCCTGAGCGGCGACCTCGGCGTCGGTCAGGTAGGCGTCGATGAGCCGGCGGTAGGCGCGGTGCTCAGCGCCATCCAGGCTGTTAGGCAGCGCCCGGTGCGCGGAGACCGCGCTGGAGAAGGTCTCGGCGTCCAGCGCCGCGGCCCGGACGTCGAAGTGCGCGAGCAGGGTCACCGACCCGTCCCCCTCGCGGACGACCGGGCAAGTCTGGCGCTGCGCGTCCAGCATCACCCGCAGGTCGGGGCGCGTCCCCACTTCCGAGTGCGAATCGACCAGAACGTCATTGGCAAGGTCATTCATGCCCACGACAATAGACCTGCCCGCCCGCCGAAGGAGCCCCCATGACACCCGAGCAAGCCGACCTGGCCGAGCGACTCCGCTTCCTGCTGGCCGAGGAGCCCACGACCAGCGACCGGCGCATGTTCGGGCAGTTGGTTCTGATGGTCAACGACAAGATCCTGGTCGGCGCCGGGAAGCAGGGCGACCTGCTGGTCCGCGTCCCGGCCGATCGGCACGAGGAACTGCTCGAACGCGAAGGCGCGGCGCAGGCCGAGATGGGAGCCGGACGGACGATGGGTCCCGGCTGGATCGTCGTGGAGGCGCCGGGCCTCGAGTCCGACGAGCAGTTGTCCTTCTGGGTCGAGGTCGCGCTCGATCACAACCGCGCCGCCCGCAGGTAGGCAGGTCTGTTCCGCCGCCCACCAAACCGTGCTCGGCCAGCCGGGCCTTGGCTCGACGCGCAGCGCTCCGGCATCGATAGGCGCCCACCTGGACAGGACTACCGCTGGATCCATCGATGACGACCGCTTCGCGTACTGATCGCGGATCTGGAGGTAGAACCGTTCAGTCGGCAGCCAGGCCGTGGTCGGCGAGCCAGGCCTCGGCCTGCCGCTTGGGGACGCGAAGCACCCAGGCATCGATCAGCAGCTCGGAGAGGTAGCCGGGGTCGATGGCGTCCAGCTGGACCAGCACGGCCGGGTAGCCGGCGAAGTGCGGGATGGTGAAGAAGACCTCGGGCTCGCCCGCGACCAGCGCCAGCGCCGCCTCGGCACTCTCGACCCGGAGGCCGATCACCTCGCCGTCCGGCCAGGCCCGGCCCAGTTCGGCGAGCTGTTCCAGGTCGCGTCCGGTCGGCCCGCGAAGCCAGGCGAGGTCGCCCTTGGCGGCCCGCCACGCAGACGCCCCGGTGTGACCGCCGACCCGTTCGACCACGCCGGGCAGTTCCAGTGCGATCCGCCGCACATCCTCGATCGTCGCCATCGGACCATCCTTCATCCCCGATCGGCCGGCGGCAAGACTCGCCAGCCGAGACCCGGAATGACCGCGGCCAAGAGCGGTGAGAGGGTGGGCGGGTGAGCAACTACCTGCACGGGCATCAGGAGGCGGTGCTGCGCTCGCACCGCAGCCGCACCGCTGAGAACTCGGCGGCCTATCTGCTGCCGGTGCTGCGACCGGGCGACCGGGTGCTGGACCTCGGCTCCGGGCCGGGGACGATCACCTGCGATCTGGCCGGGCTGGCAGCTGAGGTGGTCGCGTTCGAGCACACCGAGGCGGCCCTCGACCTGACCCGGCAGGAAGCCGCCCGGCGCGGCGTCACGAACCTGAGCTTCCAGGCCGCCGACGCCCATCGCCTTCCGTTCGGAGACGACAGCTTCGACGTCGCCCACGCCCACCAGGTGCTGCAGCACCTGCCCGACCCGGTGACCGCGCTGCGGGAGATGGCCCGGGTCGTGCGGCCGGGCGGGTACGTCGCCGCCCGCGACAGCGACTACAGCGGCTTCTTCTGGCACCCCCGTGTCCCGGCCCTGGACGACTGGCTCGCGCTGTATCTCGACCTCGCGCGGCAAGCCGGCGGCGAGCCGGACGCGGGGCGCTGGTTCCCCACGTGGGCGGCGGCCGCCGGGCTGACGGACGTCCGGATCACCAGCAGCACCTGGTGCTACACCACGCCGTCCGAACGCTCCTGGTGGGGCGAGCTGTGGGCGGACCGGGCGGTGGCCTCGGAGTTCGCGCAGCGAGCGCTGTCGTCCGGCGTCACGGCCGAGCAGCTGGAACAGCTGAGCGCTGGCTGGCGGGAGTGGGCGGCGGCCGAGGCCGGGCTCTTCCTCATCCCCCACGTGGAGTTGCTCGCCCGCGTCTGAGCCCCTAGGGACTGCTGATCAGGACCTCCGGATCGTCATCCCGGCGAAGGCCGGGATCTTTCGTCAGAGATTCCGGCCTTCGCCGGAATGACAGTGAAAGCCGATGCGCTCTCGTCCGTTGATCACTGTCGACCGGGGCGGCGGATGCGATTGAGCAATCCGCGGGCGGCGGCAGCGGGGTTGGCGGGCGGACGTCCGGCTTCGATGCGCGGCAGACCGGCCAGATAGGCGGTGAGGATCTCGCGCTCGTCGATCGCGAGGCCTCCGACGATGCGGCGGGCGCGCAGGCCCTCCAGCAGGCCGATCAAGCCGCGGGCGTGCTTGGCGGGCTCGGCCACGTCCAGCAGTTCCAGGACGGATGACGCGGTGGTGACGAACGCGCGCTGCACCTCGCGGCTGGTGGTGAGGGCGGCTTGGAGCTCGGCGTCGTCGTGATGCTCCAGCAGCAGCAACAGCCGGGCGCGGTGGTCGTCGGCCCGCTCGACGGTCGCGTCCAGCTCGTCCACCAGCAGGCCGGCGATCGAGGCCGGGGTGATCACCTCGGGCAGCCGGGGTGCGATGAGCTCGCCCTCAGTGCGCTCGGCGAGATAGCCCACGATCAGGTTCACCAGCTCACGCCGGGACCGGGCGTAGTACGACGTGGAGCCGGTGGCCAGGCCCAACTCCTCGTCGATCGCCCGGTGGGTCAACGCCCGCGCCCCGCGAGTGCTGAGCACCCGCACCCCCGCCTCGGCGATCTGCGTTCGACGATCCGACATGCCCCGCTCCTTCGCTCGGCCAGCCTTCCTCTACAGAACGAGAGGATATCCGGCCCGGACCCCGTCGTTCAGGGATGTCACGTCGAAAGCGTCGCTACACGATGGTCGATTTCCGGGCGACGGCCGACAGGAATCGCCCGCTGCGCGTCGAGATGGTCGTTCCCAGGCGGGTCGGCGAGTTCAGAACCGCCATATCGACGCGCAGCAAGCACGTCTCACCAGGAAGCAGCTTCAGAGCGACCATCTTGTAGCGCAACGGGCGGAGCGGTGGTGATCCCGGTCTCCGGATCGGGCTGGCCGGACGACTCCTCGGGGAGGCACGCGTCGCCCTCGCAGGCGGCGCCGGGAGCGCCGACCAGGGTGATGAAGCCGGGCTGCGTCATGCGTCCGCCTTCTCCCCGGCGACCTGGGCCAGCACCTGGGCGAAGGTCGCGGTCTCCTGAGCTCCGGAGACGCCGTACTTGCCGTCGAAGACGTAGAACGGGACGCCGGAGATGCCGTAGGCGCGGGCCTGCTGGCCGTCCGCCTTCACGGCGGGCAGGTACTCACCAGAGGTCAGCGAGCGCAGGACATCCGCCCGGTCGAAGCCGAGGCCGGCGGCGAGATCGGCGAGATCCTCGACCCGTCCGACGTGGCCGCCGTCGATGAAGTAGGCCTTGAGCAGCGCCTCCTTCATCTCCGCCTGCCGGCCGTGGGCCTTGGCGTAGTGCAGCAGCTCGTGGGCTTTGACGGTGTTGGTCTGATGCATGTGGTCGAAGTCGTAGTCGAGCCCGACCGCCGCCGCGATGGACGTCACGCGGGCCAGCATCTGCTCGACCTGCGGCAGCGACATCCCCTTGCGGTCGGCGAGATACTGCGCCGGCGTCCCCTCGTAGTCGACCGGGGTGTCCGGGGAGAGCTCGAAGGAGTGGTACTCCACCTCGACCTCGCCGTCGAAGCCGGCCACAGCCGCCTCGAACTTCCGCTTGCCGATGTAGCACCAGGGGCACTGCACGTCTGACCAGATATCAACCTTCAGGGGTTCACTCACACCGGGGAGAACCTCGGACGACCCGTCCGGTATTCCGCTCAGACCGGGCGCTCCTTCGGCTGGGCCTCGTAGGTGAGCGCCGGGTCGCTGACCACCCGGTCGCCCAGCACCTGGTCGATGCGGGCCATCAAGTCGACCGGGATCTCGACCCCGGCGGCCTTCACGTTCTCGCCGATCTGCTCCGGACGCGAGGCTCCGATCAGCGCGGCGGCGACGTTGTCGTTTTGCAGCACCCAGGCGACCGCCAGCTGGGCCATGGTCAGCCCCAGCTCGTCGGCGACCGGACGCAGCCCCTGCACCCGGCGCACCACCTCGTCGTCCTTCAGGAAGCGCTGGATGAAGGTCGCGCCGCCCTTGTCGTCCGTCGCGCGCGACCCGGCAGGCACCGGCTGGCCGGGCAGGTACTTGCCGGTCAGCACGCCCTGGGCGACCGGGGACCAGACGATCTGCGAGATGCCCAGCTCACGGCAGGTCGGCACGACCTTGCCCTCGATGACCCGCCATAGCATCGAGTACTGCGGCTGGCTGGAGATCAGCTGGACGCCGAGCTGCCGCGCCAGCGCGTGACCGCGGCTGATCTGCTCGGCAGTCCATTCGCTGACGCCGATGTACAGCGCCTTGCCCTGCCGGACGACGTCGGCGAAAGCCTGCATCGTCTCTTCCAGCGGGGTCTGGTGGTCGTAGCGGTGGGCCTGGTAAAGGTCGACGTAGTCGGTCTGCAGCCGGCGCAGCGAGCCGTTGATCGACTCCATGATGTGCTTGCGGGAGAGTCCGACGTCGTTGTGGCCCTTCGGCCCGGTCGGCCAGTACACCTTGGTGAAGATCTCCAGCGACTCCCGCCGCTGCCCCTCCAGCGCCGCGCCCAGCACGGATTCGGCCGCCGTGTTGGCGTAGACGTCGGCGGTGTCGAAGCTGGTGATCCCGGCGTCCAGCGCCGCGTGGACGCACTGGGTGGCGACCTCGTTCTCGACCTGCGAGCCGTGGGTGAGCCAGTTGCCGTAGGTGATCTCGGAGATCTTCAGCCC
>CAZLWS010000170.1:4040-5853 GCA_964563205.1 uncultured Propionibacteriaceae bacterium | reverse complement strand
GACCAAGGTCGACAAGGTCACGTTCGAGGCGGTGCAGACCGGGTCGCTGCGGGCGACGGTCTACGGCGACGGTGCGGTGGCCGGCCGGTTCACGATGGACGTCGCCGGCCTGCTTCGCGCGCCGACCGACACCGGCGACCTGGTCATGGATCTGAACGGAACCTTCGAATACCGGCTGTCAGGCACCGCCGCGGCGACGACCTTCACGCCGACGGGGCATTCCGGATCGGTGGGGACGGCGATCGGCACGTGGGACGCGGAAGGCGGCCCGAAGCCGTTCACCGGGCCGCTGCGGATGGACTGCGACGCCGGCGTCCTCTCGCTGCGGTGGCACGACATCGAGGGATGGACGGACCCCAGAGCGGTCTTCCACACCGAGCCGCGCGCTGACGCCGTCCGCATCGGCTGACCGTCCACGCTCAGTCGTTGTGGCGTTCGTGGGTGGCCAGGGCGCGGGTCTGCAGCGGGCCGCAGGCGGCCAGAGCGGCCACGGCCAGGCCGAGCCCGGCGAGCAGCACGCCGGCCATGATCGGCAGGCCGGTCCAGAGCTCCATGCCGAGCCGGGCGGCCACGTTGGCCATCGGCAGCGAGAGCAGCAGGCCCAGCCCGGCGCCCAGGGAGATCGCCAGCACCAGCGGCGCCAGCGTCTCCCACCAGGTGACGCGGGTCAGGAAGCGGGCGGAGGCGCCCATGTTGGCCAGCGCCTGGCTCTGCTCGGCGCGCTCCAGGATGGCCGACGCCTGGGCGATGAAGATCGACATCGCGGTCAGCGCGAAGCCGACGCCGAGGGTGATGATGGCGCCCTTGGTGAAGTCCCACTGCGCGGCGGTCGCGAAGCCCTGCTGGGCGGGATCCTCCGAGGCGGTGAGCGAGATCGGCATCACCGCGATGTAGGCCCCGATCAGTGAGAGCAGGCCCAGTCCCGAGACCCTCCGCCAGGTGGTGCGGGCGTCCGCCTGCACCCGCCGCGCGGCCCACATCCCGGTGGCGGACGGCAGCACGCGGGCCAGCCCGCGCGCCGCCAGCTGCAGCAGCCAGGCGGCGAACAGGTTGAACCCCTGGATCACCGCCACCATGACGGCGGCGAAGATCAGGAAGGGCGTTAGCCCGTCCCCGAATCGCAGTACCTGCGAGGCGAGCCCGAACACGATCAGCAGCAGGACGAAGGCCACCACCCGCCAGGCTCGAAGCGCCGGGCCCACCGACCGCCGGGAGACCCCCAGCGGCGAGATCCGGACCTGACGCAGCCCCCACCAGGCCGCAGCGATGCCGGTGACGAAGGTGGCGGCGCCCACGAGCAGCGCCAGCCACCACGGCAGCAGCATCTCGCCCGGCTGCACCGGCATCGCCTGCATAGTGAGCAGGCCCCATGCCGGAAGGGTGACCAGGTATGCCACCGCCCCGATCGCGATGCCCACCACCGCCTGGAGGGTGGTGTCGATCAGCGACATCCGGGTGACGTCAGAGGAGGACAGTCCGACCAGCCGCAGCACCGCCAGCCGGCGGTCGCGGCCCCGCGCGCCGAGCACCGCGGCCCCCGAGGCCAGCCCCGACATGGTCGGCACC
Source organism: uncultured Propionibacteriaceae bacterium (assembly GCA_964563205.1). Classification (GTDB taxonomy): domain Bacteria; phylum Actinomycetota; class Actinomycetes; order Propionibacteriales; family Propionibacteriaceae; genus Propionicimonas. Next base: position 4,287 of record CAZLWS010000170.1, on the reverse strand, counting down.
AGCAGTGCGCAGGCCACCACGGCGAGCATGAAGTACATCGACAGGACGCTCTCGAAGGTCGGGTCGGTGGCCACGAGCTCGGCATGGGCGCCGGTGGGGTTGCGCCAGCGGTGGTAGAACATCCAGGTGCCGCCGGCCACGGTGAGCGCCAGCGCCGAACTGAGCGCGAAGGCGGCTACGGCCGCCAGGTACAGCACGCCCTCGCCCTGCCGGGTGGCGAGCCGGGCGCGGGTCAGCCGCAGCGCCA
>CAZLWS010000170.1:0-3940 GCA_964563205.1 uncultured Propionibacteriaceae bacterium | reverse complement strand
TTCACGTCGTGGGTGACCAGCACCAGGCTCGCCCCCGACATCGCCACCGTGGTGGTGAGCAGCTGCATCGTCTCGTGCCCGGTGGCCTGGTCGAGGGCGCCGCTGGGCTCGTCGGCGAAGACCACCGCCGGCTGCGCCGCCAGGGCGCGGGCGATCGCCGTCCGCTGGGCTTGGCCGCCGGACAGGTCGCCCGGACGACGGTGCCGCAGGTCGGCCAGACCGAGCCGTTCCAGCATGCCGTCGGCGGTGCCCAGGGCGCGGCCGCGAGGCGTCCCGGTGAGCATCAGCGGCAGCGCGACGTTCTCCCGCGCGGAGAGCTCGGGGATCAGCTGGCCGTCCTGGAAGACGAAGCCGAACCGGGTCAGCCGCAGGTGCGACCGCTCCCGGTCGTGCAGCGCCGAGACCGGCTGCCCGTCGAAGGTGACGTCGCCTTGGTCGGGCACCAGCACCCCGGAGAGGCAGTGCAGCAGGGTGGACTTGCCCGACCCGGAGGGCCCCATGATGGCGACGGTCTCGCCGCGGGCGATGCCCACCGACACCCCGGCGAGCGCCTGGACCTGCCCGAAGCTCTTGGTGATGCCGCGGGTGTACAGCAGCGGCGCGGACGCGTGTGGTTCGATCATGGCTCCATTCCAGCCGGGCTGTTGCCTCCATTCCATGGTGCCCGGACTGCTTTGGGGGTAGTGCCAGCACTACTTCGCGAACAGACCTGCCGCCGGATGCCCGATTCCGACGCCGATCGCGTCGCCGAGGAAGACCCACAGGCAGATCTGTTCAGCGCGCCTTCGTCGGCGTACTAGGTTCGGGGCGTGAGATTCGGACGGTCCCGCGATCCTGAGGCGGAGGCGGCGCGCGCGGTGGCGGAGCTGACCGCCTCGCGGCGGGTGATCGTGGACGCCTACGAGATCGAGCGGCGGCGGATCGAGCGCGATCTGCACGACGGCACCCAGCAGTACCTGGTGGCGGCCGCGATGATGCTGGGCGAGGCCCGGACGTCGGCGGCGGTCACCGCCGACCCGCAACTGGCGGCGCTGCTCGGGCAGGCGCAGGAGGCGCTGGCCAAGGGGCTGGACGCGCTGCGGGCCACCGTCCGCGGGATCCATCCGCAGGTGCTGGTCGAGCAGGGGCTGGTGGCTGCGCTCACCGACGTCGCCCAGGCGTCGGCCGCCGAGGTGCGGATCGTCTGCCCGAACCCGCTGCCCCAGTTGCCGCAGGGGGTGCTCGCGACCGGCTACTTCTTCGCCAGCGAGGCGATCGCCAATGCCGCCAAGCACGCCCAGGGGGCGCCGGTCACGGTGCTGCTGTCCACCGACTCGCACCTGCGGATCTCGGTGGTGGACGCCGGCCCGGGCGGCGCGCAGCTGCGTCCGGGACACGGCTTGGCCGGGATGCGGGAACGGCTGGCGGCGTTCGGCGGCGAGCTGTCGATCTCCAGTCCGCCGGGCGGGCCGACCCAGGTGGTGGCGGCCCTGCCGCTGCTGCTGCGCCGCGGCGAGCCGGGGGTGCCGCTGTGAGCGGGAGCGAGCCGATCACGCTGGTGCTGGCTGATGACGCCGCCCTGCTGCGCGAAGGTCTGGCCGGGCTGCTGCAGCGTCAGGGCTTCCAGATCGTGGCCCAGGAGAGCCGGGCGGACGCGCTGCGGCAGACCGTCGCCGAGCTCGCGGCGTCCGGGAGCCTGCCGGACGTGGTGGTGACGGACGTCCGGATGCCGCCGACCATGACCACCGACGGGCTGCAGGCCGCCCTGGACCTGAAGGCCGCCCACCCCGGCCTCGGCGTGCTGGTGCTGAGCCAGTACGTGGCGGCGGTGTACGCCCAGCAGCTGTTCGCGCTTCCGGGCGGGGGCGGCGGCACCGGCTACCTGCTGAAGGACCGGGTCGCCCAGGTGGCCGACTTCGTCGGCTCGCTGCGGATCGTCGCCGCCGGCGGCGTGGTGATCGACCCCGAGGTCGCCCGGGCCATGATCCGCACCAGCCGCTCCGGGCTCGGCGACCTCAGCCCGCGCGAGTTCGAGGTGCTGGAGCTGATGGCCCGCGGCCTCTCCAACGCCCAGATCGCCGACGACCTGGTGCTGTCCGGCGCCGCCGTCGCCAAGCACGTCTCGAACATCTTCGCCAAGCTCCGCCTCGACCCCAGCGAGGAGAACCGACGGGTGCGGGCCATCCTCGCCTTCCTGGCCGACACCGGCGCGCCCGGGCTCTGAATTGGTCTGACCGGCCCCGCATCCTCACGCATCGTGACGGGTGAGCCCCGTCCAGCGGCGGGGAGCGGGGCCAGTCAGCGTCTGTGCTGAACCGGCGCGGAAGGGGCGCTCGCGGTCATGGCATGAGTATTGGGGCAGTGCCTGAGGAAGGCCTGAACACCCTCTGTTGTTTCGCTGTGAGTTGGACTCCGTCCAGGTCAGGCGGCGGGGAGGCGGACGACGAAGGTGGTCGATCCGGGGGTGCTCTCCAGGGCGACGCTGCCGCCGTGGGCGCCGATCACGGCGGCCACGATCGCCAGGCCCAGGCCGGTGCTGGAGCCGCCCTGGTGGCGGACGCGGCTGGCCTCGGCGCGGGTGAAGCGCTCGAAGACGGAGTCGCGGATCTCGGGCGGGACGCCGGGGCCGTCGTCCGTCACCCGGATGACCACCTGGTCGCCTTCGCGGCGCAGCGAGGTGACCACCTTCGTCCCGGACGGGGTGTGCACCCGGGCGTTGGCCAGGAGGTTGGCCACCACCTGGTGCAGCCGGAACGGGTCGGCCTGGGCGGTCAGCGCCTCATCCGGCAGGTCCAAGCCCCACCGGTGGTCGGTCCCGGCCACCCGGGCGTCGTTGACGGCGTTCAGCACGATCTGGGTCACGTCGGTGGCCTGCAGCGCGAGGGTGGGCTCGGCGTCCAGCCGGGCGAGCAGCAGCAGATCCTCCACCAGCACCGACATCCGGTCCGACTCCGAGTCGATCCTGCCCAGCGCGTGAGCGGTGTCGGTCGGCAGCTGATCCTGCTCGCGGCGGGTGAGCTCGGTGTAGCCGCGGATCGCGGCCAGCGGGTTGCGCAGCTCGTGGGAGGCGTCGGCGATGAACTGGCGCACCTTGGTCTCGCTGCGGTGCCGGGCGTCCAGGGCGGCTTCGACGTGGTCGAGCATCTGGTTGAACGCGACCCCCACCTGGCCGACCTCGCTGCGCGGGTCGGCGTCCTTCTCGGACACCCGCACCGGCAGGTTCCCCTCGCCGGAGGCCAGCGGCAAGGAAGAGACGGTGGAGGCGGTGGTCGCCAGCCGGCGCAGCGGGCGCAGGCTGTTCTCGACCACCTGCCGGGCGCCGAAGGCGGCCAGCGCGATCGAGCCGAGGGTGAGGACGGCCGCCATCATCAGCTGGCGGGTGAGCGGCACGGCGACCGCGCTGTACGGCAGCGCGGCGACCCCCGTCCGTCCCATCCGTTCGCGGACCAGGACGCGGTACAGCCCGAGGCCCTCGATGCGCATCGTCACCGGGGTCTCCCGCGGATCGAGCGTCACCATCTGGGCGACGGCGTCGGCGGTGAGTTCGTCGGGGGCTTGCAGGGGAACGAACTCGCCGCTGCCCGGCTGCGTCTCCTCCATCCGGATCAGCCCGGAGCCCTCGGGGTCGCCGGGCTTCGTCCCGCCGCCGGGGTTTCGCCAGCCGGGGCTGTTGAGCGCGGACTCCAGCCGTCCGTCCAGCTGGGACTGCAGGATCTGGAAGCTGGCCAGCGCGGTCACCAGGCTGAGCAGGATGGTCGCGGCGGCCACCAGCGCCGTGGTGCGCACCACCAGCTGGCGGCTGAGCGTCCCCTTCGCCATCGGCGGGGGCGGGGGCAGGGTCATTCGGCAGCCGGTTTCAGGACGTAGCCGGCGCCGCGCAGGGTGTGGATCATGGGCGCCCGGCCGGCGTCGATCTTCTTGCGCAGGTAGGAGATGTACAGCTCGACCACGTTGGCCTGGC
>CAZLWS010000169.1:0-5867 GCA_964563205.1 uncultured Propionibacteriaceae bacterium | reverse complement strand
CAGATCCCATTCGCGGTCGTCGATTTGGGCTTTGACAACGGTAGCGAGTTCTACAGGTACGAGATGGGCGGATCGGGCGACAAGCATCAGATCCAGGTCACCCGCTCCAGAGACGTCAATGAGAGCGCGCCAGCGCAGATCGCTTCCAGGAACGGTCACTTGGTCTTCAACTATGGGTTCCGCTATCGGTACGACACCCCCGCCGAACTCCACGCTCTGAACCGGCTGTGGCCCCTGGTCAATGACCAGTTGAACTTCTTCACCCCCGCGAAGAGGCCCACTGGGTGGACAGTGAACCGAAGCGGCCGACGCTGCCGGATCTATGACAAACCCGCCACGCCGCTGGACCGACTCCTGGCCGCGGGCGTGCTCTCACCAGCACAACAAGCCGACCTGATCGCGAAGCGAGACTCGCTGAACCCCGCCGAACTCACCCGACGAATCCACGACGAACAACAGACCCTGATCAAGCCCGCCAACGCCAGACCGCCCACCTCCGCACCAGCGCTGCGGACGAGTGCGAGCCGTTCGTCACCGCGCTAGGGCAGCACGGCTAGCCGGTAGGTGTCGGTTCTCCACCGTCGTCGCTGAGATAGATCTCCACCAGATCGCTGGTCCAGGTGGCCACGCCTGCGCCGAAGAAGTCCCTGTCCTCGGTCCAGATCGGACAGTCCAGCGCAAGCGCGGCAGCGACGATCGGCCAGTCATCGGGATCGCGGCGGCCGATTCGCTGCAACGCCTTCGCCTGCAGAGCCTCAGTGACCTCGCCTGGCACCTCGTCGACGAGACGCCGAACGGCATCAAAACCCAGCGACAGTTCCTCTGGCTCGATCCCCCGCTTGGCCATGATCCCCGGCAGGTTCGCCTCCGCGTCCTCGAAGGCGATGGACGGCGCACAGAAATCGACCGACTCCGCGTACTTCGCCAGCAACCCACTGACCTTTACGCCGAGCACGGCGCGGATAAGGATGTTGGCGTCCAGAATGATCCGCCGCGGTGTCACGAGGCGGCGGCAGCTTCCCGCTGAGCCTTCCGACGGGCCTTTCGCGCCACATCGAACTCGGCCACAACTTCGTTCTCGTCGATGCCGTGCTCAGCCATCAGGGCGTGGAGCTTGTCCGTCGCCGCCTGGTACGCCGCGAGCGCTTCAGCTCGGTCACCGCGGGTCGGGATGAACACACCAACGCGGCGACCGTGTCGCGTCACCGTGACTGGCTCGTCGCCGTCGATGTAGCCAGCGAGGTCCTGACGGAACTCGCGCACACCCACCGTGACAGCCATCGCAGCCTCCTCCGTTGCGTAATCCTTGCGTACACAATACCGCAGAATCGAGTACGGCGCCGAGCCCGGCGGGATAGCATGCCAGTCGAGGGATGGAGGATGATGGGCAATCCCTACCACTACGAGCAGTATCCGCCACGGGAGCCGGGGGCCTCAACGACTCCTGCCGTCCCGCCGCCGAAGCCGATCTACCAGGCACCGCCACCTGCCTACCAGACTCCGACGCCGGTGTATCTGGCCGCCCCGCTAACCGATCAGCGACAGCCCAACACAGCCGTGGTGGTCATCGCCTGGGTCCTGACTGTGCTCACCGGGCTGTATCTGCTGCCCTGGGCGATCGCCGGCAGCCGCGGCAAGGCCAATCACTGGTCGGTGTTCTGGGTCAACCTGCTGCTCGGGTGGACGATTGCCGGCTGGATCGCTGCCCTAGTGACGGCCTGCACCGCAGCACATCGTCCGCTCGCCGCGGTGCCGGCGTTGGTCGGCTACGCACCGGTCGCCGCGCTGCCCGCCCCGTCTCCGAGCGCCGGGTGGTACCCCGATCCGAGCGGCGCAGGCTACCCGCTACTGGGACGGCAACCGCTGGACCGAGCACCGCGGCTGATCTCCGGCCGGACCTGGCCCGGCAGCCAGACCCAGACGAACTGCTCAGAAGTCATCGGAGGGACCGTCCTTTGGCATCACCCGGTTCGGCATCAGCCGCAGCACCTCCAGCTGGGCCTTCGTAAGCCGGCTGAGCTCCGCTGGGGTCGGGACGAAAAGCGGCAGCCCCAGCGCCGCGCACACATTGAGGACATGGCCGAAGGCGACAGCCGGCCGGCCCGCCTCGATCGCGGCGATCGTGTGCCGCGAGCACCCGGCCCGCTCGCCCAGTTGAGCTGCCGTCCACCGCTGGTTCAGGCGGGCCGTGCGCACGTTGGCACCCATCAGCGCGGCAGCGTCCCGCGCGTACGGAACCAGGTCGATCGCCTGCCGGCCCATACCCACACCTCGCGATACTCCGGACACATCATTAGTATGTGCCAATAGTATCAGGCATTTGTAGACCCACTCCCTTGCGAGGCCCGGCTCACAGCGGGCCCCTTCGTCAAGCTCAGGGACCGCTAAGCGAAGAGCCGACGGCGCTCGCCGTGGGTGACGTGACCCGTGACCCACCAAATGATCTCGATCAGCACGATCGCGATGGCGCCGAGCAGGAAGCCAGTGCTCAGCATGGCCGGGTTGCCGGTGTCGATGAAGAAGACCTCCTGCAGCTGCAGGTGGACCGTCCCGATGTTCAGCTCCAGCGGCGCCAGGAAGATCGCGGCGGTGGCGGCCAGGCAGCCGACGATCATCAGGATCTTCCACCACTCGTAGGGGCGGCTGATGGTGATCATCACCCAGGCGCCGCCGCAGATCAGGGTGACCAGCACGGCCGTCGACACCTGGTTGGTCACCGTGCCGCCCGACAGCGGCAGGATGAGCAGATAGCTGATGAAGGTGGTCACCGAGATCACCACGGCGGCGGGGATGCCGAACCTCATCACGCGCTGCAGGAAGCCGGTGCGGGCGCGGGCGGCGTTCGGCGCCAGCGCCAGGATGGACGCGGGCACGCCGATGGTGAACCAGCCGACCACCGAGATGTGGATCGGGACGAACGGGAAGGGCAGCCGCCAGGCCGCCACCAGCAGCGCGAAGGCCACCGAGTAGAGCGTCTTGGTGAGGAAGAAGTTCGCCACCCGCTCAATGTTGCCGATCACCCGGCGGCCCTCGGCCACCACGTGCGGCAGGGTGGCGAAGGAGTCGTCCAGCAGCACCAGCTGGGCCACCGAACGGGTGGCCGCAGCTCCGGTGCCCATGGCGACGCCGAGGTCGGAGTCCTTGATCGCCAGCACGTCGTTCACGCCGTCGCCGGTCATCGCCACGGTGTGGCCGCGGGCCTGCAGGGCGCTCACCATCTGCCGCTTCTGCTGCGGGGTGACCCGGCCGAAGACGTTGTGGTCGGCGACCTCTTCGGCGAAGGCGGCCTCGTCAGTCGGGAGCTTGCGGGCGTCCATCACCTGGTCGCCGGCCACGCCGAGGGAGCGGGTCACCGCGCCCACGCTCACCGCGTTGTCGCCGGAGATCACCTTGACTGTGACGTCCTGGTCGGCGAAGTAGGCCAGCGTGTCGCGGGCCTCGGGGCGGACCTTCTGCTCCAGCACGAGCAGGGCGACCGGGGTCACCGTGCCGGGCGCGTCGTCGTCGTCCACGGGCAGGTCGCTGCGGCCGAGCAGCAGCACCCGGCGTCCGCTCGCGCCGATCTCCTCGGCGCGAGCGGCGACCTCGGAGCCGGCGGCCAGCACGTCCGGGGCGCCGATCACCCAGTCGCCCTCGCCGTCGAAGGAGACCCCCGACCACTTCTTGGCCGAGGTGAAGGGCGCCAGGCCGGTCACCTTCCAGGCCGAGCCGGTCAGCGGCATCTCGGCGGCCAGCGCCTGGATGGACGCGTTCGGACGCGGGTCCGCCGCGGCGAGCTGGGCGACCACCGCGCGCAGCCGGTCAGCGGTGGTGTCGTCCACCGGCTCGAGCTCGCCGAACTTCATGCCGTTCTCGGTGAGCGTCCCGGTCTTGTCGGCGCAGACCACGTCCACCCGGGCCAGGCCCTCGATGGCGGGCAGTTCCTGCACCAGCACGTTCTCGCGGGCCAGCCGGACGACGCCGACGGCGAAGGCCAGCGCGGTCAGCAGCACCAGGCCCTCGGGCACCATGGGGACCAACGCGCCGGCGGTGGCGAGCACCTTCTCCTGCCAGGCTTCGTGCTGGTTCCACTGCACCCAGATCGTGGCGATCCCGACCGGGATCAGCAGCCAGGTGATCAGCCGCAGGATCTTGTTGATGCCCTGCTGCAGTTCCGACTTCACCAGCGAGAACTTGCTCGCCTCGGCGGTCAGCTGGGCCGCGTAGGAGTCGGCGCCGACCCGGGTCGCGCGGAAGGCGCCGACTCCTGCCACCACGAAGCTGCCGGACATCACCTGGTCGCCCGGGTTCTTCTCCATCGGATCGGATTCGCCGGTCAGCAGGGATTCGTCCACCTCGAGGTAGGAGGCCTCGACCACGTCGCCGTCCACCACGATCTGGTCGCCCGGGCCGATCTCGATCAAGTCGTCCAGCACGATGTCGTCGCGCACGATCTCGGTGACCGCGCCGTCCCGGCGGACCCGCGGCTTGCCCTCGCCGACCACGGCCAGGTTGTCCAGGGTCTTCTTGGCGCGCAACTCCTGGATCATGCCGATCGCCGAGTTGATGATGATCAGGAAGCCGAACAGCGCATTCTGGAGCTGCCCGGTGGTCATCACCAGGATGAACAGCGCCATCAGCAGGAAGTTGATCCGGGTGAAGACGTTGGCCCGGACGATGTCCCAGGTGGTGCGGCCGGAGCGCGGCGGCTGGGTGTTCACCTGGCCGGCCCGGACGCGCTGCTCGACTTCCGCTGCGGTCAGGCCGGGGTTGGGCGTGGTCTCGACGGTCACCGGGCCAGCCTGCCATATGGCGCAAGCTTCACCGCAGCCGCTTCTGCTCCTTGGCGATCAGCTTGCGCAGCCGGCGCTCGTCCCAGGAGGAGGGGTGGCGCAGCTTGATCGTGCCCATGCCGGCCGAGCCGGAGATCACCAGCAGCGGGTTGGGGCCGATCGGCTCCTCGGGCACTTTCGAGTCGACGGTCCCCCAGCTGCGGGTCAGCCGGTCCAGCTGCGCCGCCCAGCCCTCCGGCAGGATCATGACGATGGTGCCGACCCCGCCGTGGAGCTGCACCCAGATCACCTGGGAGACCACTTGAGCGCGCCGGAAGTCGAGCCGGATCGAGCCGAGCTCCCCGTTCAGCGACAGGTAGGGCGGCACCGTCCACACGCCCTCTTTCTTGATCCCGCTGCCGCCCGCGCTGATCACCAGCGGGTCGTGCGGGTCGTAGCCCGGACGCCGCGTCACGGAGGCCCCGGACGGCGCCACCGGTCGCGGCGGCAGCTGCTCCGGCGGGCCGGCGGGCTCGGCGGGCGCCGGCAGGCGAGGCGGCGCCGGATCGGCGTCGCCCGGGTAGGTCTGCCAGCGGGGTGGTTCCTGAGGCGGCTGCGACATGTGTGTCAGCCTAACCGAGCCCAGAACCACGCAAGGTGTGGCCGATGTCCCGTTGTCGGGGATTCGGCCACACCTTGCGGGTGGTTTGGCTCGCGTCAGCGGGCAGCAGTTCCCTCGACGTAGTCGTCGTCGTGGGACTTCACCCAGGCCATCAGGCCGCGCAGCTCGCGGCCGGTGGCCTCGATCGGGTGCTGCTCGGCGGCGGCGCGCAGCGCCTTGAACTCCGGGGCGCCGGCGTCCTGGTCGTCGATGAAGCGCTTGGCGAAGGCGCCGGTCTGGATGTCGGCCAGCACCTCCTTCATGCGCTCCTTCACGGAGGCGTCGATCACCCGCGGGCCGGAGACGTAGTCGCCGAACTCAGCGGTGTCGGAGACCGACCAGCGCTGCTTGGCGATGCCGCCCTCGTACATCAGGTCGACGATCAGCTTCAGCTCGTGCAGGCACTCGAAGTAGGCCACCTCCGGCTGGTAGCCGGCCTCGGTGAGCACCTCGAA
>CAZLWS010000168.1:0-5912 GCA_964563205.1 uncultured Propionibacteriaceae bacterium | reverse complement strand
CGGCGGGTCACCCAGGCCGCAGCGCTGTTGCCCGCCGTCCGAAGTCAGGTGGAACGCGACCTCCGGCGCGCCGGCATGCCTGTCGAGCGGGTGACGGCGCTGGCGGTGCGCCTGCTCGACGAGGGCTGCTTCCGGATCGGCAACGACGTCTACGCGGACGTCCACGGGTCGTTCGGGCTGACCACGCTGCTGCGGCGGCACGTCCGCCGGCAGGGCGGGTCGCTGCGGTTCCGATTCACCGGCAAGTCGGGGATCGAGCACGATCTGACGATCAGCGACCCAGAGGTGCTCGCCGCCGTCCACACCCTGCGCCGTCGGCCCAGTGAGAGCGAGCGGCTGCTCGCCTACCGCGGCGCGGACGGGTGGCGAGACCTGACTGCGACGATGGTAAACGCCTACCTCGCCCCGCTGTTCCAGACGGACTTCACCGCGAAGGACTTCCGCACCTGGCACGGGACGGTGATCGCGGCCGAGTCCCTCGCCCTTAGCGAGGAGCCGGGGGACACCGAGGCTTCCCGGAAGCGGGCGATCCGTGCCGCCGTCCGGGAGGTGGCCGGCTACCTCGGCAACACGCCTGCCGTCGCCCGAGCGTCCTACATCGACCCTCGGGTGTTCGACCGCTATGAGTCGGGTCTTCGGATCGACGCCGACGTGGCGCGCGCTCACCAGGGCACCCGGGGTCGGGAGGCGGTGGAGGCCGCCGTCCTGGACCTGCTGAATGGAGACTGAGCCGCAACCGTGCAGCGGCCACGATTGACGCGGCCGGACGGCGGGTACACCTCGGGCATGAACGAACTCACGGACACGACCCCCGCGCCGAGGCCCGCTTTCCCGGCCCAGGAACAACAGCCTCCCGGACTGACCGGGCAGATGCGGCCACGGCCCGATCACGGCGAGGACACTTATGAAGGCCACGGGCTGCTGATCGGCAGGCGGGCGCTGATCACCGGCGGGGATTCGGGAATCGGGCGCGCCGTGGCGATCGCCTTCGCCCGCGAGGGGGCGGACGTGGCCATCGGGCACCTTCCGGAGGAGGAGCCCGACGCGCGCGAGACCGCCGCCCTGGTCGAACAGGCCGGTGCGAAGGCGCTCACGATCGCCGCGGACCTCACCGATGTCGACGCCTGCCGAAGCCTGGTCGGCACCGCGGTCGCGGGCCTCGGCGGACTCGACATCCTGGTCAACAACGCCGGCTTCCACTTCACGCGCGACGGTGCCGGGACGCTGGAGGGACTGGAGCCCGAGCTGGTCGAGCGGGTGCTGCAGACGAACCTCGCAGCGGTGCTGTGGCTCTGCCAGGCGGCGCTGGCCTACCTTGGCGAGGGCTCGTCGATCATCAACACCAGTTCGATCCAGGCCTATGAGCCGTCCGCGCAACTGCTCGACTACGCGGCGACGAAGGCTGCGGTCAACAGCATCACGGTGAACCTGGCTGAGCAGCTGGGCCCGCGGGGCATCCGGGTGAACGCGGTGGCACCAGGCCCGATCTGGACTCCGCTGCAGCCGGCCACCCGGAACGCCGAGGAGGTCGCCAAGTTCGGCTCCGACACCCCGCTGGGCCGGGCTGGCCAGCCCGCCGAGGTCGCGCCTGCCTTCGTCTTCCTCGCCTCGCAGCGCACCGGCAGCTATGTCTCCGGCAGCATCCTGGGGGTGACCGGCGGAAAGGCCACCTTCTAGAGGCTGCGCCGCCCGGACGCCGCAGCCGCGCGCGGTTGGGCCGCCTCACTGTGGGTATGACAAGGGCGAAGTGGTCCGGTCGCTGGGTGACGGGGGTGCTTCGATGTCTGAGAGGAGTTGGACGTGGCGCGCTCAAGTTGGTTCTTGAAGGTGGCGAATGCGCTGTCCCGGTTCGCGGGCCGGGCGACCACCTTCGTCGGAGCGGTCGGCCTGGTGTTGCTGTGGGCGGTGCTCGGGCCGTTCTTCGGGTTCAGCGACACCTGGCAGTTGGTGATCAACACCTCCACCACCATCGTCACTTTCCTGATGGTGTTCCTCATCCAGAACACCCAGAACCGTGACACGGCGGCGATCCAGACCAAGCTGGACGAGTTGATCCGGGTCGCCGGCGATGCCCACAACGCGCTGCTCGACCTCGAAGAGCTGGACGAGCAGGACATCGCCAAGATCCGCGCTCCCTACGAGGAACTGGCCCGTCAGGCGCGGGAGCAGAGCGGGCTCGGTGAAGCCGCCCGGCCAGCCGGCCCCGACTCGGGGTCACAGTGACCAGAACGCCGCCTCCTTACGTCGCGAAGCGGAGGCCCGGCGCTGACCCGGGCCTGCCATGCCCAGCCGGGCGTCCGGACGGTGTCAGCCGCGGACCTGCTCGACCCCCAGGTTGGCCAGTTGGTCGGCTCGCTCGTTGCCGGGGTCGCCGGCGTGCCCCTTGACCCATTCCCAGCGCACCTCGTGGCGGGCGGTCTGGGTTTCGAGCTCCTGCCACAGCTCGGCGTTCTTGACCGGCTTCTTGTCCGCGGTGCGCCAGCCGTTGCGCTTCCAGCCGTGGATCCATTTCGTCATGCCGTTCATGACATAGGACGAGTCGACGTGCAGGTGCACCTGACTGGGACGGGTGAGCGCCTCCAACCCTCGGATCACGGCCATGAGCTCCATGCGGTTGTTGGTGGTCAGCGACTCGCCGCCGAAGAGCTCCTTGGCATGCTCGCCGTAGACCATCAGCACGCCCCAGCCGCCAGGGCCCGGGTTGCCTTTGCAGGCGCCGTCCGTCCACATATGGAGGGTGGTCTGGTCGGTCATCCGGATCCTTCTCGATGGGCGCCGGGGCGCTCGGGCTCAGCCCAGCCTAGTGGCGCTGGGCCGCGAGGCAGGTCAGCGGACGGGACAGGCCTCAATGGCTCGTCCGAGTGCAGCCATGGTCGGCGAGCCGGGCCGTCCGAGCTCATGGTCTTCGCTGAATGAAACCGTGTCCCGCGCCGGTCCGCCCGGCAATGCGTCGGCTCCGCACTCAGCAGTCATCAGACTGCGCCGTGGCGAAGCGCAGCCCCCGCGCCAGGTGGGCGCGGAACGTCGGGTCGTCATAGAGCGCCGGGTCGTGGCCGAGGCCGGTGTACCAGGCGCGGCCGCCCAAGCGTGCGTGGCACCACGCGATCGGGTGGTCGCCGCCCATCGTGCCGCCCTCGTACAGCGACTCGTCCACGGTCGCGATCACGTCCACGTCTGGACGCGGGTTGCGCCGGAAGTTGTAGAGCTCGTCGGTGACGCGCCAGGTGTCGACGCCGGGCAGTTCGCGTCCAGGCTCGAACCGCAGCTCGGTGGTCTGGAGGCCTTCAGGATGGCTGTCGAACCAGGCCCCGACCAGTTCGCCGTACCAGGGCCAGTCGTAGCCGGTGTCGGCCGCCGAGTGGATGCCGAGGAAGCCGCCGCCGTCGCGGACGAAGCGCTCGAACGCGGCGCGCTGGTCGGTGTCGAGCACGTCGCCGGTGGTGTTGGCGAACGCCACGGCGCGGAAGCCGCCCAGCGTTTCGTCGTCGAACAACGCGGCGTCCTCGCTGTGGACGATGTCGAACCCGGCCTCGTCGGCCAGCGCGCGCAAGGCATCGACCGCCTGCGGGATCGAGTCGTGCCGCCAGCCCCACGCCTCCGTGTACACCAGGACGCGCGGACGGTCGGGGGCAGGCGGGGCGGGCGTCGGCGTGCTCGGCGCGCAGGCGGCGAGCACCAGGATCAAGCCCGCCAGAAGCCAGATGCGCATCCCGCGATGATAGCCGCCGGGTGCGTCGCCAGCGGGGTGATGCCCGATGGTTCCGGCGTGATCTAGAGGGGCTTCGGAAGGAGTCCCGGGTTGCTTCCAGTGGGCCATGAACAGCCCCCGCGGTTTTCGTACCGCCCCCGCACAGCAAGTCGCTGTGGATAACTCTGGGTCCGATCCGGCCACTTATGCACAGGCTGGCCAACTCGTTGGCACAGCGGCCTGGTCGCGAGCCAATCATGTTGGCATGACCTACAAAGAGCTGTTCACCGACCAACGGGATCGCGCGCGAGTGCTCGGCGAGATCCTCCGCCGCTACCCGGTCGCCCCGGTCCGTTCGGGGACGACGCTCATCGCCCACGTCGATCGCGCCACCCAGGCCGTTCTCGGGGTGCGAAGCATTCGGACTCCGACCCCCGTCCTGGACGCGAATGACTGTTTCCAGGAAGCGCAGTTCCTTCGGCTGAGCGAGGAATTGCGCGCAGTCGCTCAGGATCTGGTGCCCCGACAGATCTGGGACCGCCGCCGCAAGGGCCCGCCGAAGAGTGAGCTGATCACGGTGGTATGCCGTGAGGGTGAGCCGGTGATCACCCCGACCGAGCTGATCTACCACTGGGGCTGGCGCTACAGCAATCACTTCGCCGATGCCTTCAATGGCGAGGTGTTCGTGCTCACGCCGCAAGGCTGGGCCGAGCTGTACACGAAGTGGACGAGCACGCAGCCCGCCTTGCTCGTCCTGCCCGACTCCCCGGACGCGATCTTGCAGATTCAGGACGCGGAGCGCCTGCTCGCTGAGCTGGCGTCCGGGCTGCTCGATCCTCGTCCGGGGGAGTGCCTGCTCTGCTACGTGCATCGCATGCTCCTGGACTACAACTGCAATGGCCAACTGAGGTTCGCGCTTCACTATCGCGACCAGCGGGCGCCTCGGGCGACCGCGCTGCCGCGTCGTCTCGGCCAGTCGGGCGGCTACTGCGACTGCGAGATCTTCCTGAACGGCTACGACCTGCGTCCCGAACACCAGGTGCCGATCGACGAAGAGGAGGACGACTGGGACGAGCCCGACCTGACCTGGCCCGACCCGCTGCCAGCCTGTGCCCAGGTCCGTACAGGCTCGACTCAGCCCTGTGGGCTCTGGTGGCGGCGCGGGCGCTGGTGATGGGTCTGACGCTGCGCGTGTTCGGCGTCTCGTCCGGCAAGAACAAAGGTCTCGTCCGGCAAGAACAAAGTGGGACGGGTGGCACGTGACGGGTCTGCAATCTGTGGCTTGGGGAGTCTGCAACTTGTGGCCTAGGGAGGCTGCAATCCGTGGCCTAGACGAGGCATAGCAGCACGCAGTGCACACTGGTTTCAGCCGAACAGTTGGGGATGCTCATGACCGTCGCTCTTGTCACCGGGGCCTCGTCGGGGATCGGCGCGGCCACCGCGCGCCGGCTCGCGAAGGCCGGGTTCGTCGTCTACGGGGCCGCGCGGCGGCTCGATCGGCTCACCGCACTGGAGGCGGAGGGCGTCCGTCCGCTGGCTCTGGACGTGACCGACGACCCGTCGATGGTGGCTGCCGTCGAGCGGATCCTCGCTGAGCAGGGGCGGATCGACGTCCTGGTGAACAACGCCGGGTATGGGTCCTACGGCGCCGTCGAGGACGTGCCGCAGGAGGAGGCCCGTCGTCAGGTCGAGGTGAACCTCTTCGGGCTGGCTCGGCTGATCCAGCTCGTTTTGCCTGCCATGCGCGCGCAGGGCTCGGGCCGGATCGTCAACGTCACCTCCATCGGCGGGAAGATCGCTTCGGCCTTCGGCGGCTGGTACCACGCCTCCAAGCACGCGGTCGAAGGGCTGAGTGACTCGCTGCGGCAGGAGGTCGCCGGCTTCGGGATCGACGTCGTGGTGATCGAGCCGGGCGGGATCAGGACGGAGTGGGGAGGCATCGCGGCGGAGACGGGGCTCGTGGCCTCCGCGGACGGACCCTACGGCGACCGGGTCCGCCGGGCGGCCGGAATGCTGGGCAATCCCAATGCGATCAGCCATGGCTCCGACCCGGACGTGGTCGCCAAGGTGATCGAGCGGGCCGTCACAGCGAAGCGTCCGCGCACCCGCTACGCCATGGGCATGGGGGCCAAGCCGGTGCTGTTCGCCCGCCGCATTCTGCCCGACCGGGCGATGGACGCGATCTTCGCGCGCGTGATCGGCTGAGTCTCCGCGGAAACGCCGA
>CAZLWS010000167.1:0-5937 GCA_964563205.1 uncultured Propionibacteriaceae bacterium | reverse complement strand
ACTCTCGGCATGAGAGTGACATTGGGCGCCGTCGGTGGGAGGTCCAGGCGGCCCTCGAGAACAATGCGGGCGATCCTCTCGATCCCGGGCGTCCGGAGCTAGAGCTCCATCCCCGCCTGCTCCAGTCCATCAACCCCCTACGCCAGCAGTACCTCGCCGAGTCCCCTTGAACCCCGGAAGCTAGTCCCAGCCACACCTAGTGATATCAACCCCGCCCTGTTCCCTTGAAGCGCACGCAATGTACCATGGCCACGTGGCGATGACTGCGATGGGGATCGTGAGGGCAGCGGGGGCTGCAGGCATGGTGCGTTACCTGTCGACGTGTGGTCATTCGCGGGCTGACGAGTACCTGTCGGAGCACGGTCATGCACTGGTGACGTGGCGTGGGATCGGCGCAGACGGTCAACTGGTGGAGCGGGACCTCGACCCCGAACAGTTCGGACGGCTCCTGGCCGGACTGGACCCGGACACCGGAGAGTCGCGGTGGGCGCAGCAGGTGGAGCCCGAGCATGTTGCGGCGGTCGACTTCCTCGTGAACGGGCCGAAGGAATGGAGCATCCTCGCTGTGCTCGACCCGGACGTGCGGGCAGCGCTGCTGCGTGGCCAGGTCAATGCCGAGCGGGCGGTGCTGCGGTACTTGTGGGAGAACGGGACCGTGCAGGTGAAGCTGGGCGGCCGGGTGGTCCGGGTGCCTGTGGAGCGGATCGAGATCGCGTCGGTGCAGCATTTCTCGTCGCGGGCCGGTGATCCGCATTTCCACCGGCACATGGAGATCTCGGCCCGGGTGTGGGCGGCGGGGAAGTGGCGGGCACTGGACACGCTCGGTGCTCGCAACCTGAACGTGACGGTGCAGGCGATTTTCCAGCGTGAGCAATTGCGGGAGCTGCGGCCGGTGGTGGAAGGGCTGGGCTACC
Source organism: uncultured Propionibacteriaceae bacterium (assembly GCA_964563205.1). Classification (GTDB taxonomy): domain Bacteria; phylum Actinomycetota; class Actinomycetes; order Propionibacteriales; family Propionibacteriaceae; genus Propionicimonas. The sequence goes on along the minus strand of CAZLWS010000167.1, from coordinate 5,023 downwards.
GGCTGGACGAGGTGGGCCAAATCAGATCGCTGCGTCCGGTCGTGGAGGCGATGAGCCGCCGCTCGGCGCAGCTGCAACGCAACTTGGCGCGGATAGAGGCCGAGTGGCGCACCAAGCACCACGGGAAGGAGCCAACAGCGCGGCTGGCCCGGCTGTGGGACGTCCAGGCGTGGGAGCAGCAACGGCCCTACAAGGCCGAAGCTGGCGTGCTCGATGACGAGCTGGCGGTCTGGGCGGCCCGCATCACCGAGGTTATGGCAGAGCGAGGCATCACCCTCCCGACACAGGCCGTGGATGACCTGGGTGGTCGCGTGAGTGTGGCGGCGCTTGACCGCGCCGCCGCGGCGGCCGAGATTGTGGAGGCGCAGGGTTTGAAGCGGTCTGCGTGGTCGAGGGCCGATCTGGAGGCGGCGGCGATCCTCGCCGTAGAGGGCCGGGTGCACGGTGATGCGGCCGCGGTGGACGAGGCGGCGGCCGACATAGCCGCACGCGCGCTGGCGCTGTCACAGCTGTTGCCGGGGGTGGCGGCCGGGGTGCCGTCAGCGGCGGTGAAGTGGTTCACTTCGACGGCTGTGGTGGCGCGGGAGAACGAGCTGCGGGCCGGGCTGGCTGTGCTGGCTGCGGCGGACCGGCTCACCGTGGTGGAAGGTGCGGCAGGGGCGGGGAAGACGACCAGCCTGACCGACTACCTCGCGCAGGCCGGGGCGGCTGGACAGCAGGTGATGCTGGTCGCGCCCACCGGGGCGGCAGCGAACGTTGCTGCCGGCGAGGTCGGTGCGGAGTCCTCGACGATCGACAAGTTCCTGATGAGGTATGGCTGGGCGAAGAACCGGGCCGGCGGCTGGGAATGGACCGAACCAGACCACACGCCGGCCGGCGCCCTGCCGGCAGGTGCGCGGCTGGTCGTGGACGAGGCGGGCATGGTCAGCCAGGACGCCGCCCGGGCGCTGGTGACCACCGCCATCCGTCATGGCTGGCGGGTGCGCCTCCAGGGCGACTCGTTCCAGTTCGGTGCGGTCGGGGTCGGCGGGGTGCTGGAGCTGGCCAAACAGACCGCCGACCCGGGCCGGGTGTGGCTGCTCGACGATGCCAACGACGTGCACCGGTTCCAGCTCCGCAGCGGCGGACGCGACACCGCCTACGCCGCGCACAGTGTCGCGCTGCGGACTGGTGCCGAGCCCGAACAGGCCGCGGCGACCGTGATGCAGCAGGCGCGGGTGTACGGGTCGGATGCGGAACGGCTCGCGGCAACGGCGGCCGAGTGGGCGGTGCGGACCCACGCCGGCCGAGGCCTGGTGATAGCTGCCACCAACGAGCAGACCCAGCTTTTGAACGGGCTGATCCGCGACCAGCTGGTCGGCGCCGGCGACATCGGAACGGGTCGGGCGATCACCACAACGCCGCTCGGGGGCCGGTGGGAATCGGAGACGCTCAGCGCCGGCGACGTGGTCGCTACGCGCGCCAACGCCCAAGGAGTCGACGGCAGCCGGTACGCCAACCGGGAACGCTGGCGGATCCGCGGCTTGGATGGTGACGGGGGAGTCGGTCTGGTCAGCCTCGACGGCACCCGGGCGACACAGCTGACCGCGCAGGCGGCGCGGGAACACCTGCAACTGGCCTATGCGGTGACCGGGTACGGCGCGCAAGGCCTCACTGTCGATGAGGCGGTGCAGCTGGTCGATGAAGGCATGGACCGGCCCGCGTTCTATGTGGGAGCCACCCGCGGCCGGTACACCAACCAAACCGCCCTCGTCGCGCCCGAAGGCGATCCCGACGTGGCCCGCCGGCTCATCGAGGACATCCTCGGCCAGCCTGGGGCCGACACAGGCTGGAAGGCCGCCGACCTGTACGCAAGAGCCGACCGGGAACGCATGGGCGACCTCGTCGAGCTGCACAGCACCCACGTCCCACCCATCCAACCCGACCAGGCGACACCAGCCGAGCCGGTTCCTGCGCCAAATCCGGAGCGGCTCGCACGGGTCGCGCAGATCGCCGCCGAGCAGGCCGAGACCGCCGAGCGGGAGGTGGCCGTCGCCAGCCTTCTGGAACGAGCGGCCGCTGTCGCCGCCAGGTATGCGTCCCAGCTGGCCACCATCGAGCAGAAGGTGACCGAGTTCGACGCCGCGCGGGCCGGCCAACTGGCCACCGACCGTGCCGGGCTGGGCCGGGCGGTCGCCCAGTTCGACCAGCTCCGCCGCACTGCCGACGCTTTCGAGCAGGACGCACAGCACGCGGGGCTGCTGCACCGCGGGCAGGCCCGCCGAGTCGCTGACGACGCCCGCCAAACCGCCCAGGACGCCGAGCGGGCCTTCCGGACAGAGTGGGGTCAGGATCGCGGACTCGACACCGCCCCGCAGGCCGTCGAACGGATCGCCCAGGCCCGGGCTGGCATCTGGCGGTATCGCATCAACGTCGCCAAACGGGACGCCGACAACATCCGTGCCCAAGCCAGAGGCAGGATCCTCGCCGCGCTCGGAGACCTCCACCCCACCTGGATAGATCGCTATGGCTACGACCTGGAACGGATCGTCCGCCCCGACGAGCCCGACCACGCTTTCGACCGCCTCCAGCGCGCGGCCGCGGATCTGCGTGAGAGCAGTAGCGAGCGCGCGAAACTGGCCGCCGACCTGGATACGGCCAGCCCGAAGGAACGCCTCGACTGGCTCACTCAGCGAGAAGCCGCCGCGGCACGAGCTTCCGAATACTGGGAACGAGTCCAACCACCAACCCACCGCGTCCGCCCCGAAGACGAACCTGGACACCGGCCCGATCGCGACATCACCCCACGCTGGTGAGGCGATGCCGTGACCGGCGAATTCACCGTCTGGGAGTCCGGGATGAAGAGGACCCAAAAGACGCGACCGCGGGGGCTGTCGCCGAGGTTCTGGACCGCCAGGCTGGGATCGTGACGGCCCCGGCCGTAGTCTTGAACCAGTTGCATGCGCCCCGGGAAGGAGGCTCGGCATGAGCACGACGGTTCCGCGCGGCTTCCGGTACGAGCAGACCATTCCGTACGACACCCCCGAGTCGCTCGACGAACTCCAAGGACCAGCAACAGGGACCGTGCGGGTGCGCCCTCACATCAACACCAGCCCCGACCCGATCTACAACCTGGCAGTGCCGTCCCAGCAATGGAGTCTGTACAGCGCCGTCGTGCGAGACGGGCTTCCCAGCGAGCAGACGGCCATCCTGAACCGCGGCATGTTGCTCGCGCTCTGGCCCGACCTGAACCTGCCCGCGCGCTGCCGAGCGATCTGGGAGGACAAGTTCCCCGAACTCGCGGAGCTATCGCGGTCGAGGGCCTCGTAGGTGCTGCCCTTTCATCGGAGACTGGCCGAGCTCGGTCTGTCCGAGATCTCTGAGTTCGGATTCGTTCTCGCCGGCGGGTACGCCCTCTCAGCGAATGGGATGGGCGACCGCCCCTCCGAGGACGTCGACATGTTCACTAACAGGGCCGATCACGACGACTTCGCGTCGGCAGTCGAGCGTTTGCGCACCACCTACCTGAGCGACGGCCTCCTCGTCGAGGACATCCGCATCCGGCCCACTTTCGCCGACTTCCACGTCATCGACCCTGCTACAGGTGACGCAAGCAGCGTCCAGCTGGGGCTGGACTTCCGTGCCTTCCCTCCTGCGACACTCGATATCGGGCCGGTGCTCGACGCCAGGGACGCCGTGGGGGCGAAGATGTCCGCGCTCTGGTCAAGAGGCGAGGCTCGCGACTACATCGACATTGACACCGTGATCAGGTCCGGCCGATTCAGTCGCGATGACGTTCTCGCCATTGCGGATCAGTTCGAGGCAGAGCCACTGGACCGAAGGATGCTTGCGATGCGCTTTCGCGAGGCGAGCAGGCATGACGAGGAGATCTTCGCCCAGTACGGCGTCGACGCCGCCCGCCGCGCCGACATCCTCGCCAGCTTCACCGAATGGGCTGTCGAGATCGACCCGCCTTCGACCGGGCCAGTAGACACCATCCCAGCACCCCTGCCGCCGCCACAGCGGGAGACCGTTCGGCCGGCACCTCGTGTGGACCCGCACCGGCTTCAGGTTCCCGGCCGATCCGGGCATCCTCAGCGTCGACTCGGCATCGATCCCTGACCGTCGGCCCAAGCTGGTGACCAGTCCCGCGCAGTCAGATGCGTAGCCTGCTAGACCACCGCCGCCCGGCCGGGATCGTCGGTCACGGGGTCGAGTACCTCGAACCCGAGGCTGGCGGCGGCCCTGGCCATCTGGGAGTCATGGGTGACGATCGTGACTCGGTCCGCGCCGAGCCGCATCGCCGAGGCGATGTGCACCGAGTCGGCCCCGCCGAGGACGGGATCGAGCGCGATGGCTTCGTCGATCAGGTCGTCCCCGACAGCGATCAGAGCGAACTCGTCCAGGTACTCGTTGGCGATGTCGGTGGGTAGTCCGGCGTTCTTGACGACCCGCAGCACCCCCAGTTCGAGCGTGCGTGAGCCGACGAACCTGTCACCGGCGGCATAGGCGGTTTCGAACCACTCGCGGGCCGAATCGGACTTGTCCGCGATCGCGCGAAGCAGCACCGACGAGTCGACGAACCAGGTGCGCTCAGATGAGGCCATCGAGCCTGGCCCGTTCGGCGTCGAGCGCAGCCCCGAGGTCGATCTCGGTGGGGATGGTGGGGAAGCGGCGAGCCGACCGGGGAGCGGTGCTGCGGGACGGTCGGGCGAGCCCGGTGGCTACCAGCTCGTCGAGCGGATCGCCGGAACTCTCGATCTTGGTGATGCGGTACGCGGCGTGGCCGCGGCGCATCACGATCACCTCGCCGTGGTCCGCGAGTCGCGTTGCCCGGGAGGGATTCTGGTTCAGCTCGGTGAGCGTGATCGACGTCACAACCACAATTCTAGCACTTCGTTCTAGTTTTGGAGGGAGCGAGCCTGTTGCACGAATGTTGCATGAAGAAACCCGCCCTGACTATTTGACCTAGTCAGAACGGGTTTCCACTGGGGTGAGTAACGGGACTCGAACCCGCGACATCCTGGACCACAACCAGGTGCTC
>CAZLWS010000166.1:0-6065 GCA_964563205.1 uncultured Propionibacteriaceae bacterium | reverse complement strand
GCCAAGAACCCGCCGACCGTCATCATGCTCGCCGGCCTGCAGGGCTCCGGCAAGACCACCCTGGCCGGCAAGCTCGGCCGCTGGCTGCGCAGCCAGGGCCATGCGCCGCTGCTGGTGGCCGCCGACCTGCAGCGTCCGAACGCGGTCAACCAGCTGCAGGTGGTGGGGGAGCGGGCCGGCGTCCACGTCTTCGCCCCGGAACCTGGCAACGGCGTCGGCGATCCGGTCGCTGTCGCCCGGGCGTCCGTCGCGCACGCCCAGTCCAAGCTCTACGACGTGGTGATCGTCGACACCGCCGGCCGGCTCGGTGTGGACGCCGAGCTGATGCAGCAGGCCGCCGACATCCGCGACGCCGTCAACCCGACCGAGATCCTGTTCGTGGTCGACGCCATGATCGGCCAGGACGCGGTGAACACCGCCCGCGCCTTCGCCGACGGCGTCGGCTTTGACGGCGTCGTCCTCTCCAAGCTGGACGGCGACGCCCGCGGCGGCGCGGCGCTGTCGATCGCGCGGGTCACCGGGCGTCCGATCATGTTCGCCTCCAACGGCGAGGGTCTGGGCGACTTCGACGCCTTCCATCCCGACCGGATGGCCAGCCGCATCCTCGGCATGGGCGACGTCCTCACCCTGATCGAGCAGGCCGAGAAGACCTTCGACGCCGAGCAGACCGCCAAGGCCGCCGAGAAGCTGCTGAAGGGCAAGGGCGAGTTCGGCCTGGACGACTTCCTGCAGCAGATGCAGGCCGTCCGCAAGATGGGCCCGCTGTCGAAGATCCTCGGGATGATGCCCGGCATGGGCCAGGTCAAGGACCAGATCAACAACATCGACGAGCGCGAGATCGACCGGATCGAGGCGATCATCTACTCGATGACACCGGCCGAGCGGGCCAACCCCAAGATGCTGGACGGCTCCCGCCGGGCCCGCATCGCCAAGGGCTCCGGCACCCAGGTCTCCGACGTGAACTCCCTGGTCAACCGGTTCTTCGAGGCCCGCAAGATGATGCAGAGCCTGGGCGGCGCGATGGCCGGGATGCCCGGCGGCGCCGGGAAGCGTCCGGCCGCCCGGCAGCCCGCCAAGAAGCGCAAGGCCGGCAAGGGCGTCTCCGGCAACCCCGCCAAGCGCAACCAGACGGCGCTCCCGGCCGCCACGCCGGCCGCCCCCGCCGGTTCGCCCTTCGGCCAGCCCGCCCAGCAGCCCAGCGAGGCCGACCTCGCCAAGGCGATGAGCGAGTTCCAGCTGCCGCCGGATCTGCAGAAGCTGCTCAACCAGGGCAAGTAGCGTGTAGCGTCCCGGCATGGGGCACCACCATGACGCGCCGCCAGGGCTGGGGGAGCCGAGCTTCTTCGCGCACAGCCACGGCGTGGCGGCCGCGTTGGGCGCACCCGAAACCCAGCGGCTGCATCTGCACGGCACGGTGCTGCCGGACGGCGACGTCCGGGATCTCTGGCTGGTGGACGGGCTGGTGCGCACCGAACCCGTCGCAGACGCAACAACGGTGGCGACCGGGGCCTGGATCATGCCGGGTCTGGTGGACGCCCACTGCCACATCGGGCTGGACGCCCGCGGCGGCGTCGACCGTCCGACCGCCGAGGCCCAGGCGCGCGCCGACCGGGACGCCGGAACCCTGCTGATCCGGGACGCCGGCTCGCCGATCGACACCCACTGGATCGACGCTGAGCCCGACTTGCCGCGGATCGTCCGGGCCGGTCGGCACATCGCCCGCACCGCCCGCTACATCCGCAATTACGCGGTCGAGATCGAGCCGGAGACGCTGCTGGCCGAGGTCGAGCGGCAGGCCAGGGCGGGGGACGGCTGGGTGAAGCTGGTGGGGGACTGGATCGACCGTGACGCGGGCGACCTGACCCCGCTGTGGCCGGCCGACCTCGCCGCCGCCGCGATCGAACGCGCCCACGAGCTGGGCGCCCGGGTCACCGCCCACTGCTTCGGCGAGGAGTCGGTGCACCAGCTGGTCCGGGCCGGCATCGACGGCATCGAGCACGGCACCGGGCTGGACGACTCCACCATCGAGCTGATGGCGCAGCGTCAGGTGGCGCTGGCGCCCACCCTGATCAACCTGGAGAACTTCCCGAAGTACGCCGACGCCGGCCAGGCCAAGTTCCCGCGCTACGCCGCGCACATGCGGGCCCTGTACGCGCGGCGGCTGGAGACCATCGGGAAGGCGATCGACGCCGGCGTCCCGGTGTTCGCCGGCACGGACGCCGGGGGCACCGTCCCGCACGGCCGGCTCGCCGTCGAGATCGGCCTGTTGGCCGGCGTCTCGACTCCCGAGTACGCGCTGGGGGCCGGGTCGTGGCGCTCCCGGGCCTGGCTGGGGGCGCCGGACGCGCTCGCCGACGGGGCCTGGGCCGATCTGGTCGTCTACGACGCCGATCCGCGCGCGGACGTCACGGTCGTCCACCGGCCGCGGCTGGTCGTCCTGCGGGGCAGGGTGGTGGCGCGCGGCTGAGTTGGCTTCCGTCCCGGCTTCTCTGGCACAATGAGCGCTGCATCTGTGCTCGTCGGCGCCCTCTAACTCCGGCGACGCGGATCCACCCGGACCAGCCGGACGTTGCCCCACAGCGACTTGGCCGGTCCACCCGTCCGGCCCGGTGGCGTCACCGGGTCTATCCCACAGGAGAAACCACCCACGTGGCTGTCAAGATTCGTCTGAAGCGACTCGGCAAGATCCGGTCGCCGCACTACCGCATCGTCGTCATGGACGCCCGCGCCAAGCGCGACGGCCGTGCCATCGAGGAGATCGGGCTCTACCACCCCAAGAACGACCCCTCGGTGATCGAGGTCAAGTCGGAGCGGGCGCAGTACTGGCTCGGCGTCGGCGCCCAGCCGACCGAGGCCGTCGTGGCGCTGTTCAAGCGCACCGGCGACTGGCAGAAGTTCACCGGCCAGGAGTCGCCCTCCGGCGTCACCCCGCAGCCCGCCAAGAAGGACAAGGTCGCGCTGTTCAACGCCGCCCTGGCCGAGGCCGACGACGAGCCGGCCTCCGCCGCCATCTCGGTGTCGCGCAAGAAGGCCGCCGAGGTCGAAGAGGCTCCCGCCGAGGAAGCCGCGACCGAGGCCGACGAGGCCTGACATGCTGGCCGACGCGCTGGAGCACCTGGTCCGCGGGCTCGTGCCGAACCCGGACGACGTTCGGGTGCGCGAATCCGACCGGGGTCGCGTCCGCACCTTCGAGGTGCGGGTCAACCCCGAGGACATCGGCAAGGTGATCGGCCGGCAGGGGCGCACCGCTTCGGCGCTGCGCACCGTGATCGGCGCCCTCGCCGGGCGGGAGCAGGTCCGCATCGACTTCATCGATGTCGACCGCCGCCCGCAGCGGAGGCGCTGAGCCGGCGTCCATGGCCTCGACCACCGACGTGCTGGTCGGCCGCATCGGCAAAGCCCACGGGCTGCGCGGTGAGGTCACCGTCGCACCGACCACCGACTCCCCGGAGCAGCGTTTCGCTCCGGGGAGTCAGTTGTCCTCACCCACGGCCGGGAGGCTGACCGTCCGGTCGTGGCGATGGCAAGCGGGCACGCTGGTGGTCGCCTTCGACCAGGCCGGCGACCGTTCCTCCGCCGAGGCGCTCCGCGGCGCCGAGCTGTGGGCCGAGATCGACGCCGAGGACGCCGACGACGGCGAGTTCCACGACACCGCGCTGATCGGGCTGGCCGCGGTCGACCCTTCTGGCGCCTCCCTGGGACGGATCGCGCGGGTGCTGCACCTGCCCGCCCAGGACGTGCTGGTCGTCGGCACCCCTGCCGGCGAACGGCTGGTGCCCTTCGTCGCCGAACTCGTCCCCGAAGTCGATCTGGTGGCGGGCCGGGTGGTGATCGACCCGATCCCGGGTCTGCTGGACGAGGCGCCCGATGCGGATTGACCTGATCAGCATCTTCCCCGACTACTTCGCCCCGCTGCAGCTCTCGCTGGTGGGCAAGGCGATCGCGGCGGGCCTGGTCGAGGTGAGCGTCCACGACCTGCGCGACTGGACGCACGACCGCCACCGCACCGTCGACGACAGCCCCTACGGCGGCGGCGCCGGCATGGTGATGAAGCCCGAGCCCTGGGGCGAGGCGCTGGACGCGCTGGCGCCGGCGGGCGAGCGTCCGCTGCTGGTCGTCCCCACCCCGGCCGGAACCCCCTTCCGGCAGTCGCTGGCCGCCGAGTTCGCCGCCCGCGACCGGCTGATCTTCGCCTGCGGCCGCTACGAGGGCATCGACGCCCGGGTCGTCGAGCACGCCGCCACCTGGATGGACGTGGCGGAGGTCTCGCTGGGCGACTACGTCCTCAACGGGGGAGAGGCAGCCGCCCTCGCCATCGTCGAAGCCGTGGTGCGGCTGCTGCCCGGCGTCCTGGGCAACCCGGAGTCGCTGGCCGAGGAGTCCCACGGCGACGACGGCCTGCTGGAGTATCCCGTCTACACCAAGCCCGCCTCCTGGCGCGGCCTGGAGGTCCCCGCCATCCTGCTTTCCGGCCACCACGGTCAGGTGGCCGCCTGGCGCGCCGAGCAGTCGCTCGCGCGCACTCGCGAGCGCCGTCCGGACCTGCTGCCACCGGCCGAATAGGCCCGGAATCAAGCCATTTACGACACTGCGTCGTTGTTGAAACCCAGAAAACCGGCTATTCGTCCAGCCCTTGTCCAAAATCTGGGATCAAAGGGCCCTGAATAGGCCAAACCCTCAGACAGGAACCGCCCGGATCGTTAGGGTGGAAACCGTGGCGACAACGACTCTCACTCCACACCAGAAGGCACTGCGATCAACCGTCGTGTTGAAGGTCATCATGGCCCTCTCCGGGCTGGCAATGGTCGGCTTCCTGCTGGTGCACGCATTCGGCAACCTCAAGATGTTCGTCAGTGGCGAGGCATTCGACCACTACGCGCACTGGCTCAAGGGGGAGGGCGACGAAGGCGGCATCCTCTACCCGCTGATCCCGCAGGGCTGGTTCATCTGGATCTTCCGGCTCGGCATGGTGGCTGTCATCGTGCTGCACGTCTACAGCGCGATGGTGCTGTGGCGCCGCGCGAAGATCGCCAACCCGGACACCTACCAGGCCAAGCGGCGGCTGGCGCAGACCTACTCGGCGCGCACCATGCGCTGGGGCGGCGTCATCCTGCTGGGCGGGCTCATCTTCCACCTGCTGCAGTTCACGGTGCGCGCCACCCTGTTCTCGGGCACGGCGGACGCCGCGCCGCACGAGATGGTGCTCGGCGAGTTCAGCATCTGGTGGCTGGTGCTGGCCTACGCGATTTGGATGGTGGCCGTCTGCATGCACCTGCGGCACGGCGTCTGGAGCGCCTTCACCACGCTCGGCGCGAACACCTCGCTGAAGGCCCAGCGCGTGCTGAACGGCTGCGCCTGGGTGATCGCCATCCTGCTCTACATCGGCTTCATGATCATGCCGGTGGCCGTCCTGACTGGAGTGCTGCACTGATGACCATCACCGAGATCCCGGCGCCCGCCAAGCCGAAGGCGCCGAAGGGCCCCAAGCCCGCGGACTTCTACACCGTCGGCCAGGAGGTGCGCGACGCCAAGGCGCCCGGCGGCCCGATCGACAAGAAGTGGTCGCAGCGCAAGTTCGAGGCCAAGCTGGTCAACCCGTCCAACCGGCGCAAGCTGACCGTCATCATCGTGGGCACCGGCCTGGCCGGCGGCGCCGCGGCGGCGTCCCTGGGCGAGGCGGGCTACAACGTCCTCAACTTCTGCTACCAGGACAGCCCGCGCCGGGCGCACTCGATCGCCGCCCAGGGCGGCATCAACGCGGCCAAGAACTACCGCAACGACAACGACTCGACCTACCGGCTGTTCTACGACACGGTCAAGGGCGGCGACTACCGCTCCCGGGAGACCAACGTCTACCGGCTGGCCGAGGTCAGCGCGAACATCATCGACCAGTGCGTCGCGCAGGGCGTGCCGTTCGCCCGCGAGTACGGCGGCCTGCTCGACACCCGCTCCTTCGGCGGCGTCCAGGTGCAGCGGACCTTCTACGCCCGCGGCCAGACCGGCCAGCAGCTGCTGATCGGCGCCTACCAGGCGCTGGAGCGGCAGATCGCAGCCGGCACGGTGAA
>CAZLWS010000165.1:0-6074 GCA_964563205.1 uncultured Propionibacteriaceae bacterium | reverse complement strand
GGTGTAGTCGGTCTGCGGGTTCTCGTAGACCTGTTCCGCCGGGCCTTGTTCGACGATCCGGCCGGACTGCATCACCGCGATGGTGTCGCACAGGTGACGGACGACCATCAGGTCGTGGCTGACCACGATCAGGGTCAGCCCGCGGCTCGCCACCAGGTCGTTGAGCAGGTTCATCACCTGGGCCCGCACCGACACGTCCAGGGCGGAGACCGGTTCGTCGGCGATCAGCACCTCGGGACGCGGCGCGAGCGCGCGGGCGATCGCGACCCGCTGCCGCTGGCCGCCGGAGAACTCGTGCGGGTAGCGGTCGGCGAAGTCCAGCGGCAGGTCGACCTCGGCCATCACCTCCGCCAGCCGTTCGCGGTGATCGACGCCGGACGGCAGCTGCCGGCGCACCAGCGTGGAGCGCAACGGCTCGGTGATGATGTCGGCCACCGTCATCCTCGGGTTCAGCGAGGACCAGGGATCCTGGAAGACCAGCTGGACGGAGGCGCGCAGGAACCCGAGCTCTCGCTCGCGGCGCCCGGTGACCTCGGCGCCGTCGAACCAGACCCTGCCCTGGGTGGGACGGTCGAGCCCGGCCAGCAGGCGGATCAGGGTGGACTTGCCCGAGCCGGACTCCCCCACGATGCCGAGGCGCTGCCCGGCGGCCACGGCGAGCGAGACCTCGCGCAGCGCGTCCACCCGGCGGCGGCCGTCGGTGTAGACGCGGGTGAGGCTCTCAGCCCGGAACAGCTCGCCGCTCATCCCCCGGCCCCCTGGACGTAGAAGTCCTCGACGGTGGGCAGCCGCTCCCCCGGCGTCACCAGGTCGAGCCGAGCGGTCGCCACCAGTCCCTTGGTGTAGGGGTGGCTGGGCGCGGTGAACAGCTGCGCGGCCGGGGCCTGCTCGACCACGCGGCCGTCCAGCATCACCATCACCTGCCGGGTCACCTGCGAGACGACCGCCAGGTCGTGGCTGATGAACAGGCAGGCCGCCTGCTCGGCGGTGAGCACCTCGTCCAGCAGCTCCAGCACCTTGGCCTGCACGGTCACGTCGAGGGCTGTCGTGGGCTCGTCGCAGATCACAAGGTCGGGGCCATTGATCAGCGCCATGGCCAGCACCACCCGCTGCCGCTGGCCGCCGGAGAGCTGGTGCGGGTAGGCGTCAGCGATCCGCTCCGGGTCGGGCAGGCCGACGGCGTCCAACATGTCGAGCACCCGGTTGCGGGCGGCGCCGCCCTCCTCGCCGCGGTGCAGGACGAAGGCTTCGGCGACCTGGCGTCCGACCCGCATGGTCGGGTCGAGGGCGGTCATCGGCTCCTGGAAGACCATGCTCATCGCGTTGCCGCGCAGCGCCGCGAGCGTGCGTTCGGAGCGTCCGATCAGTTCGTCGCCCCGCCACCGGATCGACCCGCTGACGCGGGCGTTCTCGGGCAGCAGCCCCATCACCGCGAGCGCGGTGACGGTCTTCCCCGAGCCCGACTCCCCGATGATGCCGAGCCGTTCGCCGGGCTCCAGGGCGAAACTGACCGCGTCGACCGCGAGGCTGCGGCGGCGTCCGAACTCGATGGTGAGGTCGGTGACCTCCAGCAGGCTTCCTCCGGGGTCCCCGCGGCGTCGTTCGGGGGAGCGCGGCGGAGGAGAAGAAGGTCGCGGGGCTGTCATTGCACCCCCTCCCGCAGTCGGGGGTCGAGGTGGTCGCGCAGCCCGTCGCCCAGCAGGTTGAAGCCCAGCACCGCGATCGCGATCGCCAGGCCGGGCCACACCGCCTGCAGCGGGGCCGTGGCGAAGAACGCTTGGGCGTCGCGCAGCATCGTCCCCCAGGTCGGGGTCGGACGCGGCGTGCCCAGGCCCAGGTAGCTCAGCGCGGCCTCGGCCAGGATCGCCATCGCGAACGCCACCGAGGCCTGGACGCCGACCAGCGGCGCGATGTTGGGCAGGACGTGGCGCCCGGCGATCCCCCACCGGTTGGTGCCCGCGGCGCGGGCGGCCAGGACGAAGTCGCTGGCCATCACCTGCAGCGTGCCGGCCCGCGCCACCCGGGCGAAGGCTGGGATGGTCGCCACCCCGATCGCTGCCATCGCGGTCACCGTGGACGCCCCGAAGCCGGCGGCCAGCAGGATCGCCAGCAGCAGCGCCGGGAACGCGTAGACCACGTCCGAGACGCGCATCACGACCTCAGAGACCCAGCCTCCCGCCTGACCGGCCAGCATGCCGAGCGGCACCCCCACGACCGCCGCCAGGCTCACCGAGATGATGCCGACCAGCAGGCACATCCGGGCGCCCACCAGCAGCTGGCTGAGGATGTCGATGCCGAAGCCGTCGGTGCCCAGCACATGCGGCCAGCCGGGCGGCAGCAGCCGCTTGGCCGGCACGACCTGGATCGGGTCGAACGGCGTCCACACCAGCGAGATCGCCGCGGCCACGACCACCAGCGCGACCAGGGTCGCGCCGAGCCAGAGCTGGAATCGCCTCATTCGACCTCACCCCGCGCCCGTTGCCGGGGGTCGATCAACAGGTAGGAGAAGTCGACCAGCGCGTTGATGACCAGGACGGCCAGCACCAGGAACATCACGGTGCCCTGGATGACGAAGAGGTCGCGCTGGGCCACCGCGTTGAGCAGCAGTGTCCCGAGGCCGGGCAGGGTGAACACCTGCTCCACCACGATGGCGCCCACCAGCACCGCCGACAGCTGCAGCCCGATGATGGTGACCAGGGACACCGCGGCGTTCCGGACGCCGTGGCGCAGCAGGGCGGCGGTCGGCGTCCATCCGATCGCGCGGGCCGTGCGGTAGTAGTCCTCGCTGAGCACTTCCACGAAAGCCGAGCGGACGTAGCGGATCAGCACGGCGCCCTGCACCAGGCTGAGCGTCACCACCGGCAGCACGAGGTGACGCGCCCACTGCACAGGGTCTGCCAGCAGCGGCCGGTAGCCGTTCGCGGGCAGCCACTGCAGCCACACCGCGAAGACCAGGACGATCAGGATGCCGCCGAAGAACACCGGGATCGCCATGCCCAGCTGAGCGAGCGCGTTCACCGCGAACCCCTGCCAGTGCCGCCGCTTGAGGGCGGCGACCATGCCCGCCGGCAGCGCGATCAGCAGGGCGCCGACGATGCTCAGCCCCACCAGCCAGGCGGTCACCGCCAGCCGCGGTCCGATCAGCGCGAGCACCGGCTGGTTGCTGAGGTGGGAGACGCCGAAGTCGCCGGTCAGCACCCCGCCGAGCCACTCCAGATACCGCACGGCCAGCGGACGGTCCAGGCCGAGCTGGCGGCGCAGCTGCTCGACCGCCTCGGGAGTGGCGTCCGTCCCGAGGAGCACCTGCGCGATGTCCCCCGGCAGCGCCGCGGTGACCGCGAAGATCAGGACCGAGGCGCCGAGCAGGGTGACGGCGAAGATCCCCAGGCGTCGCAGGATGCGGCCCATGGAGTCACGCGCTGGCGATCGTGGTGAGGTCGAAGCTGAGCGAGGTCGCGTTCTGGGCCACCCCGGTGACGGTCGGCTTGGTGATCACCAGGTTGGGCAGCGCGAACAGCCAGATCGCGGCCGCGTCCTCGGCCAGGTAGCGGGCCGCCTGCTTCATCAGCGGCGGGACGTCGGCCTCGCTCGCCTCGTCCGCGGTGGTGAACAGGCGGCGGAACTCTGCGCTGTCGTAGTGCCAGTAGTAGTTCGGGTTGGCGAACTTGGCGATGTCGCGGGCCTCGACGTGGCCGACGATCGTCATGTCGTAGTCGCCGTTGGTGAGCACCTCGGGGATCCAGCGGCTGAACTCCAGCTCTTCGATGGTGGCCGTGACGCCGACGTCGCGCAGCTGGGAGGCGACGAACTGGGCCGACTTCACCGCGTAGGGGATCACCGGGACGCGCAGCCGCAGCGTCAGGCCGTCGGCGTAGCCGGCCTCGGCCAGCAGCTCCTTGGCCTTCTCGGGGTCGTACGGGGTGAGGTTCGACAGGTCCTCGTACCACGGGTCGGTGGGCACCACCATCGACCCGATGAGGGTGCCCTGGCCGTTCCAGACGGTGTCGCGCAGCGCCCTGCGGTCGATCGCCATGGTGAGCGCCAGCCGGACCTCCTTCTTCGACAGCGCCTCGGTGGCGTTGTTCAGGCCGAGCACGACCTCGCCGTTGGTGGTGCCGGAGATCACGGTGAACCGGCCGGCGTCGGAGAACTGCGGCAGCGCGTCCGGGGCCTGCAGGTTGGAGATCACGTCCAGATCGCCGGCCAGCATGGCGGCGTTCATCGCGTTGGGGTCGGTGAAGTAGCGGAAGGTGACCAGGTCGAACCGTCCGGGGGTGCCCCAGTAGGACTCGTTCAGGCTCAGCGACACGCTGTCGCCGCGGTTGTGCTTCTCGAACTTGTAGGGACCCGAGCCCGCGGTCGCCTCCGACAGGTCGCCGGTGAAAGCCGGGTCGACGACCATGCCGAGCGTCGAGGACATCTCGTACAGCCACATGAGCGAAGGCCGGTTGAGGGTGATGACCACCTTGGCCGCGTCCGGGGCCTCGACGGAGTCGACGACCTCGAGCTGGGCGCGCAGGGTCTCGGTGAGCTTGGCGTCGCCGCGCATCCGGTCGATGTTGGCCTTGACCGCCGCAGCGTCCACCGGGGCGCCTGAGGCGAACTTCGCCGACGGATCCAAGTGGAAGGTGTAGGTCTTGCGATCCGCGCTGACCTCCCAGTTCTGTGCCAGCAGCGGCATCAGCTTTCCGTCCGAATCCACTTTCAGCAGGGTCTCGTAGACGTTGTACAGCAGCACCTGCGGAATCGAGGCCGCCGTGTTGTGGAAGGGATCCATGGTGGGCGGCTCCAGGGTGGCGCCGACAACGAGGGTGCGCTGCGGCTGAACCGGGCCGGACGGACTGCAGGCCGCCATGACCATCAGCAGACAGCCGGCCAGCAAAGCTGCCAGCAGTCGCCGTGGCGCACGCGCGAGTCCCCGATAGTCCATCAGCCCTCCAAGGGTTGGCCTCGCGACGCGAGGGAGCGCGGGAATTCTAGCCCAGCAGGCTGTCCGCCCCGCCGAACCTCACCGGTCGGGCAGCAGCCTGCTCGATTTGGGGTTCGGAGAAGCCTCACCTATAGTTAGTCGAGCGACGCGGGGTGGAGCAGCTCGGTAGCTCGCTGGGCTCATAACCCAGAGGTCACAGGTTCAAATCCTGTCCCCGCTACGAAAAAGTGGCCCTGACTAGGTGATCTAGTCGGGGCCACTTTCTTTTGCCCGGAGTCAGCGAGCAGCAGGACCCTCACGAGCCGAGGCGCGCCAGAGACCCTCTCAACACAACGCCGCCCGCCAGGTCTGAGGCTGCCCCAATGTCGTAGCGAATGTCGGAGTAGAGCAGACTGACTATCGCCGAACGCGAGCAGCAGGAGGACGCATGACGAAGCTGACGTACTACACCGCGACCACCCTGGACGGCTTCATCGCCGACCACAACGACTCGCTCGACTGGTTGATGCGGCAGGAGAACGACGAGGACGGTCCGCTCAACTACACGGAGTTCATTGAGGGCATCGGGGCGATCGTGATGGGGTCGACCACGTACCGGTGGCTGCTCGAGCATCAGCCCGGCGAGTGGGCCTATGAGATGCCCGCCTGGGTCATGACCACTCGCGAACTCGAGTTGCCGGGGGCGCCGGCCGACGTGAGGTTCGCCTCCGGGGACGTGCGTCCGGTCTACGAGGCCATGGCAGCGGAGGCGGGCCGCAAGGACCTGTGGGTCGTCGGCGGTGGTGAGTTGGCCGGATCCTTCGCTGACGCAGGCCTGCTCGACGAGCTGATCACCTACACCGCCCCCGTCACCCTCGGCAGAGGACGGCAGATCCTGCCACGCCGGCTCGACCTGGAACTGATCGAAGCGGTCCGGAACCAGGCCTTCGTCGCGGCGCGCTACCGGGTACTGGGCCCGTTGACCGAGGACGCTACCTCCGGCCCGAGGATGTCCTGACCACTGACAGTGCCTCACCATCTCCGACACCATGTCGGAGATAGATGTCGGAGTAGGGACGTGCCCAAGTCCGGTCGCTGGGTGGTCACCGACTGACCCGACTGCGGGCAGATCTTCGGGCAGGGGGTTTGTGCGGCGGGGCCGGGC
>CAZLWS010000164.1:1904-6107 GCA_964563205.1 uncultured Propionibacteriaceae bacterium | reverse complement strand
AGCGAATCAGGCTGCTTGAGTCTGGTTGGCTTTGGCGATCTCGACCAGCGCGGCGAACGCGGTCGGATCCGAGACGGCCAGCTCGGCCATGATCTTACGATCCACCTCGACTCCGGCGTTCTTCAGGCCGTTGATAAATCGGTTGTAGGTGATCCCCTGCTCGCGGGCGGCGGCGTTGATCCGCTGGATCCACAGGGCGCGGAAGTCACCCTTGCGGGCGCGGCGATCCCGGTAGGCGTAGGTGTAGCTGTGCAGCAGCTGCTCCTTGGCCTTGCGGTAGAGCCGGGAGCGCTGGCCCCGGTAGCCGGACGCCTGCTCCAGAACCTCGCGACGCTTCTTCTGCGCGTTGACCGCGCGCTTCACTCGTGCCATGACTTACTCCTTGAAGAATCGATCGGGGTTACTTGGTGTAGCCGGCGAGGAGACGCTTTGCCTTCTTGGCATCGCCCTTGGCCACCACGGCGTCGCCGTCGATGCGGCGGGTGCGGCTGGTCGGCTTGTGCTCGTTGAGGTGCATCTTGCCGGCCTGGCGGTGCATCACCTTGCCGGCGCCGGTCACGCGGAAGCGCTTCTTGGCACCGGAATGGGTCTTCATCTTGGGCATGGTGTCTCTTTCTCCTGATTACTACAGCTCGACGTCGGGGTCCATGTTGTCGGCGGGACCCCGCTTCTTCCTGGGTGTGGCGGTCGCGGCGTGCGCGGCGCGCAGCTCCGCCTGCTCGGTGCGCTCGGCCTCGGCGGCGGCCTCGCGGGAGGCGGCCCGGGCGGCCTTGGCGGCCTCCACCTCGACCTTCGCCTCGGTCTTCTTGCGGGTGGGCGAGAGCACCATCAGCATGTTGCGGCCGTCCTGCTTGGGCGCGGACTCGATGAAACCGTCTTCGGCGACGTCGTCGGCCAGCTTCTTCAGCAGGTTGAAGCCGAGTTCGGGACGGCTCTGCTCCCGGCCTCGGAACATGATGGTGATCTTCACCTTGTCGCCGGCCTTGAGGAAGCGCACGACGTGACCCTTCTTGGTCTCGTAGTCGTGGCTGTCGATCTTGGGCCGCAGCTTCATCTCTTTGATGACGGTGTTGGTCTGGTTGCGGCGCGACTCGCGCGCCTTCTGGGCTGCCTCGTATTTGAACTTGCCGTAGTCCATGAGCTTGGCGACCGGGGGACGCGCCATCGGCGCCACCTCGACCAGGTCGAGATCGGCCTCGCGGGCTAGGCGCAGGGCATCCTCGATCCGAACGATGCCGACCTGTTCGCCGGCAGGGCCGACCAGGCGCACCTCGGGTACTCCGATGCGTTCGTTGATACGCGGTTCAGTGCTGATGAGTCCTCCAAAGGAATCCGGGTTGGCGCCGGTGAAAGCAGAAGGGCCCCCGCGCATGCGGAGACCCTGAAATCGGGCAACCCGAATCGAGTTGCCGTACCGACCCGGCGCCGATGCGGTGCCTGGGTGGGAGTTCAGGACTCCACTTCGCTGGGCCAGCCTGCGCTGACCGACCCGGCAATGTTAGCAGGCGGCCCCGTCCGCAGGCACATCGGCGGCGCGGTACAGCCAGCCGAAGCCGCCGTCCGGAAGCTCGACGAGCCGGCGGCCCTGCGCGAGTTCGCCGATCAGGTCGGCTTCGATGACCAGCGAGGCGGGGCCGGCGAGGTCGATCACGACGGCCGCGGCGCGGGTCTCGACGGCGGTGGCTGCGACCTCGTCCAGGGTGCAGGGGACGGGGCGGGCGGCCGGGTTCCAGGCCAGCAGCGCGTCCAGGCCGGTGAACGCGAGCAGCCCGACGCCGCCGTCGGCGGCGGTCACCTGGACGGCGGAGAGGTCCCCGTCCGGGTCGGGGGCGATCGGCAGCAGCAGCCGCGCGGCGCACAGGGCGGCGACGGCGCGGGCGTAGCCGGTCTCATGGTCGGCGGCTTCGGCGAGGGCGGCGCGCACCTGCGGGTCGGCGTGGCCGTGGTCGCCGGCGAAGGCCTGGTTCGGGCTGCCCAGCTGTCTCATGACCGGCCGGCCTCCCAGGCGGCGGTGAGCTCGGCGAGGAAGCGGCGGGCGCGGGCGCCGTCCACTCGCTGCACTGCCATCAGCGGCCGGCTGCCCGGGTCGTCCTCGAACAGCACGTACGCCCACGGGTCGTGGGCGGTGAACCGGAAGCCTTCGATCTGCTGCCAGCCGATCCGGTGGGTGCGCAGGCCGTTGCGGATCAGCAGTCCTTCGTCGTCGGTGCGGACGTTGCTGAGCCCGAGGCCGAGCATCATGCCCATCATCACCAGGATGAACAGGACCAGGGTGGCCACCTGGGCGCCGTTGAACAGCTCCTGGATGTCCGGCGGCAGCGCCTGCCAGCCGATCCAGGCGGCGGTCAGCAGCACAATCGACAGGCCGATCGCGGTCAGCGTGGTGACCCGTGGGTAGTACGCCCGCGACATGGGGAAGGCTAGATCCGGCAGGCGTGGATGGCGGTGACCAGGATGCCGTCGGCGCCGGCCGTCCACAGCTCGTCCATGATCCGCTGCGCGTTGTCGCGCGGGATCATCGCCCGGACGGCCACCCAGCCGGCCTTGGCCAGCGGGGAGACGGTCGGCGAGTCGATGCCGGGGGTGATCGCGCAGGCGGCGGCCAGGTTCGCCTCGGCCACGTTGTAGTCGATCATCAGGTAGTTGCGGGCGGCGATGACGCCGTCCAGCCGGCGGCGCAGCTGGTCGAGGCCGTCAGGCGCCGGGGTGTCGGCGCGCTGGATCAGGATCGCCTCGGATTCCAGGATCGACTCGCCGAACAGCTCCAGCCCGGCGCGTCGCAGCGTGGTGCCGGTCTCGACGACGTCGGCGATCACGTCCGCGACGCCGAGCCGGATCGAGCTCTCCACCGCGCCGTCGAGCTTGATCAGCCGGGCGGTGACGCCGGCCCGCTCGAGGTGGGCGGCGACCAGGCCCGGGTAGGAGGTGGCGATCCGTTTGCCGGAGAGGTCGGAGACCCCCATCAGCTTCCCGCCGGGGGCGGCGAACCGGAACCGGGTGGCGCCGAAGCCCAGGGCGAGCACCTCCTCGGCGTCGGCCGCGGAGTCGAGCAGCATGTCCCGTCCGGTGATGCCCAGGTCGAGGGTGCCCTCCCCCACGTACACCGCGATGTCACGCGGGCGCAGGTAGTAGAACTCGACGCCGTTGGCCTCGTCGACCAGGACGAGTTCCTTGGGGTCGTGGCGCTGCCGGTAGCCGGCCTCGCGCAGCATTCCGGAGGCGGATTCGGCCAGCGATCCCTTGTTGGGGACGGCGATCTTCAGCAATTCAGTTCCACTCGTGCGTGACTTACAGGCTTACAGGTAGTCGTAGACGTCTTCGGGCTCCAGGCCCAGGGCCAGCATCAGCACCTGCAGGTGGTAGATCAGCTGGCTGATCTCCTCGGCGGCCTGCTCCTTCGACTGGTACTCGGCGGCCATCCACACCTCGGCGGCCTCCTCGACGATCTTCTTCCCGATCGCATGGACGCCGGCGTCGAGGGCGCGGACCGTCCCGGAGCCCTCCGGGCGGGTGATCGCCCGGTGCGACAGTTCGGCGAAGAGGTCGTCGAAGGATTTGCTCACCGGGGCATCCTAACCTGACCCGCCGCGCGAGCCGACCGGCTGCCGCCGCGCCCGCTCAGCTGACGCCCAGCAGGGCGTCCAGGACCGCGGCTGCCTGCGCGGGGGCCTGCGGGTCGCCGGTCCCTGCCGCGACCGTCCACTCGTCCACCGCCAGCAGCGCGCGGGGGGCGTCCAGATCGTCGCGGATCGCGGCCCGGACGTCAGCCAGCAGGGCTTGCGCGTCCGGAGCCGCCGGGGCGGCCAGCGCGGTGCGCCAGCGGGCGAGGCGGCGCTGCGCGACGTCCAGCTCGGGGTAGCCGAACTCCCAGTCCTCGCGGTAGTGGTGGGCCAGCAGGGCCAGCCGGATCGCCATCGGGTCGAAGCCCTGGGCGAGCAGGCTGCTGACGAACACCAGATTGCCGCGGGACTTGCTCATCTTCTCGCCGTCGAAGCCGACCATGCCGGCGTGCAGGTAGCTGCGCGCGAACGGCTGGCCGGTGACGGCGGTGGCCTCGGCGGCCGACATCGGGTGGTGCGGGAAGGCGAGGTCGCTGCCGCCGGCCTGCACGTCGAAGGCCGCGCCCAGGGCGCTCACGGCGATCGCCGTGCACTCGATGTGCCAGCCTGGGCGGCCCTCGCCCAGCGGCGACTCCCAGGCGGG
>CAZLWS010000164.1:0-1804 GCA_964563205.1 uncultured Propionibacteriaceae bacterium | reverse complement strand
TCGGTCTGCTCGCGGGCCAGCTCCTCCCAGTCGACCCCGGTGGCGTCCGCCCGCTCCAGCAGCGGGTCGTCCACGTCGGTGACGTTCTGCGCGTAGCGGACCTGGTGGCCGGTGTCGAGCAGAGCGCGGTTGAGCAGGTCGACCGCGAGGTAGGTGAAGGCGTGGCCCAGGTGGGTGGCGTCGTAGGGGGTGATGCCGCAGGCGTACACGCGGGCGAGCTTTTCGCCGGGGGCGACCGGCGATCGGGTCCCGGACAGGCTGTCGAGAATCTGGACGACGCCGCCGTCGGCGGGCAGCACGGGGATCGCGGGAGCGGGCCAGGAACGCACGGACGGCAGCCTACCGGGCCGTGCGAAGCGGGCTGGTGCGGGTGTCGTAGGCTGAGGCGGGTTTGAGGAAGTGCCGAGGAAAGGGGTGCCGCATGGGGTGGCTGGAGGCGATCGTGCTGGGGATCGTTCAGGGGCTTACGGAGTTCCTGCCGATCTCGTCCAGCGCCCACCAGTCGATCGTGGGGCAGCTGTTCTTCGGCGGCCACGACCCCGGCGCGGCGTTCACCGCGATCAGCCAGCTCGGCACCGAGACCGCCGTCGTGGTCTACTTCGCCCGCGACATCGGCCGAATCATCAAGAACTGGGCGCTGGCGCTGGTCGGACGGATCCCGCGCAGCGACCCGGACGCCCGGATCGGCTGGCTGGTCATCGTCGGGTCGATCCCGGTGGTGCTCGGCGGGCTGCTGTTCGAGGAGGCCATCGACACCTGGCTGCGCAACCTGTGGATCACCGTGGCTATGCTGGCCGGCGTGGGCGTCCTGCTGTGGCTGGCTGACCGGTTCGCCGAGCACCGCTACGAGCTCGAGCACCTCACCTGGCGCGACGGCATCGCCTTGGGGTTCGCGCAGGCGCTGGCCCTGATTCCCGGCGTCTCGCGCTCTGGGGCGACGATCTCGGCGGGCCTGTTCCTGGGCTACACCCGGCCGGCCGCCACCCGGTACGCCTTCCTGCTGGCGATTCCGGCGGTCTTCGGCTCCGGGCTGTACAAGCTGAAGGACATCGGCGCCGAGACCGGCCTGGAGTGGGGGCCGATCATCGTCGCCACCGTCATCTCCTTCGTGGTCGGGCTCGCCGTCATCCACTGGCTGCTGCGGTATGTCAGCAAGCACTCGTTCTCGATCTTCGTCTGGTACCGGCTGGCGGTCGCCGCAGTGCTGGCCGTCCTGCTCGCCAGCGGCTACCTGCAGCCGGTCTGATGCAGCGGCGGTCGGTCGGCTCCAGCGGCCTGCAGGTCTCCCGGCTCGGCCTGGGCACGCTGACCTGGGGACGCGACACCAAGGCCGAGCAGGCCGGGTCTTTGCTGCGCGCCTTCGTGGACGCCGGCGGGTCGCTGATCGACACCGCCGCGGCCTACGGCGCCGGCGACGCGGAGCGGATCCTCGGGCGGCTGATGCGCTCGGAGATCCGCCGCGACGATCTGGTGATCGCCACCAAGGCCGGCTTCGGCATCCGCGAGGGAGAGCGGGTGATCGACACCTCCCGGCAGGCGCTGCTG
Organism: uncultured Propionibacteriaceae bacterium; assembly: GCA_964563205.1. Lineage (GTDB taxonomy): Bacteria > Actinomycetota > Actinomycetes > Propionibacteriales > Propionibacteriaceae > Propionicimonas. The sequence continues at coordinate 259 of CAZLWS010000164.1, read as the reverse complement.
GCCGACCTGCGGGGTTCGCTGCGCCGGCTCGGCACCGACCACATCGACATCTGGCAGCTGCACGCCTGGGGCTCGGCGCCGCTGGAGGAGTCTCTCGCGGCCGTCGACACAGCCGTGGCAGCAGGCGACGTCCGCTACGCCGGGGTGTCCAACTTCGTGGGCTGGCAGACCGCCCAGGCGGCCACCTGGCAGGGCGCCTTCCCGGGCCGGGCCCCGATCACCTGTGCCCAGGTGGAGTACTCGCTGCTGGCGCGCCGCG
>CAZLWS010000163.1:0-6110 GCA_964563205.1 uncultured Propionibacteriaceae bacterium | reverse complement strand
CTCCGCGCTGGTGCGGGTGCCGATGTACAAGCCGAACAAGGGGGCGTCCGCCCGGGTCGAGCTGCGCTCGATCGACTCGGCCGCCAACCCGTACCTGGCCTACGCGATGGTGCTGGCCGCCGGCCTGAAGGGCATCGAGAACGAGTACGAACTGCCGGAAGGCGCCGAGGACGACGTGTGGGCGCTCACCGACCGGCAGCGGCAGGCCCTCGGCATCCAGCGGCTGCCCGGCAGCCTCGGCAACGCCATCGACCTGATGGAGAACTCCGAACTGGTCGCCGAGACCCTCGGCGAGCATGTCTTCGACTTCTTCCTGCGCAACAAGAAGGCCGAGTACCAGTCCTACCGCGGCCACGTCTCCGAGTGGGAGCTCCGCAACACCCTGCCGAACCTGTAGGAGTCCCTATCCGTCATCCCGGCGAAGGCCGGAATCTCCGAGGGTTGCGGCCTGAGATTCCCGCCTTCGCGGGAATGACGGAATGGGTCGCTTCGGTCAGACGGAGTGGGTCGCTGGTCGGACGAAGTAGGTCGTCATCAGCGCGGAAAGGCTCCGCCGCCGGGGACGCCGCCGCCGAAGCTGCGGGTGGACTGCGAGGAGGTCAGCGTGTCGATCGCGATGGTGCGGTCGGAGAGGACGACCAACTGGCCTTCGGTCAGGCCTTCGGTGATCTCGACCCTGCCGGCGCCGACGGCTCCGGTGGAGACGTTCACGGTCTCCGCGGTGTCGGAGGCGGCCGAGTCGACGACCTGCACGGTGCCGGTCCCGGCGCCGGTCGGGGTGACCGCGGAGGCGGGGACGGTGAGCACGCCGGCGGCGGTGCTGGTGACGATCTCCACGCCGGCGCTCGCGCCCTCCTTGAGGAGCATGTCCGGATCCTCCACCACGACGACGGTGGTGTAGGTGGGGCTGTCGCCCGCGGTGCCGGAGGTCTCCAGCACCGAGATCGACGAGATCTTTCCAGTCAGCGCCGTGGTGCTGCCGGCCGGCGTGACGGTCACCTCCATGCCCTGGCTGAGCGCGGTGCGGGTGGCCAGCGGGGCCTCGAAGGAGACCGTGGCCGCGCCCTCGCCGACGACGGTGACCGCGCCGGAGGACGAGCCGCCGCCGACCGTCAGGCCGACCGAGCCGACCGTGCCGGCGATCGGGGCCACCAGTTCGGCGTTCTCCAGCGCGGTCTCCGCGGTGTCGACCTTCTGCTGGGCTCGCAGCACGTCCGCCTCCGCGGAGGCCACCGCCCGCTCTGACACCGTGGCGCTGCTGGAGGACGACCCGGAGGACTTCTTCGAGCTGCTGGACGAGGAGGACGACGGACTGGGAGTCGGGGTCGGGGTCGCCGGCTCGTCACCCTCCCGCACGATCGTGCCGGTGGTGATCAGCTGCTGGTAGTAGTCGGCCAGCACGGCATTGGCCAGCACCAGGGCTTCGCGGGCTTCGCCGCAGGCCTTGATGTCGTCCAGCGTGATGTCGTCCACGACCAGGGCGAGCTGCTCGTTGGCGTCCTGGTCCGAAGGCTCGCTCGGCTGTGCGGGCTCGGAGGGCTCGCTGGGCTCGGCGGGTTCGTTGGGCTCCGACGGCTCTGAGGGCTCCGCGGGCTCGGACGGTTCGCTGGGCTCCGATGGCTCGGAGGGTTCCGACGGCTGGCTGGGCTCGGACGGCTCTGAGGGCTCACTTGGCTCCGACGGCTCGGCGGGCTCGCTGGGCTCGGCGGGTTCGCTCGGCTCAGACGGCTCGGTCGGCTCCTGCTCATTGGCGTTCAGCAGGGTGGTGTAGATCGCGTCGCAGGTGGTCGGTGCGTCCGGGCTGCTCCACTTCGCACTCGCCACGTTCACTGCGGCGATCGCCTCGTAGAGGACGGCCGCGTCCTTCGCGGTGATGCCGCTGGCAGTGCCGTCACCGCCGTCCGGGGTGGACGATCCGCCGCCGGACGGGAGGCTCGGCGACGATCCTCCGCCACCGCCCGAACTCGTCGAGGACGGGTTCTCCGCCGCGTAGAGATTCGCCTTGGCGCTGGCCAGGTCGGTCTGCGCATTGAGCAGCTCGAGCTTCAGGGCAGTGGTGTCCAGGGTGGCGAGCACGTCGCCTTTGGACACCGTGTCGCCGACCGCGACCTTGACCTTCTTCACCGTCCCGTCGACGCTGAACGCGGCGTCGACCACGTTGTCGCGGGAGATCGTCCCGGTGGCCAGGAAGCTCTGCGAGACGTCGCCGGTGGCAGCGGTCGCGGTCGCGAAGCGGTTGCTCGCGGCCTGGGAACTGGTCGCCCACAGGGTGCCGGCGGCGCCGATCGTCACCAAGGCGACCGCCCCGACCAGCAGGTTACGGCCCTTCTTCGGGCGCGGGGAACGGGGGTTCTTCATCATTCGCTCCTCAGCGCGTCGATCGGGGCAAGCTTGGCGGCGCGGGTGGCCGGGTAGACGCCGGCGATCAGGCCGATCGCCAGGGAGACGCCGAGCGCCAGCAGGGTGACGGTCACCGAGATGGTGACGTCGATCCCGAGGGTCGGCGACAGGATCGCGGCCCCGGCGTAGCCGAGCGCGATGCCCGCGGCGCCACCGGTCAGGCCCAGGATGCCGGCCTCCACCAGGAACTGCCGCCGGATCACGGCCGGGGTCGCCCCCAGCGCCTTGCGCAGGCCGATCTCCCGGACCCGCTCGCTGACCGAGACCAGCATGATGTTCATCACGCCGATGCCGCCGACCAGCAGCGAGATGCCGGCGATGCCGCCCAGCAGCAGGGTCAGGATGCTGCTGATCGAGCTGGCTGCCTCGACCAGCGCCGTCTGGGTGCTCACGGTGAAGTCGGCGTCCTCATCGGTCACCTGGTGCGCGCTCAGCAGCGCCGCCTTGACCTCCTGGTAGGCGGCCGAGAGGCTCTCGTCGTCCACGGCCTGCAGGTAGATCTGGGAGACGCTGGTGGCGCTGCCGGAGGTCGACAGCCGGTCCGCGAAGGTGGTGCTGGGCACCACGACGGTGTCGTCGTTGCTGCCGCCCAGCGAGGATCCGGCCTCGGCCAGGATCCCGATGACGGTGAACGACTGGTCGTTGATCGTGACCTGCTGGCCGACCGCCGAGCCGGTGCTGTACAGCTCGGCCGCGGTCTCCGAGCCCAGCACGGCTACGTTGGCGGCCGAGTTCAATTCGTCCTCGGTGAAGAAGCGGCCGCTGTCGACCTCGCGTCCGCGCACCGCCAGCCAGGACGGGGTGGTGCCGACCACGGTCGAGGTCCAGGTCGTCTCGGCGGACTGCAGCGAGCCGGTGGCGCTGGAGGTCGCGGCGACTCCGGACACGCTCGGGACCACGGACGGGTCGGCCAGCATCGCGGCGTCCCGGGTGGTCAGCGTGGTCGTCTGGCTGGCCCCGCGGAAGCCGCCGGAGGAGGTCTGCCCGGGGCTCACGGTGAGCGTGGTCGAGCCCAGCGACCCGATCTGCGAGGAGATGGACGACCCGGCGCCCTGGCCCAGGCCGACGGTCAGCATGACCGCGGAGATGCCGATCAGGATGCCCAGCATGGTCAGCGCTGACCGCAGCCGGCGCGCGTTGAGCGCGTCGATCGCGGTGCGGAGGGTTTCGCGCCATTCCATCAGACGGCCCTCCCCAGCGCGGGGATGTGCGCCGCTTCGTCGGTCAGTTGGCCGTCGTAGATGTGGACGGTGCGCTTGGCGCGCTCGGCGACATCGTGTTCGTGGGTGATGACGACCAGGGTGCGGCCGGCCTCGTTCAGCTCGTCGAAGAGGCTGAGGATGTCGCGGGTGGAGACCGAGTCCAGCGCGCCGGTCGGCTCGTCGGCCAGGATCAGTGCCGGGTCGGTGACCAGCGCCCGGGCCACCGAGACCCGCTGCTGCTGGCCGCCGGAGAGCTCGCCGGGGCGGTGGTCGCGGCGTTGCCCGAGGCCGACCCGCTCCAGCGCCAGCTTGGCCCGCTCGCGACGCTCGGCCGGGCCCACGCCGGCGTACACCAGCGGCAGTTCGACGTTGCGCTGCGCCGTGAGGCTGGGCAGCAGGTTGAAGCTCTGGAAGACGAACCCGAGCCGGCGGTTGCGGACGTCGGCGAGCTGGGCCTCGGTGAGCTGTGCGACTTCCTCGCCGTCCAGCTCGTAGCGGCCGGCGGTGGGGACGTCCAGGCAGCCGATGATGTGCATCAGAGTCGACTTGCCCGAGCCGGAGGGGCCCATGATCGCCACGTAGTCGCCTTCGTCGATCGACAGGTCGATGCCGCGGAGCGCCTCGACCTGGATCGCGCCGGTGTCATAGACCTTGCGGACGCCGGTCATCGACAGCAGGGTGCTCATCGGTTGCCCCGTCCGCCGCCGTTGCCGTTGCCGCCGCCCGGGAAGCCGCCGCCGTCCGGGGGAGCGCCGCCGCCGCCCGGGAAGCCGCCCCCGCCGCCGGGGAACCCGCCCTGCTCGCCGGTGGTCTGCGTGGCGTCGGGCAGGCTGAAGCTGATCTGCACGGAGTCGCCCTCGGCGAGCCCGGCGGTGATCTCGGTGGCCTCGCCGAACACTCGTCCGACGGTGACCTCGACCTCGGTGGCCGTGTCGCCGTCCAGCTTGGTCACGACCGACGTGCCGCCGGTGGTGGTGATCGCCATGGTCGGCACCGTGAGCACGTCGGGGTACTCCGCGACAGTGACGGTCACCGACGCGTTCGTCCCGGAGAACAGGGACGAGTGTTCGCCGCTGAGGTTGACGACGACCGGGAAGGTGGCCGAGCCGTCCGAGCTCCCGGTGGCCACGATGCCGATGGAGGCGACGGTGGCCTCGATCGCTTCGCTGGCGCCGTCCGGGGTCACCGAGGCGACCTGGCCGGGCTGCAGGTTGGCCAAGTCGCTGCTGCCGGTGCTGGCGTCGACCCGCCACTTGTCGGTGGAGATCACCACGACCTGCGCGGTCGACGTCGTCGTCGAGCTGCTCATCGAGCTCGACCCGGAGGAGCCGCCCGAGGAGCCGGCGGAGACGGTGTCACCCACGCTGAGATCCACCGAGGCGACGGTGCCGGCGATGGTCGAGCGCAGCACGGCGTTCGCCAGATCCGACTTCGCGCTCGTCACCGAGGCCTTGGCTGAGCGGACCTGCGCCTTCGCTGACGCGAGCTGGGCGCTGCTGGCGTCGTCATCGTCCTGCACCTCGTCGAGGTTGGCCTCGGCGGTGTCGAGGTTGGCCTCGGCGAGGTCGAGGGCGTTCTGCAGGTCGGCGTCGTCGACCTTCGCCAGCTTCTGGCCCTTGGTCACGGTGTCGCCGGCGGTCACGTAGACCTTGGTGACGGTGCCGGAGACGCTGAAGTTCAGGTCCGCCTGGGTCTTGGGAGCGAGGGTGCCGCTGAGCGTGACGGTCTGGATCTGGGTCGACCTCTGGGCTTGCGCCGTGAAGGTGCGGGTGCGTTCGGCGCCGCTGGCCTGCGGCGAGGGTCGCGTCATGAGGAAGGCGGTCAGGCCGATCCCGAGCACGGCGACGATCGACACCAGCCCGATCACCCGCTTCTTGGTGAGCCGCCTGCGTCGCGGCGGCGACGATTCGGACGCAGTCGGATCAGGTGCTTGCTGGCTCATGCGGGATTCCTCTCGGGCGTTACCCCGCAGGCTAGGAAACCCGGCTGTGTGAGCCGTTCGCCGAACCTGTGCGAGACCTGTGGGGGCGCTCGTCGGGTCCATCCGTCGTTCCGCGTGCCTAGAGCGCTGCCGGGAAGACCTCACTCAGGTCGGCGTGGGGTCCGCTGGCCGCGACCGCATGGGAGGCGACCGCGTCCGGCCACGTGAGGACGCCCGCGGCGAGGCGCAGCAGGGTGACGGCGTCGGTCTCGACGACGTTGGGCGGGATGCCGCGGGTGTGGGCGCCGCGCTGTCCGATGCCGAGTTGCACGGCCGCGAACGGGGGCACGCGCAGTTCGAGGGTGCCGCCGGGGTGGCGCTCGCCGAGCGTCCGGCAGAGCACCCGCACGGCGGTGATCAGGGCGGGGCCGGCCGGCTCGTCGCCGCGCGCAACCCCGTTCAGGGTCGCGGCGAGCGCAGCGACTTCGGCCGCGGTGACTTTCTTGGGCATCGCGCGCCACCCTACGCCCAGCACCGTGTTCAACTTCCGCCATATAGGCGCTCTGGCCGACACATACGTCGGCCAG
>CAZLWS010000162.1:0-6131 GCA_964563205.1 uncultured Propionibacteriaceae bacterium | reverse complement strand
GGTCGACCTGCGTGACGTCCCCGGTGACCACCATCTTGGAGTTGAACCCGAGCCGGGTCAGGAACATCTTCATCTGCTCCATGGAGGTGTTCTGCGCCTCGTCCAGGATGATGTACGCATCGTTGAGGGTGTTGTGGGTCACGAGGAAGTCCTCAGTGACGTACAACGAGTCCGGAGCAGCGACGGCGATGCAGACGCACTCAGCCTGGCCCGCAGGTTCAATCGAGTCGATGAACCGCATCGGACGGCCGCCGCCACGCTCGGCATAGACAGCGGCCTTACGAGCGAGTCGGAACGGCGGAATCTCGGCAGGAAGTCGGATATCGACAACATGGGCGTCGTGTCGGTATTCAACAGGTCTTCCGTTGACCCGCCCCGGCTTCCGCCCGGCGGCCTTCCTCGTCCTTGTGTACGCCACACCACCCAGTGAGCGGACTAGCTGGACCACGTCATCACGCAGCCGATCCGAACACGTCGTGTACTGGATGCGGCAGGTACGACCAGCCTGGCGCACCGGACCCCCGTCGGTGTCCAGGAGCCCCTGCAGGACGGCGATTCGCACGTCGACAGTGTTGTTCAGGTAGCTCACTGGAATGAACTTGGTCGCCGAACTGGTGCCCGCGAGGCCCAGGTCCCTGAGTAGCGAGGTCACCGGGTTGGCGATCCTCAGGCCACCACGAGTGGCGTTTGTCCGGCGAAGCACGTAGTCATTGCCCGTCTTCCGCACCAGGTCGATCTCCGGAATCGCCGCGTCGAGCGCCTCAGCCAGCTCCGGATCGGTTGTACTGAATGCCGGGGTCGTCGTGGCGGTGATACACCCGTCCCCAAGTAGAAGCCCAAGCGCGTACGGGTCGAGCGGCACCTCGCGCTCGGGCATGGCGATCGGCTTAACCACCGGCAGTTCGTAACGTCGAGCGTGAGCCGCGCGGAGCCGACCAATCATCTCGCTCGTCTGCAGGACCCTGCCGGGCTTGTTCCGCCAGCGATCAGCCCGGGTCCACACCTGCCAGAGATGCTCGCCACAAGCCAGAGTTGAGGCACCATCCTGGCTGGAGACTCGATAGACGTCTTTGATTCCCTGTGGATACACGCCGAGGACCGGTGTGGGCTTCCCATCAGAACCGACAACAAGGTCGCCGACGCGCAGCGAGCCGATTCGACGGAAACCGTCCGGGGTCATGACCGGCGTCTGCACCGGTTGCGCCCTTCCGCGCATGTACCCGAGCGGGGCGACCTCGATCGTTCCGGCGGTGAGCAGCTTGGGGATGCTCTCCGGGTCGAGCATGTCATGCAGGGCGTCGTAGAGCGGGCGGACGTAGGGGTCGATCTTGTCGTTGAGCGTGCCGGGCAGGAAGCCCAGCCGCTCGCCGGCCTCGATGGCGGGGCGGGTGAGGATGATCCGGTTAACCTGCTTGTCCTGCAGGGCCTGGACGGCCTTGGCGACGGCCAGGTAGGTCTTGCCGGTGCCGGCCGGGCCGATCCCGAAGACGACGGTGTGGGCGTCGATGGCGTCCACGTACCGCTTCTGGTTGAGGGTCTTGGGACGGATCGTCTTCCCGCGGCTGGAGAGGATGTTCGCGGTGAGCACCTCGGCGGCCGGGACGTCGTGGTTGACCATGCCGACCACCCGCTCGACGGCGTCGGCGGTGAGGCCCTGGCCGGTGCGGACGATGGTGATCAGCTCGGTGAGCACGTCGGCGCCCGCGGTGACCGCGGCCGGGTCGCCCGCCAGGGTGATCTCGTTGCCGCGCACATGCACGTCGGCGTCGAGCGCGGTCTCCAGGATCTTCAGGAATTCGTCGCGCGGCCCGAGCACCGACACCATGTTGATGGACGCGGGTACGGCAACCCGACGTTCGGCCGTGGCGACTGATTGCGGCTGGTTCAGCGGTCCTCCTGAGCAATGAGAACGCTCAGTCTACCCGCAGCGGCGATGTCAGTAAGGCGGGGCACCTGAGGGCCTGGACTATCGCGTCATGACGATACGGCGTATCATTGACGTATGGGTTTGGTTGATGTCGTCCGCTTGGGGCACGAGCTGGACAGTCGAGGTGTGCACCTTCAGGTTGAGGAGTTCCTCGACATCCTCGCCGACGCCGTGACGTCCACCGAAGAGCTGACCGCTGCCGAGCGTGACTTCCTGGTTGCCCAGGGGGGGATTCCGGAGACGGCGGTCGACTCGGCGCGGCTGGCGGCAGGGCAGGTGGCGATCGCGGCGGCCGCAACCCATGCTGCTGCCGACGCGCTCCGCGACGGCTACACCACCAGCGAAGTCGCGCGCTTGTTCGGGCTGAAGGCCGCGAACGTGCGCCGCGATGTCGCCAGTCGCAGCCTGTACGTCGCCGGACGGGCGCGCAACCGGGAACACGTCTTTCCGCGCTGGCAGTTCGGCGACTCTGGTCCGCTGCCAGGGCTTCGCGAGGTGCTGGCGGCACTCCCGGAGGACTATCACCCGCTGGATGTGGCGGGCTTCATGACCACCGCGCAGGAAGGGCTTGGAGGACGGACGCCGGTCGAGTGGCTGATCGACGGCGGCGCACCGGCGGTGGTGGCGGCACTGGCGGACGAGCTGGGCTATCAGTAGTGGGCGCGGCCAAGAACCCGATGCGGCCGGTTGCACCGCTCGTCCGCGATCCGTCCGAGATCACGACCTACACCGGGGCCCTGTGGCGTATCCACCGCACAACCGGCCGCCATCGGCAGCGCTGGGACGAGTTGCGCAGATTCGGCCCGATCCCCACAATGCGTTGGGATCCCCACCCGAACCCTCCGGGGGACCACCCTGCAGCGGCGGTGTCCTACGCGGCGACCGACGTGGTCACCGCCTTCGCCGAAGCCTTCCAGAATCGCCGCGTGCTCACCGTCTCCGCTGACCAGGCCCTGGCTGGCTGGCAGCCCGTCCGGCCCCTGCGGCTGCTGGATCTCACCGGCAGCTGGCTGCTCCACAACCACGCATCGGCCTCCCTATCCGCAGGCCGAAAGGACCGCTGTCGCAACTGGTCACAGGCCATCCGCCAAACCTGGCCCGACCTGGACGGATTGTGGGTCGGCTCGACCATGACCGGAGCCCCCATGATCGTCCTCTACCAACCGGCCCTGACCAGCTTCCCGCCGTCTCCTCAGCTTCAACGCCCGCTCGACAGCCCCGTCCTGGCCGGCGTGATCACCCACGTCCACAACGCCGTCGGCTGGCCCATCCGCGCCTGAACGCACGACGGGTTGCCATAGGTTAGCCAGCAGCGAACCGATCAGTGGCGGCGACCAGCTCGGCGACGATCGCCGGCTCGGAGGCGGAGTGGCCGGCGAGCACCAGGCGGTAGTCGGCCTCGGGCCAGGCGCGGTGCAGGTCGTCGGCGGTGACCTGCGGGCAAGGCAGGTCGTAGCTGCCCTGGACGATGACGCCGGGGATGTGGCGGATCTTGTCGACCTCGGCGATCAGCTGGCCCTCGGCGAGCCAGCCGGCGTTGACGAAGTAGTGGTTCTCGATCCGGGCGAAGGCCAGCGCGAAGGCGGGGTCGGAGAACTCGTCCACCAGGTCTTGTGAGAAAACCAGCTTTGAGGTGGCCGCCTCCCAGGTCGTCCAGGCGACGCCGGCCGGCAGGTGGACGGCCGGGTCGGGATCGAAGAGAAGGCGGTGGTACTCGGCGATCCGGTCGCCCGTGAAGCCGTGCGGCAGCGGGGCTTCGAAGCTGCGCCACCACGCCGGCGCCAGGTTGGCCGCGCCGCCGTTGTAGTACCAGTCGAGTTCGCTGCGGCGCAGCGTGAAGATGCCGCGCAGCACCAGTTCGGTGACCCGATCGGGGTGGGCCTCGGCGTAGGCGAGCGCGAGCGCACTGCCCCAGGAGCCGCCGAAGACCTGCCAGCGGTCGATCCCCCGATCTTCCCGCAGCTTCTCCAGGTCGTCGACGAGATGCCAGGTGGTGTTGGTCGACAGGTCGGCGTCCGGCTCGCTGGCGTGCGGGGTGGAGCGTCCGCAGCCGCGCTGGTCGAAGAGGACGATCCGGTAGCGCGCGGGGTCGAAGTAGCGCCGATAGGCGGGGATGACGCCGCCACCCGGGCCGCCGTGGACGAAGACCGCCGGCTTCCCAGCCGGGTTGCCGCACTCCTCCCAGTACAGCTCGTGGCCGTCGCCGACCGCGAGCCGCCCGGTGGCGTAGGGCTCGATCGGCGGGTACAGCTGGGTCTGGGCGGTGGTGGACGACAGCTCAGTCGTCATCGTCGTCGTAGTCGTCGATGATGTGCATCGCGGCCTCTTCGGCGCTCGCCGCGCCGCCGTCGATGCCCACGTCGCGTCCGATGCTCTCGGCTTCGGCGTCCTCGCCCGGGTATCCGCCGTTGGCGTCGACCAGGCGTCCGGCGCGCAGGTGGCCGACCTCACGGGACTCGGTGGGGTCGGGGTTCCACGGCGTGTCGTCCGGGACCGTCTCCGGGACCTCCTGGGCCATCCGCTGCTCGAGCGTCTCGCCCCGCTGCATCTCGGCCGGCGTGTTGCCGAACCCCTGCGCGGGCGACCATCGCTCCGGCGTCACGTAGCCCTCGTCGAGCACGTCGGCGACGCCGCGGTCGACCAGGGAATCGTCCGCCTGCAACTGGTCGAGCTGCTCCGACTCCTCGGGGACAGCTTCGTCGAACTCGGTGGTCATGCCCCTAGCCTGCCACGACCGGCCGAAGGTGGCACGCGACGAGCGCCGATTGTCGCGGGAACTCACCGCACCCGCACACCGATGCTCGACGCTCTACCCACCGCAACCCTTGATCAATATGTAGTAGGTGTGCTATCAATTGTTGGATGAACGTGATTGACGGAGTCCTCCCGCCACCGGCCATCCGGACGCGTGGGCTGACCATGAGCTACGGCAGCAACCACGTGCTGCGGGGCATCGACCTGGAGATCGCCCGCGGTGAAGTGGTCGTCCTGCTCGGTCCGAACGGCGCCGGGAAGACCACCACGGTCGAGATCCTGGAGGGCTTCCGCAAGCCCTCAGCCGGCAGCGTCGAGGTGCTCGGTGCCGATCCGCACACCGCCGGCGACGCCTGGCGGGCGCGGGTCGGCATCGTGCTGCAGTCCTGGCGCGACCACGCCAAGTGGCGGGTGCGCGAGCTTCTCGACTACCTGGGCGGCTTCTACGTCCCCTATTCGGACGCGGTTCCGCGCCCTTGGCCGATCGACGACCTGCTGGCAGCGGTCGGACTGGACGACGACGCCGACACCCCGATCGGCAAGCTCTCCGGCGGACGGCGCCGCCGGCTCGACGTCGCCTCCGGCCTGATCGGCCGACCCGAACTGCTCTTCCTGGACGAACCGACCGCCGGCTTCGATCCCCAGGCCCGCCGGGACTTTCACGATCTGCTCGCCTCGCTGGCGGATCTGGAGACCACGATCCTGATGACCACCCACGACCTGGACGAGGCCGAGAAGGTGGCCTCGCGCATCCTCATGCTGGTCGACGGCGGGATCATCGCCGACGGCTCGCCGGATGCGCTGCGCCGGCAGGACTTCGGCAAGGCGGAGGTCCGCTGGTTCGACGGCGAGCAGCACCAGGTCCATCCCACCGACGACCCGGTGGAGTTCCTGCGCGGGCTGCTCACCGATCCCGCGGCGACCGTCGAAGAACTCGAGGTACGCCGCAACTCCCTGGAGGACGTCTACCTGAAGGCGGTCGAACGATGAGCAACCCCACCACCGCGCTGCCGCGCACCACCTGGACGGCGGCTGTCCGCCAGACCCGGATCGACCTGCGCACCAACCTGCTCACCGGAGCCGGAGCGAGCTACCTGATCACCCCGGTGATCACCATCGCTGTGATGCTCTTCCTGCGGGACTCGGACCTGATGGAATCCACCATCAGCGCAGCGCAGCATCTCCTCCCCGGCATGCTGGCCTTCGGGCTGGTGGTCGGCGGCGTGGTGGGAGTCGCCAGCGAGTTGATGATGGAGCGGGAGGACGGCACCCTGCTGCGGATGAAGGCGGTGCCCCACGGGCTTCAGGGCTTCCTGGCCGGGAAGATCCTCACCCATCTGCTGCTGAACCTGGTCTCGGCGGGCCTGATCGTGATCCCGGCGGTGATCGTGTTTCCGGAGGTCGCGCCCAGCAGTCTCGGCAGCTGGCTCGGCCTGATCACGGTCTTCGT
>CAZLWS010000161.1:0-6224 GCA_964563205.1 uncultured Propionibacteriaceae bacterium | reverse complement strand
CCGCTCACGCGTGCAGGGTGGTACCGATCTTCTCACCCGAGACCACCCGGGTGATATTGCCGTCGACGCCGAGGTCGAAGAAGACCATCGGCAGGCTGTGCTCGCGCGCCAGGCTGACCGCGGTGGCGTCGGCCACCTTCAGGTCGCGGCCCAGGAATTCGTCATAGCTGAGGTGGTCGAACTTGACCGCGGCCGGGTTGGTCCGCGGGTCGGAATCGTAGACCCCGTCGGTGCCCTGCTTGGCCATCAGCAGGACGTCCGCACCGATCTCCAGGGCACGCTGGGCGGCCACCGTGTCGGTGGAGAAGTAGGGCATCCCCGAGCCGGCGCCGAAGATGACGACGCGGCCCTTCTCCAGATGTCGGATCGCCCGCAACGGAATGTACGGCTCGGCGACCTGGCCCATCGCGATCGCGGTCTGCACGCGGGTGGCCACCCCCGCCTTCTCGCAGAAATCCTGCAGCGCGAGGCAGTTCATCACCGTGCCGAGCATGCCCATGTAGTCGGCCCGGGCACGATCCATGCCGCGGGTCTGCAGCTCGGCGCCCCGGAAGAAGTTGCCCCCGCCGACAACGATCGCCACCTCGACGCCACTTGCCACCACGTGGGCGATCTGGGCGGCGAGGCTGGCGATCACGTCGGGGTCGACGCCGATGGCGCCACCCCCGAAGGCCTCACCGGAGAGCTTCAGTAGAACACGACGGTAAGGACTTGGCACGGGAGGGGCTCCTTCTTCTCGGGACGCGAGGACGGGTCAGGCTCCGGCGGCGAAGCGGACGAACCGCTTCACGGTGACCCCATTCTTGTCCAGCAACTGGCCGACCGTCAGCTTGTCGTCGGAAACCGACGCCTGATCGAGCAGCACGACCTCCTTGAAGAAGCCGCCGATCCGGCCTTCGACGATCCGCGGGATGATCGCCTCGGGCTTGCCCTCCTCGCGAGCGGTGAGCTCGGCGATGTGGCGCTCCTTCTCCAGGACGTCGGCCGGCACCTCGTCGCGGGTGACCCACTGCGGGGACATCGCGGCGATCTGCATGGCGATGCCACGGACGAAGTCGGCGTCGCCACCGTCGAACTCGATCATCACGCCCACCTGCGGCGGCAGGTCCGAGGACCGCTTGTGCAGGTAGACGCTGACCTCGCCGTCGTAGCTGGCGGAGTTGGCCAGTTCCAGCTTCTCGCCGATCTTGGCGCTCAGCTCGGCGACCGCCTCGCCAACCGTCTTGCCGGACGGGAGCGCGACCGCGCTGGCGGCCTCGACCCCGTGCGCGCCGGCCGCGTCCACCGCGGCGGCGATCTGCTCGGCGAGCTCGATGAACTCGGCGTTCTTGGCGACGAAGTCGGTCTCGGCGCCGAGTTGGATCACGGTGGAGCCGGCGGAGGCCACCAGGCCGTTGCTGGCCTCGCGGTCGGAGCGGTTCGCCATCTTGGCCTGACCGGTCACCCGCAGGATCTCGGTGGCGGCCTCGAAGTCGCCGTCGGCCTCGGTGAGCGCCTTCTTGGCGTCCATCATCCCGGCACCGGTGAGGTCCCGGAGCTTCTTCACATCAGCAGCAGTGATTGCCATCTTGGTTGTTGTCGTCCTGTCAGTACGGAATGGTCACTTGGTTTCGGTGGCGGCGTCGGCCTCGGCCACGGCCTCGTCGGCAGCCTCCGCGACCGGCTCGGCGGCGGCTTCGACTGCTTCGGCGACCGGCTCGGCAGCCGCTTCGGCGGCCTCGACCTCGGCGACGGCGGCGTCCACCGCGTCGGCGGTCTCGTCGGCCTGCAGGTCGCTGCCCTCGACGGCCTCGGCCTCGGAGACCGCGGCGGTGTCGGTGGTCACCAGCAGCTCACGCTCCCAGTCGGGCATCGGCTCGGCCTCTTCGCCGGTGGTGGCGGCGGCCGAACGGGAAAGCAGGCCGTCGGCGACGGCGTCGGCGACCACGCGGGTCAGCAGCGCGACCGAACGGATCGCGTCGTCATTGCCCGGGATGGCGAAGTCGACCTCGTCGGGGTCGCAGTTGGTGTCGAGGATGCCGATGATCGGGATCCGCAGCTTGCGGGCCTCGTCGATCGCCAGGTGCTCCTTCTTGGTGTCGACCACCCAGATCGCCTGCGGCAGCTTGCTCATGTCGCGGATGCCGCCCAGGGTCTTGGCCAGCTTCTCCTTCTTGCGCTTCTGCTGCAGCAGTTCCTTCTTGGTGAGGCCGGAGGCGGCGACATCGTCGAAGTTGAGGCCCTCCAGCTCCTTCATCTTGCCGATGCGCTTGGAGATGGTGCCGAAGTTGGTGAGCATGCCGCCCAGCCAGCGCTGGTTCACGTAGGGCATGCCCACGCGGGTGGCCTGCTCGGCGATCGCTTCCTGCGCCTGCTTCTTGGTGCCGACGAAGAGGATCTGCCCGCCCTTGGCGACGGTCTGCTTGACGAAGGCGTAGGCCTGATCGATGTAGGTCAGCGACTGCTGCAGGTCGATGATGTAGATGCCATTGCGCTCGGCGAAGATGAACCGCTTCATCTTCGGGTTCCAGCGACGGGTCTGATGTCCGAAGTGGACGCCGCTGTCGAGCAGCTGGCGGGTGGTGACGACGGCCATGGCCGTTCCTTTCCGCGCGGGCGGACCTGCGTCCATTCCCGCTGTTGGGTTGTCGGAGCCGAGCTTTTCGGCTCCCCTGATGCAGTCGCCTACTGACCACCCTGGTGTGGGACCTCGGGGTTCGGCCCGCCTTGCGGCGAACAGACTGCATGCGAAGTCGGCCCGGATCTGCCGGGTCGCGCTGCGATTCTACGCGGTCACGGCGGGAGGAAGCGAACTGGGTTATCCACAGGGGCTTCGGTTGTCCACAGCTCGGGGAACTGGTTGGCACATCCGGTCGCCGGCTGGCCATAGTGCAAGGGCATGAGAGTTCGAGGACGCCGGCGCTGGCCGGCCATTCTGATCGTCGCGGCCCTGGCCTGGTTGCTGGCAGCGCCCGTCGCCCTGGGGTTGGGCGTCCGTCCGGTGGACGGGGCTGTCGTCCGGGGCTTCGACCCGCCCGAGCAGCGCTGGAACGCCGGACACCGCGGCGTCGACGTGAAGGCCGCTGCCGGAACTCCGGTCCGCGCCGCCGCCGACGGCCGGATCGGCTTCGCCGGCGAGGTCGGCGGCAAACCGGTGGTGACCGTCGTCCACGGCCGGCTGCGCACCACCTACGAACCGGTCCGCGCCACCGTCTCCGTCGGCGACCGGGTCAAGGCCGGCTCCGTGATCGGCCACCTCGCCGAAGGCCACGACTGCGGCGGCGGCGCCAAGACCTGCCTGCACCTGGGCCTGCGCCGCGGCGACACCTACCTCAACCCCCTGCTCCTCTTCGAGAAACCCGAGATCCGCCTCCTCTCAGACGCCGACGCGGCAGCGATCGCCCGACGTGGGTAGATCCCGTAGGAAGAACGCACCGGACCTTCCACCACACCCCGATGACGATCCGGACTGGAGTGTCGATGAGCGACGGATCGCTAATTATCTCCGCGAGCCGACCATCGGCTACGAAGTGGCTGGCGGCGGTGTCAACGAGCACAACGAACGCCGGTACGACTTCACCCTCGACCAACGGGAGCGGGCAGACGGAAAGACGCCGCTCTCAGGTGCCTCGTCGGCGACGATCACGAACAGGGCACGTGAGTCGATTGCACGGGGAGGCCAAGCTCGAGTGCTGGTCTTCGACCTCCGCGAAGCAGATACCCCCTGTGCGGAAGCCAAGCGGGGGTGCGCCCGGATCACAGGCATGTACGGCCAATCAGGGGTGCATGGGCACCTCCTCGATAGAATCGTCGTTATCGGGCGCGGCTACTACCTTGAGGAGGTCTTGTGAGCACCATCGAACACGTACTCGTCTCCGGCCAGACTTCCGTCGATGAGTTGGCTGACCTACTCGGCGAGTTGTTCCCGTCGGGCTGCGAACGGTCTCCCGGGAGGCTCACCTACGGACCTGGCATCCAGTCGATTGCTGACATGGACCACTTCGGTAGGTACGAAGACGATCGAGAGATCGTGCTTTCCGGCTACCGCTTCGATGTCAGCAGCCGGCTGCCCGACGCTGCGAAATGGGCATCGCTCGTGCTCGCTCGCCTCTCCCTGCGCCAGGATCTCGGTCTGTTGTGGGTCACCGATCTGGAGACCGTCAAAGCCGAGCGCCGCGCAGCCATCCCCGCTGCCTGATCCTCAAGCCCGGGGGTGGGCCTGCTGAAAGGCGGCGCGGAGGCGGTCGTTGGTGACGTGGGTGTAGAGCTGGGTGGTCGACAGGGAGGCGTGACCGAGCATCTCCTGGACTGAACGCAGGTCGGCACCACCCTCCAACAGATGGGTGGCCATCGCGTGGCGCAGGCCGTGCGGACCGAGGTCGGCGGCGTCGGGGACGGCTTGCAGGGCGCGATGGACGAGGCGGCGCACCACGCGGGGGTCGATCCGGGCGCCGCGGTCGCCGACGAAGACGGCCTGGCCGGCGTCGCGGGCCAGTTGGCCGCGCCAGCTCATCCAGTCGTCGAGAGCTCGCCAGGCGGGGGCGCCGAGCGGGACGGTGCGCTCCTTGCCGCCTTTGCCGAAGACGCGGACGACGCCGCGTCCGGAATCCAGGTCGGGCAGGTCGAGGCCGCAGAGTTCGGAGACCCGGACTCCGCCGGCGTAGAGCACCTCAAGGATCGCCAGGTCACGGCGGAACGCGGCCCGGCGCTCGTCCGTCTCAGCCTCGTCGACGAGTGCGGCCAGTCGGTCCAGCGCCTCCCGGACGTGGTCGACCTCCAGGGTGGGTGGCAGCCGCCGGTCGGTGCGCGGTGAGCGCAGCCCGGCGGCCGGGTCGGCGTCCACTCGTCCGGTGCGCTTGGCCCAGGCGAAGAAGGTGCGGACGGCCGCGGCCCGGCGCTGCAGCGTTGCCCGCTCGGCACCGCCGGCCTGCTGCCAGGCCAGCCAGCGCCGCAGCGCGATCAGGTCGATGTCGGCGACCGCCCCCTCCCCCACCCGCTCCAGGTGGCCGAACAGATTGGTCAGATCACCGGTGTACGCCCGGACGGTGTGCGCCGAAAGGTTCCGCTCGGCGCTCAGGTGCCGCCGGTAGGCGTCGATCAGCTCGGCTTGTTCGCCGGTCAGCTCCGCGGTCGGGACGTGCACCACTCCAGCGTGCGCACCCGGACGCCGCCGAGCAAGCCGCCACGCTCGGGGGCACTAGGATGGCGCAGGCCGAACCGGACGAGGAGAGCGCGCAGGATGGATGTCAAGGATCTGATGACCGGCGGCAAGCTGCTGCCCATCACCCGCTGGGGCACTCCGGTGATGCATGCGCCGACCCGCCCGGTGGAGGCCTTCGACGACGACCTGCACACCCTGCTGCGCGACATGTTCGCCACCATGGCGGCCGCCCGCGGGGTCGGGCTGGCCGCAACCCAGGTCGGGGTCGACCTGGCGGTCTTCGTCTACGACTGCCCGGACGCCGACGACGTCTTCCACGCCGGTGTGGTGTGCAACCCGGTGGTGACGCTGCCCGAGGGCGACGCCCGCCGCCTGGTCTCCGACGAGGAGGGCTGCCTCTCGCTGCCCGGCGGCTACCAGCCGCTGGCCCGTCCCGACTTCGCGGTCTGCACCGGGGTCGACCAGAACGGCGACCCGGTCCGCATCGAAGGCACCGGGACGCTGGCCCGCTGCCTTCAGCACGAGACCGATCACCTCAACGGCATCGTCTTCGGCGACCGGCTCTCCGGACGGGTGCGCCGCAAGCTGTACGGCCAGGCCGAGGAACTCGCCCACCTCTACGCCGACGACTGGCCGGTGACGCCTAAGAAGCGCGCGACCGAGGAGTAGCCAGCGCGTAGCCGGCGATGGCGCTGGCGGCGGCGACGTTCAGCGAGTCGACGCCGGCGTGCATGGGGATCTGCACCACGGCGTCCGCGGCGGCCAACCACGCTGCGCTGAGGCCATGCCCCTCGGTGCCCAGCAGCAACGCCAATCGCTTGACCTCCGCAGAGCGGACCGCGAAGTCCGCCAGGCTCACCGCGTCCGGGGTCAGCGCGAGCGCGGCCACGGTGAACCCCGCGTCATGCAGCAGTCGGCCGATATCGACGCCCTCAGGCAGCCGGGCCCAGGGCAGGGCGAAGACCGTTCCCATCGAGACCTTGATCGAGCGCCTGTAGAGCGGGTCGGAGCAGCGGGCGCTCACCAGCACCCCTTCCCAGCCGAGTCCAGCGGAGTTGCGCAGAATCGAGCCCACGTTGGTGTG
>CAZLWS010000160.1:4928-6231 GCA_964563205.1 uncultured Propionibacteriaceae bacterium | reverse complement strand
TACTCGGAGAACTTCGTGCTGCCGATCAGCCACGACGAGGTGGTGCACGGCAAGGGCTCGATGATCAACAAGATCCCGCAGGACACCTGGCGCCAGTTCGCGACCCTGCGCGCCTTCTACTCGTTCATGTGGGGCTTCCCGGGCAAGCAGCTGTTGTTTATGGGTTGCGAGTTCGCCCAGCGCACCGAGTTCAACGAGGCTGCCAGCCTGGAGTGGTGGGTCAGCGACCTGTGGGGCCACCACGGCCTGCAGCGCATGATCAAGGACCTGAACGGCATCTACTCCACCCATCCCGAGCTGTGGGAGCTGGACACCTCGCCGGAGGGCTTCCAGTGGCTCAACGCCGACGACGCTGGCGGCAACACCTACTCGTGGCTGCGCTCCGATTCCACCGGACGCCAGATCGCCGTGATCGTGAACTTCTCCTCCGAGCCGTGGACGAACTACCGGCTCGGGCTGCCGCAGGCCGGCACCTGGAAGGAGATCTTCAACTCCGACTCCGAGCTCTACGACGGCTCTGGATCCCACGGCAACCTCGGCCAGGTGGAAGCCGTCGAGGAGGGCTGGAACGGCCAGCCCGCCAGCGCCACCGTGGTCGTCCCGCCGCTGGGCGCGGTCTACTTCGAGTACGCGGGCGAGTAGCCCAGCCTCAGCCGGGCAGCCGCAGGACGAAGCCGGAGCCGCCGGGCGCCAGGCTCAGATCGCCGCCGAGCAACCGCGCGTTCTCGGCGGCGATCGCCAGCCCCAGGCCGGACGAGGAACCATGCCGCGCCGCGTCGCCGCGGACGAACCTGTCGAAGACCCGGTCGCGCAGCGCTTCGGGGACGCCGTCGCCGCTGTCGTCGACGGTGACGAACAGGTCGCTCCCCTCCACCTCGGCGGCGATGGTCACCGGCGGCGCACCGTGCTGCAGCGCGTTGGCCACCAGGTTGCGCAGCACCACCCGAAGCCGGGCCGGGTCGGTGGTGACCGGCAGGCTGGCCGGTCCGGCGTAGCCGACCTTGCCGGAGGCGCCGGAATCCCAGATCACCTCCGCGATCAGGTCGGCCAGGTCGATCCGGTCGGACGCGACGTCCGCATGCCCGGCGTCCATCCGGCTGATCTCCAGCAGGTCCTCGGTCAGCCCGGCGAGCCTGCGCAGCTGCGGCGCCACGAGGCCGGCCGCCGCGTCCCGGCTGGCGGGGTCCTGCAGGGCCTCGGCGGAGGCGAGCAGCGCGGTGGTGGGCGTCCGCAACTCGTGGGCGACGTCGGAGACGAACTGCCGCTGGGCCTCGTTGGCCCGCTCCAGCTCCGCGATCTGGGC
>CAZLWS010000160.1:0-4828 GCA_964563205.1 uncultured Propionibacteriaceae bacterium | reverse complement strand
CGGAGACGAACTGCCGCTGGGCCTCGTTGGCCCGCTCCAGCTCCGCGATCTGGGCGGTCAGCCGGTCGGCCATGGCGTTCACGGCTGACGACATCGCCGCCACGTCGTCCTCCCCCCGGACCGGGATCCGCACCGAAAGATCGCCCCGAGTCACTGCCTTCGCCATCGCGCCCGCCCTCGTGACCGGGCGGATGACCGTGGCAGCGAGCACACCGGCTGACAGGAGCGCGAGTCCCACGACCGCGGCTGACACCACGAGAAGGATTGACCGCAGGCCGGGCACCGGGCTCTCCGCCCGTTCGAGCGGAAAGGCATGCACCAACAACCACGCGAACGGGCCGGAGTCGCCGGGCACCTCGGTGTAGGCGAAGCCCATCACGTAGCCACCGCAGAACTCGACCCACGACCCGAAGCCCCCAGGCGAGTACTCCGGACGATCCGCCTCCGGGTCCAGCCACTCCTTGTCGGGCACCAGGCATTCTGGAATCCGGTCCTTCAGCCGGGTATCCGTGTCGACGAACCCCCACTGCTGCGCGAGCTCGGGGCGCACCGGACTGTTCCGCTTCTCGAGCAGGATCAACGCCGGCTCCACGCTGAGCGGGGTCTCGACGTCCACCCGCAGCGAAAGGAACTCCCTGGCCGTCGGGTGCTCGGCGATCTTGACGACCATCTGCTGCATCTCCGCCCAGACGCCGAACCCGACCTGGTCGGCGATCACCTGGCGGTGGTTCTCCTCCACCCACGCCAGGGTCGCCCAGGTGAGCCCGCCGCACGCAGCGGCCACCGTGACGACCAGCGCGATCGCGGCACGGCCACGGAGCCCCGGCGCTCTCACGGCCGGTCCATCCGGTAGCCGATGCCGCGCACCGTGTGGATCAGGGCCGGACGCGACGACTCGGGCTCCACCTTGGCGCGCAGCCGTTGCACCACCGCGTCCACCAGCCGCGAGTCGCCGGCGTAGCCGTACCCCCAGACCCGCTGCAGCAACTGGTGCCGGCTCAGCACCTGGCCGGCATGTTCCGCCAGCTCCAGCAGCAGCCGCAACTCGGTCGGCGTGAGCGCGACCGGAACGCCCTCCCGGGTGACGACCATTGCCGCCCGGTCGATCGCCAGGCCGTCGAAGACGAGGGTCGTGCCGGGATCGCCCGGAACGGCACGCCTCAGCACCGCCTTGATCCGGGCGTCCAGCACCCGCGGCTCCACCGGCTTGGTGACGTAGTCGTCGGCTCCGCATTCCAGCCCGGCCACGATGTCGATCGGGTCCGACCGGGCGGTCAGCATGATGATCGGAAGCAGCGAGCCGGCCCGCACTCGCCGCGCGGTCTCGAAGCCGTCCATCCCCGGGAGCATCAGGTCCAGCAGCAGCACGTCGAACTGGGCTCGCGTCAGCGCGTCCAGCCCGGTCTGCCCGTCCGGCGCCACGTCGACCCGGTGGCCGAGCGAGGTCAACGCGAGCCGAAGGGCCTCGGCGACTCCCGGATCGTCCTCCACCAGCAGCAGCGCGCTCATCGCCACCTCCTCTGCCACCAACCCTGGCAGAGGAATGTCCCGGTTCTGTCACAGCGCCGTCAGGTTGCGGCGCCGATCTCGCGAGCCCCGCGGCCAGCCAGTCAGTTCAGAGCGGCGTCCAGCGTGATCTCGATGCCGGCCAGCGCCTGGGAGACCGGGCAGCCGGCCTTCGCGCCCTCCGCGAGCTCGGCGAACTTCTCGGCGTCCAGCCCCGGCACGACCGCACGCACCGTGAGATGGCTGCCGGTGATGCCGGTGCCCGGCACGAAGGTCACCTTTGCGGAGGTGTTCAGGGTTTCCGGCGGGGTGCCGTTGCCGGCCAGGGCGTGCGAGAGCGCCATCGAGTAGCAGGACGAGTGAGCCGCCGCGATCAGCTCCTCGGGCGTGGTCACCGAGTCGGAGCCCTCGGAGCGGGCCTTCCAGTTCACGTCGAAGGCACCCAGCCCGGAACTCTCGAAGGTGACGCTGCCGGCTCCCTCAAGCAGGCTTCCCTGCCACGTCGCGCTGGCCTTGCTGGTGACACTCATGATGACTCCTCCTCGTTGGGGGCGGACCGGAACGGCCCAGCCCCAGCTTAGGGCGACTAAACCCGGATCCACCGATTTCCGCCTGCTGCGCGGCCCCATACGGGCGCGCTGGCTGCGCCGCCCACGCTCAACAGACGACCCGGTCTGCCCTCGCGTGACCGTCTCGCCATCACACCCGTCTGGCGCCGCTCGCGACGGCGGCCATCGCTGGATCCGGGCTAAAAGAGTGCGCTCATCAGGTCTCGGCGGGCCTTCAGGACTGCGGGGTCGGCGTTGCCCACGGTCTCGAAGAGCTCCAGCAGCCGCAGCCGGACGGTTTCGCGCTCGGCGCCGGCGGTGTTGCGGATGAGGTCGATCAGACGGTCGAAAGCCTGCTGGGTGGCGCCGCCCATGAGCTCGGTGTCGGCTGCGGCCAGCTGGGCCTCGACGTCGGTCGGACGGGAGGCCGCCTCCGCCAAGGCCGCAGCCGGGTCGAGGTCGCTGACCCGCGACAGCAGGGCGGCCTGAGCGCGTCCGGCCTTGGCCTCGGGGTCGTTCGGGGTCTGCGCGAGGATCTTGTCGAACTCCGCCACCGCCAAGGCGAAGTCGCCCGCCGACAGCGCGGCGTCGGCGTCGGCGAAGCGCGGATCCGGCCCGGCGTCCGCGTCGATGCTCACCGGCTCGGCGATACCCACCACCCCGGCCTGGGCGGCGGCCTGCAGCAGCTGACCGAGAATCGCCTCCACCTCGGCCTTGGGCCGGGTGCCCTGGAAGAGCGGGGCCAGCTGGCCGCCCACCACGCCGACCACGGTCGGAACCGCCTGGACGCCGAAGGCGGCGGCGATCTGCGGGCTGGTGTCCACGTTCACGCGGGCCAGCAGGTACTTGCCGCCGGCGGCGTTGGCGAGCGCGATCAGGTCGTCGGAGAGCGCCTGGGCGTTGGCCCGCGGCGAGTACAGCTCGATGACCACCGGGTGCCGCACCGACAGCTGGATCGCCGGCTCGAAGCCCTGCTCGTCCAGTTCGAGCACGTAGCTGGCGCCGGGCGGGGGCGGCGGGGCTTTCGCCGCGGCGGCGATGCCCGAGAGGTCCATGGCGCGGGAGGGATTGAAGGCGGCTGGTGTCACAGCCGACCATTCTGCCATTCAGCCCTCGCGCACACCCAACCCGACCGGGCAAGATGTGCCCATGGCTCACGAACGCGCCGGGCAGGTCGCACTGCCCGAAGACCTGATCGACATCGACGCCCTCACCGCGGCGTACTACGACCTCACCCCTGACCCGGACAATCCGGACCAGCAGGTGGTGTTCGGCACCTCCGGGCACCGTGGCTCGGCCCTCGACGCCGCCTTCAACGACGCCCACATCGCCGCGACGACGCAGGCGATCGTGGAGTACCGCGCCGGCCAGGGGATCGACGGACCGCTCTTCATCGGCAAGGACACCCACGGGCTGTCCGGTCCGGCTTGGAAGACGGCCATCGAGGTGCTGCACGCCCACGGCGTCGACATCCGCGCCGAGCGGGACGCGGACTTCACCCCGACCCCGTCGGTCTCCCGGGCGATCATCGTCTACAACCGCGACCACTCCGGGCCGCGCGCCGACGGCATCGTCGTCACCCCCTCCCACAACCCGCCCCGCGACGGCGGCTTCAAGTACAACCCGCCGCACGGCGGCCCGGCTGACACCGACGCCACCGGCTGGATCGCCGGCCGTGCCAACGAACTGCTGCGCAACCCGGGCGCGATCAAGCGGACCCCCTACGAGCGGATCGCCGGCGAGGTCGTCCGCCACGACTACCTGACCGCCTACTGCGAGGACTTGCGCAACGCCCTCAACCTGGACGCGATCGCGGACGCCGGCGTCCACATCGGCGCCGATCCGCTGGGCGGCGCCTCCGTCCAATACTGGCAGTACATCGCCGAGCGGCTGGGCATCGACCTGACCGTGATCAACCCGGCGGTCGACCCGGCCTGGCCGTTCATGACCCTGGACTGGGACGGCAAGATCCGGATGGACTGCTCCAGCCCGTACGCGATGGCCTCCCTGATCGCCAACCGCGACCGGTACGAGATCTCCACCGGCAACGACGCCGACTCCGACCGGCACGGCATCGTCACCCCGGACGCCGGGCTGATGAACCCCAACGCCTACCTGGCGGTGGCCATCCAGTACCTGTACAGCCACCGTCCGAACTGGCGGGCGGACGCCGGCGTCGGCAAGACGCTGGTCTCGTCGTCGCTGATCGACAAGGTCGCCGCCGACCTCGGCCGCCGCCTGGTCGAGGTGCCGGTGGGCTTCAAGTGGTTCGTCCCAGGCCTGATGAGCGGCGATCTGGGCTTCGGCGGCGAGGAGTCCGCGGGCGCCTCCTTCCTGGCCCTGGACGGCTCGACGTGGACGACCGACAAGGACGGCATCCTGCTCGCCCTGCTGGCCTCGGAGATCAAGGGCGTGACCGGCAAGTCGCCCTCCGAGCTGTACGCCGAGCTGGAGGCCCGCCACGGCGCCTCCAGCTACGCCCGGGTGGACGCCCCCGCCAACCGCGAGCAGAAGGCCAAGCTGGCCAAGCTCTCCCCCAGCGACGTGACCGCCACCGAGCTCGCGGGCGAGCCGATCGTGGCCACGCTGACCAACGCCCCCGGCAACGGGGCGGCGATCGGCGGCCTGAAGGTGGTCACCGACTCCGCCTGGTTCGCCGCCCGTCCCTCCGGAACGGAGAACGTGTACAAGATCTACGCCGAATCCCTGAAGGGCCCCGAGCACCTGGCCCAGGTGCAGTCCGAGGCCAAGCAGGTCGTGGACGCCGTCCTGGC
>CAZLWS010000159.1:0-6287 GCA_964563205.1 uncultured Propionibacteriaceae bacterium | reverse complement strand
AGCCAGGTGGTGATCGGGGTGTCCATGACAAGGACTCTATGGGTCGCCTCTGACAGTTTTCGTTCCCCAGCGCCCTATCGTCTTTGCTTGTCAGACAAAGAATCCGGCCCAGATTTGTAGGGTTTTCCTGGCACATTTCAGCCGGCCCAGCCTAGTGCTGAGTGAAGAGCCGACGGGCCACCGTTGGGTCTCGGAGACGCGGTCTGTCAACGCCGAGGCCGCTCGTCAGGACGAGCGAGAGGGCCCGGAATGACGGTGGTTGGGACGGTCGCGAAAGACAACGTCGCTGCCAGTTGTTTCCCGGCGGTGGGCGAACGTGAAAACCAAAGGTGGCAGGGGAACCCGGTCTGAGCGAAGTAAAGGAATCCCGGGCGATGCCACCAGCCACTCACGCGACAGCGTGACGCCTGCCCGTCATGGTGAGCGAGCCAGGCCGGGTTCCCCTGCCGCCGGAAGCAGACGCAACCACGGTCAGTAAGCGGCGCGGAGAGATCCCCGCCTTCGCGGGGATGACGGAGAAGTAGGAGACGACCCTTCGACAGGCTCAGGG
The DNA here is from genome assembly GCA_964563205.1 of uncultured Propionibacteriaceae bacterium. GTDB lineage: Bacteria > Actinomycetota > Actinomycetes > Propionibacteriales > Propionibacteriaceae > Propionicimonas. The sequence goes on along the minus strand of CAZLWS010000159.1, from coordinate 5,737 downwards.
ATCGTAAGCGGTCCTCGGCCCGCTCCGCGGTCGTCGTCTGGGATAGTCCTACTAGCCCTTGACGGCCGCAGCCAGCGCGTCCGCGCGGTCGGTGCGCTCCCAGGTCATGACGTCCAGCTCGCGGCCGAAGTGGCCGTAGTTGGTGACGCGGGAGTAGATCGGGCGGAGCAGGTCGAGGTCGCGGATGATCGCGGCGGGGCGCAGGTCGAAGACCGACAGCACGGCGTCCTCGATCTGCGACAGCGGGACCTGCTCGGTGCCGAAGCAGTCGGTGTAGAAGCCGACCGGGTGGGCGCGTCCGATGGCGTAGGCGGCCTGCACCTCGCAGCGCTCAGCCAACCCGGCAGCCACGACGTTCTTCGCCACCCAGCGCAGGGCGTAGGCGGCCGACCGGTCGACCTTGGACGGGTCCTTGCCGGAGAAGGCGCCGCCGCCGTGGCGGGCCATGCCGCCGTAGCTGTCGACGATGATCTTGCGGCCGGTGACCCCGGCGTCGCCCATCGGGCCGCCGACCACGAACTTGCCGGTCGGGTTCACGTACACCTTCAGGCGGTCGTGCGCGATCGGGTAGCGGGCCAGCACCGGCTCGATCACCCGGGCCTTCACCTCGGCGGCGATGGTGGCCTGGCTCACCGCCTCGACGTGCTGGGTGGAGACCACCACGGTGTCGATGCGCACCGGCCGATCGCCGTCGTACTCCACGGTCACCTGGGTCTTGCCGTCGGGCAGCAGGAAGTCGAGCTCGGCGCGCTTGCGCACCTCGGCCAGCCGCTCGGAGAGCCGGTGGGCGATGTCGATCGGCAGCGGCATCAGCGAGGCGGTGTCGCGACAGGCGTAGCCGAACATGAGCCCCTGGTCGCCGGCGCCCTGGGCGTCCAGCAGGTCGCGGGAGCCCTCCGAGCGCGACTCCAGCGCGACGTCCACGCCCTGGGCGATGTCGGGCGACTGAGTGCCCAGCGACACCAGGACGCCGCAGGAGCGTCCGTCGAAGCTCTTCTCCGAGGAGTCGTAGCCGATTTCGAGGATGCGGTCCCGGGCGATCTTGGCGATGTCGACGTAGCCGGACGTGGTGACCTCGCCGGCCACCACCACGGTGCCGGTGGTGACCAGGGTCTCCACGGCCACCCGGCTGCGGTGGTCCTCGCGCAGCAGGGCGTCCAGGACGTGGTCGGAAACCGAGTCGGCGACCTTGTCGGGATGACCTTCGGTGACCGATTCGGAGGTGAACAGTCGGCTCACTCGGGGTTCCTCTCAGTGACTTTCGAAGACGCCGAGGGCGGCGTCGAGAATGGCGTGGGCGGCCGCCGGTTTGCTGCCGGAGCGTCGCGCCACGATGCCGGACGGCGAGATCACGGTGATCTCGGTGGCGCCGGCGCCGAAGATCCTGCCTCCGCTGACGTCGTTCAGCACCAGCAGCTGGCAGCCCTTGCGGGCGAGTTTGGCCTGGCCGAGCCGCAGCAGCTCCTCGTCCGAGCCGGCGGTCTCGGCGGCGAAGCCGACGATCACCTGCCCGGACGGACGGCGGCGCACCAGTTCGGCGAGCACGTCGGTGGTCTGGGCGAACTCCACGGTCAGCCCGGCGTCGCCGGTCTTCTTCAGCTTGGTGTCGCTGGGGGCGACCGGGGTGTAGTCGGCGGGGGCGGCGGCCATCACGACCAGGTCGGCGTCCGCGGCCTGGGCGAACATCGCCTCGGCGAGGTCGCTGGTGGACACCGCGGGAACCCCCGTCACACCGGACGGCAACGGCAAGGCCACGTTGGCGGCGACGACGGTCACCAAAGCGCCACGGGCGGCGGCGGCCTGGGCCAGCGCCAGCCCCATCTTTCCCGAGGACGAGTTTCCGACGAACCGGACGGGGTCGAGCGCCTCCCGCGTCCCGCCGGCGGAGATCAGCACCCGGCGTCCGGCGAGATCCTGCCCGGCCATCCGGGCGGCGAGCGCGGGATCGTCCAGCAGCGACAGCGCCAGCCCTTCGACGTCCTCGGGCTCCGGCAGCCGGCCCGGGCCGGTGTCGGCACCCGTCAACCTCCCGCTGGCGGGGTTCATCACCACGACTCCGCGGGAGCGGAGCGTGGCGACGTTGGCCTGGGTGGCCGCATGCAGCCACATCTCGGTGTGCATCGCGGGCGCCATCAGCACCGGGCAGCCGGCGGTCAGCAGGACGTTGGTGAGCAGGTCGTCCGCCCGTCCGGAGGCGGCGCGGGCCAGCAGATCAGCGGTCGCCGGCGCCACCACCACAAGCTCAGCCGAGCGGCCCAGCCGGACGTGCGGCACCTGCTCGGCGTCGGTGAAGACGTCCGTGGCGACCGGGCGGCCGGAGAGGGCGGCCCAAGTGGCAGTGCCCACGAACTCCAGCGCGTTGCGGGTGGGCGCCACGGTGACCTCATGGCCGGCTTCGGTGAGCCGGCGCAGCAGCAGGCACGCCTTGTAGGCGGCGATGCCCCCGGCCACGCCGAGCACGATCCGGCTCATGGCGTGGTGGTCAGGCGAGTTCGTCGGTGCCGAACGGATCCAGCGAGAAGTCGGGGTCGGCTTCGGCCTCGGCGCGGGCTGCGGCCTCGGCTTCGGGGTCGATGTCGGTGCACTCCAGCACGCCGGCGTTGATCTCGCGCAGCGCGATCGACAGCGGCTTCTCCTGGATGCCGATGTCCACCAGCGGGCCGACGTTCTCCAGCAGGCCTTCGCCGAGCTGGGAGTAGTAGGCGTTGATCTGCCGCGCGCGCTTGGCGGCGTACAGCACCAGCCGGTACTTCGAGTCGACGCTGGTCAGCAGCTCGTCGATCGGCGGGTTGGTGATTCCCTCGGGAGTCTGAATGCTCAAGGTAGGCCTTCTGGTGTGGGAGAAATGCTGCCCGGCAGCCTCCCGGCTGCTCACAGACCCAGTAACTCTACCAACTGATCCACCGCGGTCGAAAAATCGTCGTTCACGACGATGTGATCGAACTCGTCGGCAGCGGCCAGTTCGGCCTGCGCGGTCTGCAGCCGGCGGTCCATCTCGGCCTCGTCCTCGGTGCCGCGGTGCAGCAGCCGCTCCCGCAGCGTCTCCCACCGCGGCGGCGCGATGAACACGGAGCGGACGCCCGGCAGCTTGGCGCGCACCTGGCGCGCCCCCTGCAGGTCGATCTCCAGGATCACCCGGCGGCCGGCCGCGACGGCGTCCTCCACCGGGGCGGACGGCGTCCCGTAGCGGTGGACGCGGTGCACCAGCGCCCACTCCAGCAGGCCGTCGGCGGCGATCAGCTCGTCGAAGGCCGCGTCGTCGATGAAGTGGTAGTGGACGCCGTCGACCTCGCCAGGACGGGCGGGACGGGTGGTGACCGAGATCGACACCCACACCTGCGGGCAGCGGTCGCGCAAGGCCGCGACCACCGATCCCTTGCCTACCGCGGTAGGCCCGCAGACGATGGTGACGTCACCGATCACCGAACTCCGCCCTGAGCCCGGCCACCTGATGGCGGCCGAGGCCGCGGATCCGGCGGTTCGGGGCGATCTCCAGCTTCTCCATGACCACCGCGGCCCGCTTCTCCCCCACCCGCGGCAGCGCCTTGAGCAGGTCGACCACCTTCACGTGGGCGAGGGTGTCGTCATCGGCGGCCGCTTCGAGCGCCTCGCTGAGGCTGATCTTGCCAGATCGCAGGTTGTTCTTCAGATCGGCGCGGGCGCGACGTGCGGCGGTGGCGGCGGCGCGCGCGGCCTGGAGTTGCTCGGTGGTGAGCTGTGGAATGGTCACAAGATTCTCCGGCAGACGAAATAACTGGCTGACGTCGCCAATCTAGCGTGCAACAAGGTGGTTCGCAGGAAATTCCGCAGATTCCGGGGGTTCTCAGCGGGCACTCAGGTCTGGTTTCAGCCGAGCAGCGCGTCGACCTTGCCGCGCAGCGCCTGCGGGTCGGGTCCGGCGGCGATGACGCCGCGTCCCACGACGGCGAGCACCTGATCGACCGCCTCACCGAAGATGGCCGGCAGGTCCTCCATCCGGCCGCCCTGGAAGCCGATGCCGGGCACCAGGATCGAGCCGTTGAAATCGGCCAGATCGCAGCCCAGCGTGGAGTGGGTGCCGCCGACGACCAGTCCGACTGCCTTCTGGCGGGATTCCCGGTTCACGTCGGTGGCGGCGTCGATGATCGACTGCACCACCGAGCCCTCGCCGTCCTGGGTGAGGGAAAGCTGCACGTCGCCGCCCTCGGGGTTCGAGGTGCGGGCCAGCACGTAGACGCCGCGCTCGTTGCGGTGCGCCAGGTCGATGGCCGGCTGCAGCGAGCCGAAGCCCAAGTAGGGCGAGATGGTGATCGCATCGGCCGACAGCGGCGCGCCGTCGGAGAGGTAGGCCTCGGCGTAGGCGGACATGGTCGAGCCGATGTCCCCGCGCTTCACGTCCAGGATGCCCAGCGCCGAACTCTGGCCGATGTCGGCCAGCACCCGCTCCAGGACCGCGATGCCCGCCGAGCCGTAGACCTCGAAGAAGGCCGACTGCGGCTTGAACGCGGCCACCCGGTCGGAGAGGGTGGAGACCAGGTGACGGCTGAACTTCTCCACGCCGGCGGGGTCAGCCGAGAGCCCCCACGCGCTCAACAAGGATGGGTGCGGGTCGATCCCGACGCACAACGGACCGCGATCAGAGACGATCTCGCGCAACCGACGCCAGTAGGTCGTCACCTGGGGTACCTCCTTGTATCCGCGGCGTTGATCGCTGCGATCAACCCCGGCCCTTGGTAGATGAAGCCAGTGTAAAGCTGGACGAGCGCCGCGCCAGCGTCGAACATCCGCCGCGCGTCGTCCGTGGTCATGATTCCACCCGCGCCGATCACCGGCAGCCGGGTGTGCTCGGCGACATAGCGGACGACCTCGAGCGCGCGGACGGTGAGCGGCGCGCCGGAGAGCCCGCCGGCCTGGTGCGAAGCCTCGTGGTCGGAGGACGCCAGCCCGTCGCGGCTCAGCGTGGTGTTGGTGGCGATCATCCCGGCGATCCCGGCCGCCTCGCAGGCCGCCAGCACCTCGTCGATCTGCTCCCAGCTCAGGTCGGGGGCGATCTTCACGAAGATCGGGACGGGTCTCGCCTCCAGCTCAGCGGCTCGCGCCACCAGGGCGCTGGTCAGCTCGGCCAGGGCTCCGCCGTCCTGCAGGGTGCGGAGGTTGGGGGTGTTGGGGCTGGAGACGTTGATCGCCACGTAGTCGGCGTGCGGGGCGACGGCCTCCAGGCTGGTCAGGTAGTCGGCGACGGCGTCCTCGACGGCGACCAGCTTGGTCTTGCCGATGGACACGCCGATCGGGATGCCCGCTCCCCCGTTGCCGCGGACGATGCCGGCCTCGGCGAGAGTCCGGGCCAGCGCGGCGGCGCCGTGGTTGTTGAACCCCATCCGGTTGATCAGGGCGCGGCTCTCCCGCAGCCGGAACACCCGCGGCCGGTCGTTGCCGGGCTGCGCCTGGGCGGTGACCGTCCCGACCTCGGCGAAGCCGAAGCCGAGCGAGGCCCAGGCGCGGGCCGCCAGACCGTCCTTGTCCATGCCCGCGGCCAGGCCCACCCGGTTCGGGAAGCGGACGCCGGCCACCTCGGCGGACGCCCCGGAGCTGGACGACACGAACTCCAGCAGCCCGCGCAGCAAGGGCGCGTCGCCCACCGCGGCGAGGATGCCGATCAGCTGCTCGTGGATCGCTTCGGGGTCGCCGCCGTGGCTGGCGAAGAGCACCGGACGCAGCAGTCCGGCGTAGCCGCCTTCCAGCAGTTCGGCCGGCAGTC
>CAZLWS010000158.1:0-6406 GCA_964563205.1 uncultured Propionibacteriaceae bacterium | reverse complement strand
AGGCGCTGCAGTGGGTGTGCCGCGAGATGGACACCCGCTACGACGACCTGGCCGCCTTCGGCTTCCGGCACGTCGACGACTTCAACAAGGCGGTGCTCTCGGGCCAGGCCCAGCCGCTGCCCGGCTCGGAGCGGGTGCTCGCGCCCTACCCGTACCTGGTGGTGATCGTCGACGAGCTGGCCGACCTGATGCTGGTCGCCCCGCGCGACGTGGAGGACTCCATCGTCCGGATCACGCAGCTGGCGCGAGCCGCGGGCATCCACCTGGTGCTGGCCACCCAGCGTCCCTCTACGGATGTAGTGACCGGCCTGATCAAGGCGAACGTCCCCTCCCGGCTGGCCTTCGCGACCAGCTCGCAGGTCGACTCCCGGGTCATCCTGGACACCCCCGGCGCCGAGAAGCTGGTGGGCCAGGGTGACGGGCTGTTCCTGCCGATGGGCCAGTCCAAGGCGCTGCGCGTCCAGGGCGCCTGGGTGACCGAGGCCGAGATCCGCGCGGTGGTCAAGCACGTCGCCGAGCAACAGGCCCCCGCCTACCGCGAGGACGTGACCGCCCCGGCCGATTCCGGTCGCGCGGTCGCCGAGGACATCGGCGACGACCTGGAGCTCGTCCTGGAGGCCGCCCAGCTGGTGGTGAACCTGCAACTGGGCTCCACCTCGATGCTGCAGCGCAAGCTGCGAGTCGGCTTCGCCAAGGCCGGCCGGCTGATGGACATCCTGGAGACCCGCGGCATCGTCGGCCCCTCCGAGGGCTCCAAGCCGCGCGAGGTGCTGGTCAAGCCCGACGACCTGGACGAGGTGCTCGCCAACCTCCGCGAAGGCTGACAGTTCGAAGGTTTATGCTGACCGCACCATGACGGCGCAACCGGCAGTCCACATCGCCTCGCTGGGCTGCGCCCGCAACGAGGTCGACTCCGAGGAGCTGGCCGGCAGGCTGGCCGCCGGCGGGTTCACCCTGGTGACCGAGCCCGAGGCCGCGAACGTCGTCGTCGTGAACACCTGCGGTTTCATCGACGCCGCCAAGAAGGACTCGATCGACACCCTGCTCGCCGCCGCCGACCTGAAGGACGCCGGCACGGTCGCGTCCGTGGTGGCGGTCGGCTGCCTGGCCGAGCGCTACGGCGCCGACCTGGCCCGGGAGCTGCCCGAGGCCGACGCCGTGCTCGGCTTCGACGACTACGCCGACATCGCCGGACGGCTGCGCTCCATCCTGGACGGCCACGCCCATACCCCGCACGCGCCGCGCGACCGGCGAGCCCTGCTGCCGATCAGCCCGGTCGCCCGTCCGGCGGCGGCCGCGCGGGTGGCCGTCCCCGGCCACGCGGTCGCGGCTCCGGCCAGCGGCCCGCCCGTGCCCCGGCGACGGCTGGACGGCGGCCCGACCGCGCCGCTGAAGATCGCCTCGGGCTGCGACCGGCGGTGCGCCTTCTGCGCGATCCCGAGCTTCCGCGGCTCCTACCTCTCCCGTCCGATCGACGAGATCGTCGCCGAGGCCCGCTGGCTGGCCGCGGACGGGGTCAAGGAGGTCGTCCTGGTCTCGGAGAACTCCTCCTCCTACGGCAAGGACCTGCCGGGCGCCGACCTGGTCGGGCTGTTGCGCGCGCTGGACGAGGTGGACGGCCTGGAGTGGATCCGGATCTCCTACCTGCAGCCGGCCGAGGTTCGTCCCGACCTGGTGGCGGCGATCTGCGACCTGGAGCGGGTGGTTCCCTACTTCGACCTGCCCTTCCAGCACGCCTCCGGGCCGGTGCTGCGCCGGATGCGCCGGTTCGGCGACGCCGACTCCTTCCTCGGCCTGCTGAACGTCATCCGCGACCGCGAGCCGCAGGCCGGGGTGCGCAGCAACGTCATCCTCGGCTTCCCGGGCGAGACCGAGGCGGACGTCGCCGTGCTGACCGAGTTTCTCGCCGCGGCGCGGCTGGACGCTGTGGGCGTCTTCGGCTACTCCGACGAGGAGGGCACCGAGGGCGCCACCCTGCCCGGGAAGGTCTCCGAGGCCGAGATCGCCGACCGGGTCGAGCAGGTGACCGCCCTGGTGGACGAACTGCTGACCGAACGGGCCGCCGAGCGAGTGGGTGACGAGGTGCGCTTCCTGGTCGAGGAGCGCGCCGACGCCGGATTCGGCGGACGGATCGCGCAACAGGGCCCGGAGACCGACGGCGCCGCCACGATTCTCGGGCTCGATACCAAAACGTTACCTGGGACGCTGGGTTGGGGTAGGGTCGCCAGCACGGACGGGGTGGATCTCGTGGTGGAGGGACGGCGATGACGCAGCAGCCGGACGGAGAGCGGGGGATTCCCCCCTGGCTGCCGAACGCCCTGACCATCCTGCGGCTGATCCTCGTCCCGGTCTTCGTCTGGCTGATGTTCGTCAACCCGACCAGCTTCGGCTGGCGGATGGCTGCGACCGTGGCCTTCGGGGTCGCGATCCTGACCGACACCTTCGACGGGCGGCTGGCCCGCCGCTACGGCCTGGTCAGCGACTTCGGCAAGATCTGGGACCCGATCGCCGACAAGGCGCTCACCGGCGCCGCCTTCATCGGGCTGAGCATCCTGGGCGAGCTTCCCTGGTGGGTGACCGTCCTGATCCTGGTGCGAGAGTGGGGCATCACCTGGATGCGGGTGCGCATGCTCAAGTACGCGGTGATGGCCGCGGCGCCGGGCGGCAAGCTCAAGACGGTGCTGCAGTCGATCGCGCTGCTCATGTTCCTGCCCTACCCGATCTGGGCCACCCAGCAGACCCTGCCGTTCTGGTTCTGGCTGGCCTGGCTGGTGATGGGCGCCGCGGTGGTGCTCACCGTGGTGACCGGCGCCCAGTACGTGCTGGAGGCGATGCGGCTGCGCGCCAAGGCGCTGACCGAGCAGGGCCCCAGGTGAGGGAACAAGACGACACCGGCGCGGTGTTGTATCAGCGTCCAGACCCTTTCCGGAACGACAGGTAGAGTTCGACTCATGGTGACCACGCTCGGCGAACGCCCGGTGCTGATGCGCGAAGCGCTCGGCGAGACGTTGCGCGAGCTGCGCCGCACCGAGAACCTCACCCTGCGCGAGGTGTCGGCGAAGGCCCGGGTCAGCCTCGGCTACCTCTCCGAGATCGAGCGCGGCCAGAAGGAAGCCTCCAGCGAGCTGCTGAATGCCATCTGCGGGGCCCTGGACGTCCCGCTCTCCAGCGTGCTGCGGCAGGTCGGCGACCAGATCGACGCCCGCGCCAGCGTCACCACGCTGCCGGTGCGCCGCCAGACCGTCGCCGCCGCCTGAGTCTCGGGGGTGCGCGAAACCGAACTGTGGGCGCGGCTGCGCGCCCTGCTCGGCGACGGCTACGCCTCGGTCTGGGCCGACTCCGTGGTGCATGCCCAGCTCGGCGGACGCACCGTCGTCCAGGCTCTCGCCGACGGCATCGCCGTGCGGCGGATCTGGCTGGCGGCCTGCGCGATGCTGGACGTCCCCGAGGCTCAGCGCTGAAGCTGAGCTGTGACGTGGGAAATGTCGGCAACGGCCGCCGGCACCCCCTAGGCTTCATACTCGACCGCCCCAGCGCCGCGCGCGGGGCGGCTTGAGCAACTCGAAAGGATCCGTCGTGTTCAAGACTTCCAGGCTGGCCGCCGCCGCCGCGCTGGCCGGCCTCACTCTCACCGCCTGCGCGGGCGCGCCTGCCGCCAGCACGTCGCCGTCGGAGTCGCCGTCCGCCTCCCCGGACGCCAGCCAGCCCGCCAAGGCCTACAAGATCGGCATCACCCAGATCGTCACCCACGAGGCGCTGGACGCCGCCCGCGAGGGCTTCAAGGCGGCCCTGGCCGAGGCCGGCCTGGAGGTGACCTACGACGAGCAGAACGCCCAGGGTGACGCCTCGGTCGCCGCGAGCATCGCGGGCACCTTCGCCGACGGCGGCTACGACCTGATCCTGGCGATCGCCACCCCGACCGCCCAGGCCGTGGCGCAGAAGATCGCCGACGTCCCGGTGCTGTTCACCGCCGTCACCGACCCGGTCGGCGCCGAGCTGGTCGCCTCACTCGAGGCCCCGGGCGCCAATGTCACCGGCACCTCCGACGCCAACCCGGTCAAGGAGCAGCTCGAGCTGGTCAAGCAGGTCGTGCCGGACGCCAAGACCGTCGGCGTCGTCTACAACAGCGGCGAGGCCAACTCGGTCACCCAGATCAACTGGCTGAAGGAGATCGCCCCCACCCTCGGGCTGGAGATCAAGGAGGCCGCCGCGCCGACCTCCGCCGACGTGCAGCAGGCCACCGAGTCGCTGGGCGACGTGGACGCGATCTACGTCCCCACCGACAACACCGTCGTCTCCTCGCTGGACGGGCTGATCGGCGTCGCCGAGACCAAGCAGATCCCGGTCTTCGGCGCCGAGGCGAGCACGGTGGCCGGCGGCGCGATCGCGACCTACGGCATCTCCTACACCGAACTGGGCCGGCAGACCGGCGAGCAGGCCGTCCGGATCCTCACCGAAGGCGCCGACCCGGCGACCATGCCGGTCGAGACCCAGACCAACCTCGAGGTCTACCTCAACCTGGGCGCCGCACAGCGGATGGGCGTCACCATTCCGCAGGAGCTGATCGACCGGGCCAAGCCGGAGAACATCACCCAGTAATCCCGCCGCGCGGGCGGGGGAGACTCCGCCCGCGCCGTCCGACAAGGGGAGACGTCCATGATCACCGCCATCGATCTGGGCCTGATCTACGCGATCATGGCGCTCGGGGTGTACCTGACCTTCCGCATCCTGGACTTCCCCGACCTGACCGTCGACGGCAGCTTCACCACCGGCGGCGCCATCGCGGCGATCTCGATCGTCAACGGGCTGGACCCGTGGACGGCCACCCTGCTGGCCTGCCTCGGCGGCCTGGCGGCCGGGACGATCACCGGCCTGCTGCACACCAAGGGCAACATCGACGGGCTGCTGGCCGGCATCCTCACCATGATCGGGCTGTACTCGATCAACCTGCGGATCATGGGGTCGGCGAACGTCTCGCTGCTGCGCGCCGACACCTTCTTCTCGGGGCTGCGGGCGCAGAAGCTGCTCGGGACGTGGGTGGGCCCGGCGATCCTCTCCGTGGTCGCCCTGGCCGTGCTGGCGCTGATCATCTGGTTCCTGCACACCGATCTCGGGCTGGCGATGCGCGGCACCGGCGACAGCCCGGAGATGATCCGCTCCTTCGGCGTCTCCACCGACGCCCAGAAGGTGCTCGGGCTGGCGCTCTCCAACGGACTGGTGGCGATCGCGGGCTCGCTGATCGCCCAGTACCAGGGCTTCGCCGACGTCGGGATGGGCATCGGCATGATCGTTGCCGGCCTGGCCTCGGTGATCATCGGCCAGGCGCTGATCGGCCGGCTGACCGTGCTGCGGGCGGCTGCGGCGGTGGTGATCGGCTCCGTGCTGTACCGGCTGGTGATCCAGCTCGCGCTGTCGGCCGGCCTGAACCCGAACGACATGAAGCTGATCTCGGCGATCCTGGTGATCATGGCCCTCGTCCTGCCGCAGTGGAAGGTCTTCCACAAGGTGCCGGCGGCCTTCCGGCGGCGCTCCGGGGCATCCGGACCGTCCGAACCGTCCGCGGAATCCGAGCTTGTGCCGGCCAAGGGAGAGGAACGCTGATGTTGCGACTCGAGGCGATCCACAAGACCTTCTTCCCCGGCACCGTCAACGAGCGGCTGGCGCTGGTCGACGTCGACCTGCACCTGGAGCCGCGGGACTTCGCCACCGTGATCGGCTCCAACGGGGCCGGCAAGTCCACCCTGCTGAACGTGGTCTCCGGGTCGATCCGCTCCGACTCCGGCAAGGTGGCCATCGACGGACGCGACGTCACCCGGCTGACCGACTTCCAGCGGGCCGCCTACATCGGACGGGTCTTCCAGAACCCGTCGGCCGGCACCGCCCCGCACATGACCATCGAGGAGAACCTCGCCATGGCGCTGGAGCGCGGCAAGCGCCGGATGCTGCGCCTAGGCGTCACCAAGGCCAAGCGGGAGCGCTTCCGGCAGGAGCTCACCGTGCTGGAGCAGGGCCTGGAGAACCGGCTGCACGACTGGGTCGGCCTGCTGTCAGGCGGTCAGCGGCAGTCGCTGTCGCTGCTGATGGCCACCTTCTCGCAGCCGCAGATCCTGCTGCTGGACGAGCACACCGCCGCGCTGGACCCGCAGCGGGCGGCTCTGGTGACCCGGCTCACCAAGGAGCTCGTGGAGGAGCATCACCTGACCACGCTGATGGTCACCCACAACATGAAGCAGGCCCTGCAGCTGGGCAACCGGCTGATCATGATGCACGCCGGCCGGATCGTCCTCGACGTCCGCGACGACGTCAAGGCCGGCATGGAGCCCGGCGACCTGATGGCCGAGTTCCAGAAGATCAAGGACGCCGAGCTCTCGGATTCCACCCTGCTGCAGTAGGCGCGACACGCCGC
>CAZLWS010000157.1:3552-6410 GCA_964563205.1 uncultured Propionibacteriaceae bacterium | reverse complement strand
CCGAGTTCCGCCAGCGTGCGCCGCAGCCGGGAGAGGTAGCCGTACACCACCGGGCCGGCGTAGGCGTTGGTGACCACGGTAGAGAGACGTTCATACTCGCGGAACTCCGGCAGGACGACGGAGGAGAGCGAGACGTAGGCCTCGGGGAACTCCTCGGCGATCAACTCGGCGACCCGGCGTTCGTGGGTGTCGTCCAGATAGCTGTAGAGGAAGCACACCGCGATCGCCCGCACGCCGGCTTCGCGGAGCTGCCGGATCCGTTGCCTCGCCTCGTCCTCGTCCAGCGTGACTAGCACGGTGCCGTCGTGGCGCAGCCGCTCGTTCACCTCCAGGCGCAGGTGGCGGGGCACCAGCGGCAGCGGCTTGTCCGCCCGCGGATCGTACATGTCGGGGCGGCGACCGCGTCCGAGTTCGAGCAGATCCCGGAAGCCCCGGGTGGTGATCAGGCCGGTCGGGACGCCGGAGTTGGTGAGCAGCGCGTTGGTGCCCACCGTGGTGCCGTGCGCGAAGTAGGCGACGTCCTCGATCGGACGGTCCAGCCGGCCGAGCAGTTCGGTGAGACCCTGGACGATCGCCCGCCCGGGGTCGTCCGGCGTGCTGGAGACCTTGTGGACGTGGACCCGTCCGGTCTGGTCGTCGTAGGCGCAGACATCGGTGAAGGTGCCACCGGTGTCGACTCCGAACCTCAGGCCCATCGGTTCACCCCTTGGGTCGCCGGGACGCCGGGATCCGGCGCGCCATGGCCGAACGCGCCCTGGACGGTGATGACCTCCGCGGCCAGCGCGCTGCCCTTGGCCATTGCTTCGGCAGGATCGTCCGTGCCGGTGAGCGACAGGATGACCGAGGCCAGATAGGCGTCGCCCGCCCCGAGCGTGTCGAGCACTGGGATGTCCGCCGCCGGATGGAACCAACTGCCTTCCGGCGACCACAGCCGGGCTCCGCGCGGGCCCTGCGTGATCAGGACGTGCCGGCTGCCCGCGGCGAGTGAGGCCCGGGCGGTCCGCTCGGCCTCAGCGTCGTCCAGGTGGGAGCCTGAGAAGGCCGCGAGCCAGAGCCCAGGCAGCCCGGCGATGCTGGCGGGGGAGAAGTCGTGGCCAGCGTCGTAGGCGACCCGGCAGCCGGCCCCGATCAGCTTCGGCAACTGATCCAGCCATCGCGCCGAGTAGGCGGTGTGCACGACGTCGTAGCCTTGCGCCAGTTCGATCTCGGCGGCGTCCAGGTCGAAGAGCGAGACCCCTTTGTCGGAGCCCTGGAAGCGGCGGTCGCCGTCCACCAGCCGCACCAGCGCGTAGGCGTTTGTGCCGTGCTCGACGCGGGTGTGGCTGACGTCCACCCCCTCGGCGCGCAGGCTGGCGAGCACCAGCCGGCCGGCTGGGTCGTCGCCCAGCACTCCGGCGTACGCGACCTCGGCCCCCAGCCGGCTGGCGAAGACCGCGACGTTGACGCAGTTGCCGCCGGGGTACATAACCCCCAGGTCCAGATAGCGGTCGACGACGTTGTCGCCGATGCAGAGCAGCCGCATCAGTAGGCCACTTTGTACATGTAGCGGCGGACGGAGGTGTCGTGACGGCGGTGGACAGCGATGTGGTCCAGCACCCGCCGCGAGGCGCTGATCATCGACAGGACGCTCAGTTCGCCGCGGGCGGCCTCGGAGACGCCCGGCATCGACAGGGCCGCAGAGTCGATGACGTGCAGCCGCTCGGTGTGCCGGCTCGCGAAGTCGATCGCGCGCTGGGCGATAGGCCGGGTCGGGTCCTCGGCGGCCAGGACGACCAGTGGGGCGCCCGGCAGGGTGAGTTCGAGGGGGCCGTGGAAGAAGTCGCCACCGTTGATCGCAGCAGCCTGCATCCACAACATTTCCATGGAGTAGCACCACGCCATCATCTTGGCCTGGCCGAAGCCTGGGCCAGCGCCGATGTAGGCGGCGTAGTCGGTTTCGGCGGCCATCGCGCCGATGGCGTCACCGACCTCGGCGATCTCGTCCTTGCCGATGCGGAGCGCGTGCGGCATGACGTCCAGACTGGAGCGAATGGCGCCGGCGAGCTCGGCGTGGCCCTCCAGGCGGGCCAGGGCGAGGCTGATCAACATGGTGTGCATCAGCTTGGGCTCGGTGATCGTGATGGTGTCCGGGTAGTCGAGATGGATGTCACAGGTACGGCTCAGGCCGTTGGAGCCGACCCGGGAGATGCCGATGGTGGGGCAGCCTCGGTCGCGGGCGAACTCTGCCGCGGCGAGGGTCTCCGGGGTGTTCCCGGAGTGGCTGGCGGCGACGACCAGGCAGCTGGAGTCGAGCCAGGCCGGCGCACGCGAGGTCAACTCGGCGCTGGTGATGTGGTTGACGCTGATCTGAGACAGGTGACGGTCGAGGAAGTCGTAGGCGGGATAGGCCCCGAAGTGCGAGCCGCCACAGCCGACTAGGGCGACTCGCTTCAGCCCTTTGCGGGCCGCCTCGCCGATGTAGGCCTCGATGGCCGACTCCGCCGCCAGCGGATGTGCGACGCATGCCTCGAAGTCGTCGGGAACAGGAATCAGGTTCGCCATGGTCAGCTTTCCCCAGGGTTCTGGCTTGTCGGACGATGTGGGACCGGTCTCACTCGGTCTTGGATGGTAAGTCTCGATGAGTGTGAGACCGGTGTCAATGGGTGTCCAGGATCTTTACCTGCCCGTGACTTTGCGAGCCCGGCCAAGGAGGCGCGAACGCCAGGAGGCCCCCCGCTTGCGCGGAGGGCCTCCAGTGGGGGCGGGAGCTACTTGTGCTTCTTCTTGGTCTTCTGCCACATGGTGGGCTTGATCGGGGTCACCGTCAGCTTGACGATCTCACCCTTCCCGCCGGTGGCGAAGCCGTCGATCCGCTTGGC
>CAZLWS010000157.1:1499-3452 GCA_964563205.1 uncultured Propionibacteriaceae bacterium | reverse complement strand
GCCCGGCTTGATCGTCTTGTTGCGGACGGTCTTCGCCTTGCGCCAGTCGAGCTGCTTGCCGAGTTGCGGGATCACGCTCTGCTGCAGTCGCGGGCCTTGGGCGGTCGAGACCAGCTTGACCGTCCGGGGCAGCGTCATGGAGCTGCGCCAGGTGGAGGTCGGGATGTCCTGGGCGTAATCCCAGTTGTTCATCCAGCCCTGCATGACGCGACCCTTCACCCCGCCCACGTTGTTGTACGAGACGGTGGCGTAGTAGTCACGACCCCAGTCGAGCCAGTCGTAGGCCTCCAGCCGGCTGTGCGCCGCCTCGGCGCCGAACATGATGTGGTCGACCAGGATGTGCCCCCAGCCGGCGCGGTTGTTGTCGACGATCTGCAGCTCGGCCTTCTTGCCGTTCAGGTCGCGGACGTCCCAGGAGGCCCAGTCGAGGGTCTCGCTGTTGTTGCCGGTGGAGCTGCGGACGACCTCGCCGTCCACCACCAGGTTGATCACCGTCGCGCCCGAGCGGAGCTGCGCGGGCTGGTCGGCGAGGACGACGTGGTCGAGGGTGAGATGTCCCCAGCCGCCGGTCGCCTGGTCGTTGACCCGCAGCTGCGCCGACTGCCCCTTGAACTCGGTGACATTCCACGACTGCCAGTTGAGCGCGCCGTCGTTGCCACCGGTGGCAGTGCGGACGACCTGGCCGTCCACCACCAGCTCGGCCTGCAGTGAGCCGTCGGCGCGCTTGCCGCCGCCCACGAGCATGGCGAGGTAGTCGTCATCGATCTCGAAGGACGGTGAGGTCAGCGTGCCCTTGTTGTCGTCCCCGTTCGGTCCGCCCTCCCAGGTGTTGATCCGCCAGTCGCCCTTGTAGTAGTCGCCGCCGGCGTTGGACGGGTTGCGGCTCGCCTCGAAGTCGCCGGATACCGTCCAGCCTTGATCGGTGATCGGCTGGCCCTGCTCGAAGTCGAACAGGACGGTGGAACCCTCGGGCGCCTCGTTGCCGAGCTGGGCGCCCTCGATCCACGGGTGCCGGCCGCCGCCGACCAGGAAGTTGACGTACGGGGAGCTGATCGTGAACTCGTCGGAGACCATCGTGCCGATCGCCCAGTCACGGTCGAGGAAGCTGTTGACCAGGTGGCCGCCCTCGAACCCCGAGACCGGGCTCTGGCCGTCGAGCGCCCCAGTGGCCGGCGCGTCTCCCCACGGGCCGTTCGCCCAGTTGCCGGGCTCGTTGTTGACCGTCCACTTGTCGTAGCCGTTCTCGAAGTCGTCGAACACGGCGCCGGCAGGCAGCGGATGGCTGGTCACGGTCGACTCGCTGGTGAAGGTCGTCCCGTCGAAGTCGCCGACGAAGTACTGGCCGCCAGAGCCGCCGCCGACCGCGCCGGGGTTCAGGTTGACGATCATCACCCACTTGGTCTTCTTCGGGTTGCCGTCGACGGCGAGCTCGAACAGGTCGGGGCATTCCCAGATGCCGGCGGTGGAGTTGGCCGGGCCGAAGTCGGAGAGGAAGGTCCAGTCCTTGAGGTTCTTCGACTTGTAGAGGACGACCTTGTGCTCCAGCGCCTCGACGGCGACCATCACCCAGTAGGAGCCCTTCTTGCCCCCGTCGTACCAGAACACCTTCGGGTCGCGGAAGTTCGCCGAATCGCGGTTGAGCACCGGATTGTTGTCGTACTTCGTCCAGTTCTTGCCGTTGTCGAGGCTGTAGGCCAGCGACTGCGCCTGTTTGCCGGCCAGGGTCGGGTGCTTGTCGGTGTAGGCCGAGGTGTAGACGGCCACCAGCGGGGCGGGGCCTCGCTTCGACGTCCGGAAGCCAGCGGTGTTGTTCTTGTCGATGACGATCGAGCCGGAGAAGATGTCCTCGATCGACTGGCCCTGGTCGTTCAGCCCCTGGCTGATCGCGATCGGCTGCTCCTTCCAGTGCAGCAGATCGGTGCTGGTGGCGTGGCCCCAGCTCATGTTGCCCCA
>CAZLWS010000157.1:0-1399 GCA_964563205.1 uncultured Propionibacteriaceae bacterium | reverse complement strand
GAAGCGAGCTGCACCAGCGGGTTCTCGAACTCCGCGCTGCGGCCGGTCGAGAGGGCGGCGTAATGCCAGTAGGCGATCCAGCCGCCCCAGATGGCGACGCCGATGGCCGCCAGTCCCACGACGATGCCGAACCACAAGGTGACCAGTGACACGATCCGCATGGCTTCATGCTACGACCATGGCCCGCAGAAACCGGGCAAACCAGCGCGGCCGCGTGCAATCTGCACACAGCAGGCCCGAATCACCCGGTTTCTGCGAGACACGGGGTGGCCGCGGCGTCCGAGGGGCCGCGTAGAGTCGCCGTCCATGGACGAATCGCTGGCGCGGTGGCTGGTCGGGCCCGAGGGCGCCGACGCGCTGGCAGAGGCTCAGGCGTGGCCGGATCCTTCCTCGCTGGCGGCGGCGCAGGCGCTGCGGCGGAACTGGACGCCCGAGCAGGCGGCCGTGGCGACCCGACAGGTCGAGTTGCGCAGGCGGGCCGTTGCCAAGTTCGGCGAGCGCGCCGGTGAGCTCTTCTTCACCTCGGACGGACTGGAGCAGGCCACCCGGTCGGAGGTCGCCCGCTGGCGGGCCGCCCGGTTCGTCGCGGCGGGAGCGCACCGGGTGGTCGACCTCGGCTGTGGGATCGGGGCCGACGCCCTCGCCTTCGCCGACGCCGGGCTGCCGGTGACGGCGGTCGAACTCGACCCGGCCACGGCCGTCCTCGCGCAGGCCAACCTGGGGGAGCGTGGCCAGGTGCACGCCGGCGACGCCCAGGTGCTGGCCGATCACCTGATCGCACCCGGCGACGCCGTCTTCCTCGACCCGGCCCGACGCACCGTCCGCGGCCGCACCTGGCGGGTCGCCGACGTCACGCCGCCCTGGGGCTGGGCGACCGGGATGCTGGCCGGCCGGATCGGCTGCCTCAAGGCCGGCCCCGGCATAGCCCACGCCGACCTGCCGGGGGAGTTCGCCACCGCCTGGCTGAGCGACCACGGCGACCTGGTCGAGGCCGGTCTGTGGTCGGGATCGCCGGACTGGGCGCCCGGCTCCAGGGTGGCTGTGCTGCTGCCGGAGCAGGTCGAGTGGCTGGTCGAGCGGCGTCCCGATCCGGCCGTCGGCGGGGTCGGCCGCTACCTGTACGAGCCCGGCCCGGCGGTGATCCGCGCCGGCGGCGTCCCGGCTCTCGCCGAGCTGCTGGACGGCTGGGCGCTGGCGCCCGGGATCGCCTATCTGGCCTCCGACAAGCTGGTTCACACCCCGCTGGCGACCGCCTTCGAGGTTCAGCAGGCGCTGCCCCACGACGAGCGGACGCTGCGCGCTTGGGCCCGCGAGGCCGGCGTCGGCGCCCTGGAGATCAAGCTTCGCGGCCTGGACGTCGACCCCGCCGTGCTGCGCCGCCGGCTCAAGCTCGCCGGGC
>CAZLWS010000156.1:2841-6496 GCA_964563205.1 uncultured Propionibacteriaceae bacterium | reverse complement strand
GGCGGCGTCGCGTCCGGCGGCGGATCGATGTCGGTGATCGTCACCAGGCCGGCGGGGTCGGTCAGGGTGATCTGGTAGCCCGGCGGCGGGGACGCCGGGCCGGTGGCCGTGACGGTGTAGGTCTCGCCCGGGTCGTAGACGCCGTCCAGCAGTGCATCGACGGAGATGGTCACGGAACCGGCGTCGGCGGGAATCGACACTGTCTGTGCGGTGAAGGTGGTGTAGTCCACGTCGGGCGTGGTCGCGCCGTTGGGCGAGGTGGAGACGGTGAGGTCGAAGGCGGGGTGGGTCGCCGGGGTGATCGTGACCGTCAGCGTGGACGTGGTGTCTTCCGGCAGCGTCACGTCGCCGAGCTGAACCTCGATCTCCTTGCCGTCGCCGACCTGAACCTGCACCAGTTCCACACCGGGGAAGTCGTTGGTGTCGATGTCGAACCCGAAGAAGGGCACCTCGACGCCCTCCGGCGGGTCGCCGATGTACTGCAGCGGCAGGCCGTTGTTGCCGATGTCGGTGACCAGGAAGCGGATGTCGCACAGATCGTCGGAGAGCGGCGTCATGGTCACCGGATCGGTCACCGCGGCGAAGGTGATCTCGTCCAGGTGATAGTTCAGCCACTCGATGTCGTCGACGACGCCGGCGAAGGCCTGGGCGTACTCGTTCGGGTTGCCGGTCGCGAAAGGCATCGACTCGATCTCGTCGGGCAGGATCGCGAAGAAGGCGTCCTTGATGACAGAACTCGTCCCCGGATCCATCGAGGCCAGGTCGAGAGCGTAGTCGAGCACCTCTTCGAGGTCGTCGCGCAGGGTCATCCCGCTGGCGCCCTGGAACTTGAAGTACCCGCAGGATGCCCAGGCGATCAGGATGAACTCCTCACCGACGCCGTCGAGGGTGTCGTCGCCGTCCGGCTCGTCGTTGTCCTCGTCGGTCACCTCCCACGCCGAATCCGGGCCGAGGACGATCTCCTGCCCGGGGTCGGCGGTGTAGAGCGTGGACGGCACGGTCATCTCGGGGAAGTCGTTGAGATCCAGCACCCGGATCTGGATGTCATGGGTCACCGACCCCGATCCGCTGCCGGGAACGATGTCGACGCTGAGGGTCTCGGGGTTGCTGCCGTCGTAGTAGTAGTCGGCGGTCGGGGTGTAGCGCAGCAGCTGCAGATCCGCGTTGAGCTCGGAGGTCTTCCCGATCAGCGCGGGCGCCGACGCCGGCAGGTCGTCGTCCGAATCCATGTCCCGGACCAGCGAACCGCCCGGCAGCTGGTACACGACGCCGTCGAGGGTGTCGTCGTCATCGGAGGGGTCGGTGTCGTACTCGATCCGCGTCGGAGCGGTGGTGAAGTCGAGCTGCCCGTGCGAGACGTCGAGCTGGACGGCGGTGCAGCCCGTCAGCGCGTAGGTCGGCCCGAAGTCGCAGGCCGGCTCCTCGGATTCGATCTCGATCGTCCGGTCGTCCTGCGAGATCAGGTCGGTGCTGCCGTCGAAGAGCAGCACGCCGTCCGGCACCAGCGGGAACGGGATCGGCGCCGGCAGCGGGCCGGGGGCGTTCGGCAGCATGTAGAGCCGGGTGGGCGGATCCTTGAACTCCACAGCCGCGGAGGCCGTGGGCACTGCGACGAAGGTGGCCAGGAGCCCGGTGGTCAGCCCGATCGCGAGCAGTCGGGCGCTCAGCGGAGCGGTGGCGCGGTGGCGCTGTCCGAGCATGGCAAGTTCCCTCTGTTCAGGCCCCCCACCGCGAATCGATGAAATTCTCGATGCGCAGCACACGCTGTGTCAATATCCGAGACGTTGCGATCGTCAGGACGCAGTTCGCCCCCGGCTCCCGCCGTCGTCCGGAGCTGGGCTGTCACGAATGCCCTAGGCTTGCCGCGACATGGCGCATCTTCTCGGGGCCGAGGCCCTGCACCTCGAATACCCGACCAAAGTCGTCTTCGACCAGATCACCCTCGGCATCGGCGACGGCGACCGCATCGGAGTCGTCGGACGCAACGGGGACGGCAAGTCGAGCCTGCTGGGCCTGCTGGGCGGACGGCTCCAGCCGCAGGCCGGCAGGGTGGTGCCGCGCGGCGGCCTCCGGTTCGGAGCCCTCTCCCAAGGGGACGACCTCGACCCGTCCGCCTCCGTCGGCCACGCGATCGTCGGGGACCGGCCCGAGCACGAGTGGGCTGGCGACCCGAAGGTCCGCGACGTGATCGCAGGCCTGGTCGCCGACCTTGGCTGGGACGCCCCGGTCGGTGAGCTGAGCGGCGGACAGCGCCGCAGGGTCGCCCTCGCCGCCCTGCTGGTGGGCGACTGGGATGTCATCGCGCTGGACGAGCCGACCAACCACCTCGACGTGGAAGGCATCGCCTGGCTGGCCGAGCACCTCAAGAATCGCTGGGCGAGGAATTCCGGCGGGCTGCTGGTGGTCACCCACGACCGCTGGTTCCTGGACGAGGTCTGCACCCGGACCTGGGAGGTGCACGACGGCATCGTCGAGCCCTTCGAGGGCGGCTACGCCGCCTACGTGCTGCAGCGCGTCGAGCGCGACCGAATGGCCGCCGCGACCGAGGCCAAACGGCAGAACCTGATGCGCAAGGAGCTCGCCTGGCTGCGCCGCGGCGCCCCGGCCCGCACCAGCAAACCGAAGTTCCGGATCGACGCCGCGAACGTGCTCATCGAGGACGTCCCGCCGATCCGCAACCCGCTGGAGCTGCAGCGGCTGGCCGTCGCCCGGCTCGGCAAGGACGTCGTCGACCTGGAGGACGCCTCCTTCAGCTACGGCCCCGCCCCGGTGCTCCGCGAGGTCACCTGGCGGATCGCCCCTGGCGAGCGCACCGGCATCCTCGGCGCGAACGGCAGCGGCAAGTCCACCCTGCTGGGCCTGATCTCGGGGGAGCTGAAGCCCGCCGCCGGCCGGGTGAAGCGCGGCAAGACCGTCCGGCTGGGGGTGCTGGACCAGCAGTTCTCGCAACTCGCCGAGATCGGGGACGACCTGGTCCGCGAGGTGCTGGCGCGCACCCGCACCACCTTCAACGTGGACGGCAAGGACCTCACCCCGGCCCAGTTGCTGGAGCGGCTCGGGTTCGCCCGCGAGCACCTCTCGACCCGGGTCGCCGAGCTCTCCGGAGGCCAGAAGCGGCGGCTGCAACTGCTGCTGCTCCTGCTCGCCGAACCTAACGTGATTTGCCTCGATGAGCCTACGAACGACGTGGACGCCGACATGCTGGCCGCCATGGAGGATCTGCTCGACTCCTGGCCCGGCACCCTGCTGGTGGTCTCCCACGACCGCTACCTGCTGGAGCGCGTCACCGACCAGCAATACGCCATCCTGGACGGCCGGCTGCGCCACCTGCCCGGCGGGGTGGACGAGTACCTGCGGCTTCGCCGCGAGCAGGCGCCGCGTCCGAACGACGCTACCCCGGCCGGCGGGTCGGGCGCGGCCGCGTCCGGCCTCTCCGGCGCCGAGCGTCGCGCCGTCCAGAAGGAGGTCGCGGCCGTCGAACGCCGGCTCGACAAGCTTCACGCCGAGGTGCAGTCCCTGCACCAACGCATGGCCGACCACGACCAGGCCGACTACGGGGGCCTGCAGCGCCTCGCAGACCAGGTGCGCGCCGCCGAGGCCGAGACCGCTGAACTCGAAGACCGCTGGCTGGACCTCTCCGACCTGATCGGCTGAG
>CAZLWS010000156.1:0-2741 GCA_964563205.1 uncultured Propionibacteriaceae bacterium | reverse complement strand
GCCATGATCTCGAGCAGGCTGTCGCGGATGTAGGCGAGCTCGGGGGAGATGGCGCCCCAGCTGTCGGCGGGGGCGTCGCCGTCCCAGGCGTCGGCGTTCGCATCGGAGTCCCAGTTCATCTCGCCGTGCTGCCAGACCCACCAGATGTTCGCGCTCGGATCCTGGACCCGGGAGAACTGGGTGCCGAAGAAGTCGGTCGGCTGGGTCAGGACGCGCGCGCCGCGGGCGACGGCGCGATCGAGGGTCGCGTCGAGGTCGTCCACGTAGATCTGCAGGAAGCTCGGGGTGAAGCCCCAGCCGGGCTTGCGCTCGGCCAGCATGATCGTGGTGGTGCCGACGACCACCTCGCCCTGCAGCAGCAGGCCGTCGTCGTCGACCGTCCGCGACTCCAGCCGCTCCGTGCCGCCGAAGACCTCGACGACGAAGGCGGTGAGCTCTTCGGCGCCGCGCGTGATGATGAACGGGTTGACGGTGGCGTAGCCCTCGGGTGCTGCGGGAATCGACATCTTCTGCTCCTTGACTGGTGGCTTGCTGATGCCTCTATTCCATCAATCCGGCTGCCTCGGCGGATTGAAGATTTCCGCCATCATCGCCCGGCCAGGATGCGGGCCGGGGTCTCGCCGTGCAGCAGCCGCAGCGACCGGGTCAGGTGCGCCTGGTCGGCATACCCGCAGGCCGCCGCGCACTCCGCGGGGGTGACGCCCCGCTGCAGCAGGGCGTAGGCCTCGCGCGCCCGCGCGAGCTGGGAGATCTGCTTGCGCGTGACACCCGTCGAGTCCCGGACGCGGCGCTGCCAGTGCCGCTCCGAATAGCCCACCTCGTCCCCGGCCAGCGCCCGGCGCACGTCGTCGTCGGCGCGCAGGACGTCCAGGCGCAGCAGTTCCGCGACGAAATCCTCCAGCTCCTCGAAGGAGGGGACGGGCACGCGTCGTCCGGAGATCTCGACGAGGTCGTCCACGACGGGAAGCCGCAGCTCGCCGCCGAGCAGCAGCTTCTTGGCGACCCCGGGGACGACGACGTGGGCGCTCAGCTGGACGCCCCAGCCGTGCTCCCCGACCACGGACGCGATCCACCGCGACCCGAGGGCGGGGCCGGAGAGTCCCGCGACCACGGCGCCGTCGGGCTCCCGGGCGAACCAGATGTCCCAGTGCTCGACTGCGGGGACCAGATAGCGCTCCTCGCGGACCGCGCGGGCCTGCCAGGTGCACACCACGTGCGGGGAGACGGCAGGCCGCTCCTCGTACAGGCCCTGGTCAGGCGCGTCGTCCGATGGCACGAGCGGGACGGATGAGCCTCAGCGGCCGCGCATGGCGCGGTTGGCGCCCTTCATGGTGGGCATCGGGCCCTTCGGGATCGGCACCTTGGGACGCACCGCGTCCAGGGCGCGCAGCCGCTGCTTCACCTCGGTGATCTGCACCGGCTGGATGGCCTTCGGCATCTTCTTCAGATGGTCGGCCAGCTTGTCCAGCGACACCTGGCCCTCGCCGTCGCCCATCAGCACCGTGCTGACCGGCACGCCGTAGGCCACCTGCTCGTGCTTGCGGGCCTCGCCGGCCAGCACCGCCTTCAGCCGGGCGGCCGAGCCCTCGCCGACCAGCACGATGCCGGCCGGGCCGAGGACGCGGTGCACCACGTCCAGCTGCTTGGTGGCGGTGATGCCGGCGGTGTAGTCGAACTTCTTCTTGTCGAGCATGCCGAACGCGACCTCCGCCGACCCCGGCTTGCCCGCGTACCGCTTGTAGGTGGCCTTCTTGGCCCGGTTCAGCAGCATGTAGAGGGCGGCGACCAGGCCGGCCATCAGGCCGGTGATGATCCACATCCACCACGGCGGCAGGAAGATGCCGACCAGGCTCACCAGCACCGCCACGCCCGCGCCGGCGCCGATGATCAGGTTCTGCGAGGCCGGATCGCTCTCGACCGTGACCCGGTAGGTCTCGCGGACCTGCCGGAACCAGCCCCAGTCCCGCGGGTTGGTGGAGTTCTTCTTCGCCAGCTTCGCTGCCTTGAGGTCGGCCTTCTGCTTGGCGGCCAGTTCCTTGGCCTTCTCACTCGCCATCTATGCGATCTCCTGCTCGGCCGCGCGCCGGGCGCGCTTGCGGACTTCGAATGCCTGCCGGTACATCCGTCCGGCCCGGTAGGACGAGCGCACCAGCGGCCCGCTCTGGACGCCGACGTAGCCGATCTCGGTGGCCTCGGCGGCCAGCTCGTCGAACTCCTCGGGCCGCACCCAGCGGTCGATCGGGTGGTGCCGGACGCTCGGACGCAGGTACTGCGTGATGGTGATCAGCTCGGCGCCGGCCGAATGCAGGTCGCGCAGCGCCTCGGAGACCTCCTCGCGAGTCTCGCCCATGCCCAGGATCAGGTTCGACTTGGTGACCAGCCCGTAGGCGCGCGACTTGCGCAGCACCTCCAGCGAGAGCTCGTAGTTGAAGCCGGGACGGATCCGGCGGAAGATCCGCGGCACGGTCTCGACGTTGTGGGCGAAGACCTCCGGCTCGGTGTCGAAGATCTGGTTCAGCCACTCGTCCTTGCCGTCGAAGTCGGGGGCGAGCATCTCGACTCCCACGCCGGGGTTCAGGTCGTGGATCTGGCGGATGGTCTCGGCGTAGAGCCAGGCGCCGCCGTCGTCCAGGTCGTCGCGGCAGACGCCGGTGACCGTGGCGTAGTGCAGCCCCATCGTCTTCACCGACTCCGCGACCCGCAGCGGCTCGCCGGTGTCGTAGCCGGAAGGCTTGCGGGAT
>CAZLWS010000155.1:0-6610 GCA_964563205.1 uncultured Propionibacteriaceae bacterium | reverse complement strand
GCGGGCGGCGAGTTCGTCGATCAGGCGGGACGGCCGTGGACGGGTCAGGAGCGATACCGGGGCAGCACCCTGGTCTGGTTTCACCGGGCGCTCGTTCAGGAGCCGGTTGTGCCGTTTCCGGTCGAGGTGTTGTATCGGGATGACCGGCTGGTGGTGGTCGACAAGCCGCACTTCCTGGCCAGCACGCCGCGCGGCAGCCATGTCGCCGAGTCGGCGCTGGTGAGGCTGCGGAACTCGCTGGGTCTGCCCGAGCTCGCCGCGGCGCATCGGCTGGACCGGCTCACGGCCGGTGTGCTGGTGCTCACGACGCAACGTGAGTTCCGCGGCGTGTATGCCGGGATCTTCCAGCGGCGTGAGGTCCACAAGACCTACGAGGCGTTGGCGCGATTCGACCCGAGACTGGAGTTCCCGCGCCGGATCGCCAACAGGATCGAGAAGCGGCGCGGCAGTCTGCGGGCCGAGGTGGTGGACGGTGAGCCGAACGCCGAGACCTGGATCGAAGTTGTCGAGACCCGCGGTGACTACGCGCGCTACCAGCTGACGCCGACAACCGGACGGACCCACCAGCTGCGGGTGCACCTGGCCGCGCTGGAGCTGCCGATCCTGGGCGACCCGCTGTACCCGGAGGTTCTGGACGTGGACCCCGCCGACTTCACCACGCCGCTTCAGCTCATCGCCCGGCGGCTGTCCTTCACCGACCCGATCGACCAGACGCCGCGCGAGTTCACCAGCCGATTCGTCTTGGACTGGCCCCAAGCCGCGCAGGTGACAGGATGACAGGCGTGCCCCGTCCGCTACGCATCCTGTTCCACTCTCCGCAGATCCCGAACAACACGGGTGCGACCATGCGACTGGCAGCGGTGACCGGAGCCGAGCTGCACCTGGCGCGTCCGCTCGGGTTCGACATGGACGACGCCAAGCTGCGCCGCGCCGGGGTCGACTACCGCGACCAGGCGGCGACCTTCGTCCACGATTCGCTGGCGGACGCCTACCGCGCGCTGCTGCCCGCACGGGTCTTCGCCTTCACGGCTCGCACCGAGACCCACTACACCGAGATCGCCTACGAACCTGGCGACGTCCTGCTGTTTGGCCCCGAGCCCACCGGGCTCGCTCCTGAGGTGCTGGCAGATCCGCGCATCACCGCGCTCGTCCGGATCCCGATGCGGCCCGGGATGCGCTCCCTCAACCTCGCCAACGCGGCGGCCATCGCCGTCTACGAGGCGTGGCGGCAACTCGGCCACCCCGGCGCGGGCGCCTAGACGAAGTCGAACAAGACGGGCATGACGGTGGCGACGACCACCGTCCAGGCCAGGTAGACCGGGAGGTAGGAGGTCTGCCAGGCCTCCAGCCGGGCGAACGGGACCCGGCGACGGAGGAACCCGAGCTGCAGCCAGGCGGCCCCGGCGAGGTTGGCGAGCAGGATGAGGTTGAGCCCGAGTGAGGCGAGCTTGTTCGGGCTGGCGCCGTAGCTGCCGATCCGGGTGACCATCGCGACCAGCACGATGAGGTCGACGATCAGAGCTGCCACGACGAGCAGGAGTTGAAGCCGCTCGAACCATCCCGCCGGCGCGAGCGGATCCCGCGCCGACAGCGAGTACAGCAGCAGGCCCAGCACGACCAGCAGGACGATGTCGAAGATGATCAGCAGGTCGCGCTGCCCGAACACGCGGACGCCGTCCACGGGGTTCGTGAGGCTTCCCTGCAGCAGCGCCACCACGATGAAGGCGACCAGCAGAGCGGTGAACAGCGGTGTGAACACCCGGGTGAGCACCGGTGCGATGTTCTCGATGACGCTCTGCTTGGCCTCGACCAGCCAGCCGGCGATGACGACCGCGCCGGCGATGCCGCACGGCAGCAGCCACTCTTCGACGAAGGGCGCCGCGTCCACTCCCACCGCCGAGAAGACGCCCATCGTGAGGGCGACGAGCACGCCGCCGCCGAGCGCGATCAGGACGAGATAGACGAACCATTCGCCGGTGAACCGGATGAAGTCCATGCGCGCCCGCCCCGACGCCCAATCCCCGCCCACATAGGCGACGCCGACCACCAGCCACAGCGCGACGTTGACATGCGTCACCGCGAGCAGCAGCGTCGCGCCGTCCGGCTCGAATGGGTAGCCGTTGAGGACGAGCGCCGCGGCAGCGAAGGAGACGGCCACCGCGGCGGCCGTCTCGGCGCCGGCGCGGCGGCGCATCAGGAAGAGCGCGGCGAGGAAGGGCAGAACCAGCAGTGCCAGATTGCGCTGGTAGAACGCGCCGTCACCGGCGAAGCCGAACCCGAACAGGGCCGGGAGCTTCACCGCTGCAGCAGCGAGTCCGGCAAGGGCCAGAGTGAGCGTCAGCCCGTTCGTCCGCGCTGGGGCGGGCCCGGCGCCGCCTTCGACGACGAGCTGTTTCCACAGTCGTTCCGAGTGCTCACGCGCGAACTCGCGGGAGAGTTCGTCGAGGCTGCCCATCCGCTTGATCGCGACCAGGAAGGCCTCGTCGCCGGCGAGCCCGGACGCGGTCAGCTCATCGATGCGATCCCGCAGATGACCCTCAAGCTCGCGGACGTCGGCGTGGGCGATGGCATCCCGTCGCGACACGTAGCTGCGCCAGGCGTCGATCTGCTGCTCGACGAGGTCGTGGGTGGTGTCCATCTCAGACCTGCCCCACAGCGAGCGAACCGAACCCGCCGGGCGTCCACACCCGTCCGAGGGTGCGGCTGACGACCGCCCACTGCGCCTGCTGCTCCGCGAGCGCCGCGCGGCCGCCGGGGCTCAGCCGGTAGTGCTTTCGAGGCCGGCCGGTCGGCGAGTCGTGCCAGCTGGCTTCGACGTGGCCGAGCCGCTCCAGCCGGTGCAGCAGCGGATACAGCATTCCGTCGCTCCACTCCAGCTCGCCGTCCGACAACGCCCGCACCCGCTGCAGGATCGCGTACCCGTACGACTCGCCCTCGGCCAGAATGCCGAGGACGAGCGGGGTCGCCGCCGCGGCGACCAGGTCCTTGCCCACTCGCATAGCCCCTCCAATGCCTCGTACTGCAATGTACCTAGAAGTACAAGGTATGCGCTGACGGCAAGTCAAGCGCGACCCGGGGGCTTGATCGCCGCCAGGCGTTGGTTTTCCACAGGTTTGAGGTCCTCCGAAGCGTCATCCACAGGTCCGGAAAGTCGTTGGCACATTGTGGTCGCGCCTCGCCAGAGTGCAGGGCGTCCACCCGCTGGGGGTGGCCAAAGCACGGAGGTAGCAGTGATGCAGAAGCTGGCGAAGCGGCGCGACGAGCAGGGCATGACCACGGCGGAGTACGCGGTCGGCACGGTGGCGACGGTGAGCATCGTGGGGGTGCTCTTGTCGATCATCTCCAACCCGGAGTTCCGGAAGTTCCTCTCGACGATCATCGAGGCGCTGCTCGACATCATCATCAAGATGATCACCGGAGGCTGACCGGTCGGCGATGTGGTGGCCGGACGTCGGTCCGGCCACCTCGGCGTCGCGGCGACGCGGCGCACTCGTGTCCATCGGAACCCGAGGGAAGTGCGCGATGCAGAGTACAGAAGCCCCGTCCCGCCGGAATCGGCGAGGGGAGCGGGGCATGGTCACCGCCGAACTGGGGATGGCGAGCCTGGTGCTCGCGGTCGCTGTGGTCGTGGTCGCCTGGCTGGTGGCGGTGCTCGGGCTGCTGCTGCGCTGCCAGAGCACTGCTTGGGAGGTCGCCCGCCAGGAGGCCCGCGGTGACCGGGCAGCGGCTGAGCAGGCCCGCTCCGGGGCGCCGCCAGGCGCCCGGGTGAGCGTCGGACGATCGTCCGGGAGGGTCACCGTGGTGGTGGAGTTGGCCGCCCGGCCGTGGGCCGGCTGGCTGCCGTCCGTGCCGTTGAGCGCACAGGCGGTGACGCTGATCGAGCCGGGGCAGACGTGACCGGGGCCGAGCGTGGTTCCGGCAGCCTGATGATGGCCGGCGGGGTGGTGCTGCTCGCGGTGGCCGGGGTCGTCGCAGTGGGAGTGGGCAGCGGGCTGGCAGGCGTCCAGCGGGTGCGGGAGGCCGCCGATCTGGTGGCCCTTTCGGCCGCGGCTGCCAACGCTGACGGCCGGGACGCCTGCGCTGCGGCCGCCCGGATCGCAGACGCCAATCAGGTCGAACTGCGCGGCTGCGAGACGGCGGGTGACCTGCTCGACTTCGTGGTGACGGTGACGGTAGCCGCGCCGGCCGACTCATTGCCGGGCCGGCTGGGCTTCACCGCCCGGTCACACGCGGGCTGGGTCGTCTCGTGAAGCCAGGACGGCCGCCAGCAGGGCGATCGCCGCCGCCTTGTCGAGCGGCTGGTTGCCGCTGCCGCACTTCGGCGAGACGATGCAGCGCGGACAGCCGTCCGCGCAGGGGCACTCCCGAACCAGGGCGAGGGTGGCCGCCAGCCACTCCGGCAGCACCTGGTAGGCCCGGTCGGCGAAACCGGCGCCGCCCGCCTGGCCGTCGTGGACGAACACCGTCAAAAGCCCGGTGTCGGGGTGGCACGCCGTGGAGAGCCCGCCGATGTCCCACCGGTCGCAGGGCGCGAAGACCGGCAGCAGCCCGATCGCCGCGTGCTCGGCGGCGTGAGCGGCGCCCGGGAGGGCCGCCGGGGAGATCCCGCTGGCGGCCAGCGCGGCCGCGTCGACCGTCCACCAGGTGGCGCGGGTGGTGAAGCGGCGCACCGGCAGCTCCAGCGGGTTGCTGTCCCACACGGTGCCGGTCACCTCGTCGCGGCGCAGGTAGCCGGTCACCTGGGAGCCGAGTTCGACCTCGCCGAGGCCGGCGTGGGCGCCGGGCAGCTCACGGGTCGCCGCGGTGCTGAGGATGCGCAGGTCGGAGGTTCCCACCGCCTGGGTGTACCAGTTGCCGGTGTTGGGGCCGGCCAGCGCGACCCGGTCGACCGGGTCGTAGTCGGTGATCTGCCACTGCTCGCCCAGGTGCAGGTACACCGCCCCGGCGTGGACGGTGCGGTCGGCGGCGGCCGGATCCACCTGACCGATCACCCGGCCGGTGGACGCCTCGACGATCTCCACCTGCTCGGCGGCGGAGCTGCGCAGGTCGATGCCGTCCACCGCGCGATCCGGACGGGTCCAGAACCAGCCCGCGGGCCGGCGTCGCAGCACTCCGTCCGCGACCAGTCTGTCGGCCGACGCCACCATGCCAGGCCCGAAGAACTCGGCGTCGGCTGGGGTGAGCGGTTTCTCCTGAGCCGCGGCCGCCAGGTGGGGCGCGAGGACGGCGGGCAGGTCGGGGTGCAGCACCGGACGGTCCGCGCGTTGCTGGAAGATCGCCTCGGGGTGCTCGCACAGGTAGCTGTCCAGTGGCTCCGGACGGGCCACCAGGATCGCCAGGGCGTCGCCGCCGGCTCGTCCGGCGCGTCCGGCCTGCTGCCACAGCGAGGCCAGCGTGCCGGGGAAGCCGCAGCTGATCACGGCGTCCATCCCGGCGATGTCGACGCCGAGTTCGAGGG
Organism: uncultured Propionibacteriaceae bacterium; assembly: GCA_964563205.1. Classification (GTDB taxonomy): domain Bacteria; phylum Actinomycetota; class Actinomycetes; order Propionibacteriales; family Propionibacteriaceae; genus Propionicimonas. The sequence goes on along the minus strand of CAZLWS010000155.1, from coordinate 1,152 downwards.
CATTGGTGCAGGCCACGCCCCGCAGCTCTCCGCTGCTCAGGCCGCGTTCGATCGCCCGCCGGTCCTCCGCCAGGTAGCCGGCCCGATAGGACGAGATCGCGACCGCCGTCGCCGCCTGCTGCTGGGCTCGCCGGGCGACGAGTTCGGCCTGCACCCGTGACGTGGTGAAAGCCAGCGTCTGGCGTCCCTCGCCGACCAGGCGGGCGAGCAGTCGCGCGGTCTCGGCGTGAGCGTCCTCCTCGGGCTGCCACAGGCAGAAGTCGAGCGCCGGACGCCGGGACGTGTCGGTCTCCACCGCGACCGGGTCTTCGACCCCGGCGAGGGCGGCGAGGTGCTGGTCCGCTCCGGCGATGGTCGCCGAGCAGGAGACGAACACCGGGTCGGCGCCGTAGTGGCGGGCCAGCCGCCGCAGCCGCCGCAGCACCGCTGCCACCTGGGCGCCGAAGACCCCGCGGTAGCGATGCGCCTCGTCGATCACCACGTACCGCAGGCTGCCCAGCAGCCGGCTGAACCGGGCGTGGTTGGGCAACATCGAGCGATGCACCATGTCCGGATTGCTCAGGATCAGCCCCGCGTACTCGCGGGCGAATCGTCGCTCCGCCTCGTCGGAATCACCGTCCAGGGTGCTGAACCGGAAGCCCGGCAGCTCCAGCTCGCGGCAGGTGCGCCACTGATCGTGCGCCAACGCCTTAGTGGGCGCCAGGTAGAGGGCGGTGTGCCGCGGCGCGATCAACCCGTTCCCGGGCAGCGGACGGCCGAGTTCGCCGTCGACCAACGCCGCCAGCACCGGCATCAGGTAGGCCAGCGTCTTCCCGGACGCGGTGGGGGTCGACAGCGCCACGTGGCGTCCGGCGAAGGCCGCCTCCGCGGCCGCTGCCTGGTGCTGCCACGGCCGCTCGACCCCGAGCCGCCCGAAGGCCTCGCGAACGGGCGCGCTCACCCACTCCGGGAAGTCGGCGGTCACGCCGGGAACCGCGGGCCGGTGATGGACGTGGCGCAGCCGCTCGTCCGAGGTCATCCACTGCGGCAGCGTCACCGCCCCAGCCTGCCACGCCCCACCGACGAGCTCAGCGCGACACCCACCCCTCTGCCTGTCATCCCCTCGCTCCTTCCGTCATCCCGCCTTTCCGTCATCCCCGCGCAGGCGGGGAT
>CAZLWS010000154.1:4300-6616 GCA_964563205.1 uncultured Propionibacteriaceae bacterium | reverse complement strand
TGAAGGCGGTGCCGCTGAGGGACTTCGCGTTGCGCGTCAGGATGGCGGTTGTGAGGCGGCCCGGCGGCCTGGGAACGACCACCCTGACGCGCAACGGTCGATCGGGCGCGGGCACCAGGCCCAGAACGACACTCTGACGCACCAAGGTCGACTCAGGGGAGCCCGCGCGACGGGGCAGTCACACCAGCTTGCCGGCGCGCCAGAGGGCGGCGGCTGCGGTGAGGTCGTCGGCGAGGTCGCGGAGGCGGGTGGCCTGGGTGACGGCGTCCAGGCCGGTGGTGAGGTCGGCTCGTCCGGAGGTGACGACGGCGCAGAAGGCGGCGGCCCGCTCCAGGGCGACGGCGAAGTCGCCGGTGAAGGCGCCGCGCAGGATCTGGTCGGCGACCTGGCGGACCTCGTCGGGGCCGGGCGGGTCGACGCCGGCCACCACGTGGTTGGGCTCGGTGAACCGGACGCCGGCGGCGTACTCCCGCGCCACCGCCTCGGGGTGGCGGGTCATCCACTCGCGCAGCAGGTAGAGCCGCCACAGCGCCCCCGGCAGCGATCGTGCCGGACGGGCGGCCCACAGCTCGGCCAGGTCGGGCAGGCCGATCTCGTCCACCAGGCGCACCAGTCGCTCGATGGTCTCGGGGTCGGTGGCGGCGCGGCCGCGATGCACCAGCACGGCCGCGGTCTCGTGGGCGGCCTGCAGCCCGGCGATCGGGTCGTGCCGCTCGCCGACCGCTTCCAGAGCGGCCGGCTCCAGATAGCTCGGACGACGCGGGCGACGGTGTTCGGTCACGGTTCCAGGCTCATGGGGCCGTAGACCAGGCGGTCCTCCTCGTAGAGGGAGACCGCGGTGACGCCGGCGTCCAGCAGGTCGAGGTAGCCGGCGGTCAGCCAGCCCTCGGCGGCGGCCTGGTCGGGCCAGGTCTGCGCCAGGACGGCTCCGTCGTCCGGATCGGCGACCCAGCGGTACATCAGATCGGGTCGCCGCGCTTGACCCGCGGCTTGGGCATCCGCAGCCGGCGCATGTTGATCGAGCGGTTGATGCCGTAGGAGAGCAGGCCCTTCAGCGGCTCGCGGGGCAGACGCTCGGCGTGCAGCTTCTTGTAGCCGCGCCACATGAAGTAGAGATCCAGGAAGATCCCGAACATCACGATCCAGGTGCCGTAGCTGATGATGGCGACCATGGTCGTGCCCATGCCGGTCACCAGCAGCGAGACCATCAGCATCGACATCAGCACCGGCATCGAGAACTGCGCCATCCCGGGCCGGCTGTCCACCCAGTCGCGCATGAGCACCTTGCCGGGCTGCGCCTCCGCCACCCGCATCGCGGATTCGCGCTGCTCGTAGCGGGCCTGGCGCTGCTTGGCCTTGGCCTGCTTGGGGGTGAGGGTCGGGTTCACCCGCTCGCGGCGGGCCTGCTCGGCCTCCCTGCGGGTGGGGGTCGGGGCGTCCTTGCGGACCGGCCCGGCGGGGGTCGATGCGGCCGCGGCCGGGGTCGCCGGATCCTCGGCGACGGGCTCGGTGCGCTTGTAGGGCCGGAACAATCCCACTTCAAACCTCTGGTGGTGCGACGATGACACCCACATCGTAAGTGTTGTTGAGGGTGCCGGTCATGTCGGGACAGGGAGGAGGCGGCCGTGGCGAACCTGCTGGAACGGCTGCGACGGCTGCTGGAACCGCCCGCCGAGCCCCACCCGGGGCACTGGTCGGACGCGCTGACCGTCGCCTACCAGCAGGGGCTGGCCTGGCTCGGCCAACTCCGGGACGAGGCGGACGCGGTCGCCGCGCGCCGCCGCCGGCTGGCCCTCGGCGCGGACCCCTGGCCCGACGAGTCCGCCCAAGCCGAGGCCGCCGCCCGCGACGCCGCGCTGGCCGCCGAGCAGCAGGAGCTGCTCGCGGTGCGGGACGCCCTGCGCGTCCATCTGCAGGAGCTGCGGGCCGAGCGCGAGCGGATTCTCGCCCTGCCCGATCCGGACGCGGCCGCCCGCCAGGCCCGGGTCGTGCTGGCCCGCTGGCAGGCCGAGCCGGAGCGCCTGGTGCGCCAGGTTGAACCTGACGGCTTCGTCTCGGACGCCGCTCCGCCGGCCGGCTACGAGCAGCCGCCGGGCTGGGAGGCGCGGTGACTCGTCCATTGCGGGTGGTGGTCGCCAGCGACGCCGTCGGCCCGCTCGACTCCTGGCAGGCCGGGGTGGCGATCGCCCGCGGCTGGACGGAGCACGCCCATGTGGCCGTGGTGCCGCTGGCCGACGGCGGACCCTCCCTCGGCCACGCGCTGGGCGCCCTGCTGGGCGGCGAGCCGGTGGTCACCGACCAGGGCTGGTGGCTGCG
>CAZLWS010000154.1:0-4200 GCA_964563205.1 uncultured Propionibacteriaceae bacterium | reverse complement strand
GTGATCGGCGTGATCGACGCCGACGAGACCGAGCTGGTGCTGCTCGGCCTGCAGGGCGCTGTCTCGCGGCGCGGGTTCGCCGTCCGGCTCGACCCGGCCGAACTGCTCGCCGCGGAGGCCGCCATGGCGGGCTGGCTGGCCACCCTGGGGGTCAGCGACGGCCCGGGGATGGGCGCTGCCGGGGGAGCGGCGGCTGCAGTGGCGTCCCTGGGCGGACGGGTGCTCTCCGGCAACCAGCTGTGCGCGGAGCTCGCCGGCCTGGAGCGCACCCTGCGGCAGGCCGACCTGGTCGTCACCGGGTGCACCGCCTTCCACATCGGCAACCGCGGCGGCCGGGTGGTGCGGTTCGTCGCCGACCTGGCGACCGACGCGATGCGTCCCTGCCTGGTGATCGCCCAGGAATCCAGCCTGAGCCGGCGCGAGATGCGCACCTTCGGGGTCGAAGCCGCCCACGCCTGCGAGCCGGGGCCGCTCCCCGAGACGCTGACGGCCGCCGCCGTCCGCGTGGCGCAGGGCTGGACGGGCGCCGCGAGCCACCGCGTAGACTGAGCCCTGGTCCGGGAATACCCGTTGTGGCCAGCAGGTTGAACCGGACAGACCGAGCCGGGGAAGGAATCCAGACATGAGTCTTGACCAGATCGTCACCGATGGCATCTCGCTGACCGAGGTCGCCGCGTCCAAGGTGAAGCAACTGCTCGAGGCGGAGGGCGTGGACGATCTCGCGCTGCGCATCTCGGTTGCGCCGGGCGGCTGCTCCGGCCTGCGCTACCAGCTCTCGCTGGACGACCGCGACCTGGACGGCGACGTCGTCACCGACTTCTTCGGCGTGAACGTCGTGACCGACCGGATGAGCGCTCCCTACCTGATGGGTGCCACCATCGATTTCGTCGACACCATCGAGCAGCAGGGGTTCACCATCGACAACCCCAACGCCTCCGGCTCCTGCGCCTGCGGAGACTCCTTCCACTGACCTGATCAGTTTTGCCCATGCCAGCGCTCCTGAGCGTGCGGGGCGGCGGCGACTGGGTTAGGGTGCGGCTTACGTGATCGTGACCCGAAAGGCAGGCAGGTGGGTGTGTTGAACAACCGCGCGGGCAAGCGGTGGATGACGCTCGGCGCTGCCGGGCTCAGCGCCGTCCTGCTCACCGGCTGCAGCGCCGAAACGGCAGCGCAATGGGGCCGCTGGGGCCTCCCCGAGGCGGCCAGCGACCGTGCGGTCCACATCGGCAGCCTGTGGAACGGGGCCTGGATCGCGTCCATGATCATCGGCGCCTTCGTCTGGGGCCTGATCGGCTGGGTCGCGTTCCGGTACCGCCGGAACCGGAAGGCAGCGCCCGGGCACGCTCCGCGCCAGTCGCGCTACAACCTGCCGCTGGAGATCCTGTACACGCTGGTGCCGTTCCTGATCATCGGCGTGCTGTTCTTCTTCACCGTCCAGACCCAGAACAACGTCCTGGCCAAGGAGACCGACCCCGACCACACCGTGAACGTGCTCGGCGAGAAGTGGACGTGGACGTTCAACTACATGGAAGAGGAGAACCCCGCCGTCGGCGTGGTGATCAACTCCAAGGGCACCATCAACGAGTTCCCCGACCTCTACCTGCCGGTCGACAAGTCGGTGCGGTTCAACCTGATCTCCGCCGACGTCATCCACTCCTTCTGGATCCCCGAGTTCTACTTCAAGCTGGACGTCATCCCCGGCCACCCGAACTCCTTCGACGTCACCCCGACCAAGCTGGGCACCTTCACCGGACGGTGCGCCGAACTCTGCGGCACCTACCACGCGGCGATGCTGTTCAACGTCCACGTGGTCACCGAGGAGGAGTTCATCGCCTACCTGCAGGAGGCCAAGGCGGCCGGCGGCGACCGGATCGGTGAGGTCGAGGCGCCGGAGTACCCGAACACCGTCCCGACGGTTCCCGCGAAGGAGCATGGAGAATGAGCGTCGCACGGGTCGCCATCGACGAGGCTCCCACCATCGTCGAGCGCCGCAACTGGGGCGCTTACGCGATGAAGCTGCTGACCACCACCGATCACAAGCTGATCGGCAACATGTACTTCGTCACCGCCTTCGCCTTCTTCGCCTTCGGCGGCATCTTGGCGTTGATCATGCGGGCCGAATTGGCCTTCCCGGGGCTGCAGTTCGTCCACTACGAGACCTTCAACCAGCTGTTCACGATGCACGGCACGATCATGCTGCTGATGTTCGCGACGCCCATGTTCGCCGGCTTCGCCAACGCGATCGTCCCGTTGCAGATCGGCGCCCCGGACGTCGCCTTCCCGCGGATGAACGGCTTCAGCTACTGGACCTACCTGTTCGGCTCGCTGGTCGCCTGCTCGGGCTTCCTCACCCACGAGGGCGCCGCCAGCTTCGGCTGGTTCGCCTACGCCCCGCTCTCCGACGCGGTGAACAGCCCCGGCATCGGCGGTGACCTGTGGGTGATGGGCCTGTACGTGATGGGCCTGTCGACCATCCTGGGCGCGGTGAACTTCATCACCACGATCATCACGATGCGGGCGCCCGGCATGACGATGTTCCGGATGCCGATCTTCACCTGGAACATCCTGGTCACCTCGATCATGGTGCTGGTGGTCTTCCCGGTGCTGGCGGCCGGCCTGCTGGTCCTGGAGGCGCAGCGGACGATGGGCACCCACATCCTCGACCCGGCGACGGGCGGGGCGATTCTGTGGCAGCACCTGTTCTGGTTCTTCGGCCACCCCGAGGTGTACATCATCGCGCTGCCGTTCTTCGGCATCATCACCGAAGTCCTGCCGGTCTTCAGCCGCAAGCCGGTGTTCGGCTACGTCGGCCTGGTCGCCGCGACGCTGGCGATCGGCGCGCTGTCGATCTCGGTGTGGGCCCACCACATGTTCGCGACAGGGGCGGTGAGCCTGCCGTTCTTCAGCTTCATGACGTTCATGATCGCGGTGCCGACCGGGGTGAAGTTCTTCAACTGGATCGGGACGATGTGGGGCGGCGTGGTGACCTTCGACACCCCCATGGTGTGGGCCCTGGGCTTCCTCGTCACCTTCTTGTTCGGCGGGCTCACCGGAGTGATCCTCGGCGCGCCGCCGCTGGATTGGCAGGTCACGGACTCCTACTTCGTGGTGGCGCACTTCCATTACGTGCTGTTCGGCACGGTGGTGTTCGCGATGTTCGCCGGCTTCTACTACTGGTGGCCGAAGTTCACCGGACGGATGCTGAACGAGCGGATCGGCAAGCTGCACTTCTGGCTGACCTTCTTCGGCTTCCACACCACCTTCCTGGTGCAGCACTGGCTCGGCATCGAGGGCATGACCCGGCGGATCGCGGACTACTTGCCGGGTGACGGGTTCACGTTCCTGAACCAGGTCTCCACGGTGGGCGCCTTCCTGCTGGGCATCTCCGTCCTGCCGTTCCTGTGGAACGTGTGGATCACCCGCAAGTCGCCGCTGGTGAACACCGACGACCCGTGGGGCTGGGGCCGGGCGCTGGAGTGGTCGACCTCCTGCCCGCCGCCGCGGTTCAACTTCACCAAGCTGCCGCGGATCCGCTCCGAGTCCCCGACCTTCGACGTCAACCACCCTGACGTGGACGACCCCGACTACCCCGGCAAGGCCTACCTGGCGCCGTCCGAGCGAGCGGAGATCGGAAAGTGAAGCAGGAAGGCTGGATGCTGGGCATCATCGCCATCTTCATGGCGGTGGTGGCCCCGATCTACTGGTTCATGTCGCGCGAGATCATCGGCACGGTAGCGCTGATCCTCACCTTCGCGTTCGCCGCGATGCTGACGGTCTACCTGTGGATCCAGGCCCGCAAGATGGACCCCCGCCCCGAGGACCGCAAGGACGGCGAGATCATCGAGGGCGCCGGCGAGGTCGGGTTCTTCCCGCCCGCCAGCCTGTGGCCGTTCTGGTGCGCGCTAGTCGTGACGATCATCTGCCTCGGCCCGGTGTTCGGCTGGTGGCTGAGCATCCTCGGCGGCGCGATCGGCATCTGGGCCGTCACCGGCTGGTGCTACGAGTACTACCGCGGCGACTACGAGCACCGATCGCCTACGCAAAGGACGGCGTCCCCGATTGGGGGCGCCGTCCTTTCGTTCGTGGACGGAGCGTTGCTCCGTCACCAGCTGGTTGGCAGCGGGCGTCCCTCGTGGTAGCCGGAGGCGGACTGGACGCCGACCACGGCCAGGCGGGCGAACTCGGCCCGGTTGCGGGCGC
>CAZLWS010000153.1:0-6657 GCA_964563205.1 uncultured Propionibacteriaceae bacterium | reverse complement strand
CGTAGTAGCCGGCCCGGCCGCCGATGCCGATGTCCTCGGCCATGGTGATCTGCACATGGTCGATGTAGGTGCGGTTCCAGATCGGCTCGAACAGCTGGTTGGCGAACCGGAAGGCCAGCATGTTCTGCACGGTCTCCTTGCCCAGGTAGTGGTCGATGCGGAAGACCGACTCCGGGTCGAAGGCGGCGCTCACCTTCCGCTGCAGATCCTGGGCGCTGGCCAGGTCGTGCCCGAACGGCTTCTCGATCACCACCCGGGACCAGGCGTTGCCGGGCGCGGTGCGGCGCTCTCCGGCCAGGCCGTGCCGGCTCAACTGGTCGAGGGTGAGGTCGAAGGCGGCCGGCGGGACGGACAGGTAGAAGGCGTGGTTGCCGCCGGTGCCCTGGGCTTCGTCCAGCTCGGTCAGGGTGGCGGCGAGCCGCTGGAAGGCCTCGTCGTCGTCCAGTTCGCCGGAGACGAACCGGATGCCCTCCACCAGCTGCTGCCAGACGTCCTCGCGGAACGGGGTGCGGGCGTTGGCCCGGACGGCTTCGCCCACCACCTCGACGAAATGGTCGGCCCGCCAGTCCCGGCGGGCGAACCCGACCAGCCCGAAGGCGGGGGAGAGCAGGCCGCGGTTGGCGAGGTCGTAGATCGCCGGGAGCAATTTGCGGCGGGCCAGGTCGCCGGTGACGCCGAACAGCACGAGCGCGCACGGTCCGGCCATCTGCGGCAGCCGGCGGTCGCTGGCATCCCGCAGTGGATTGAGTTGCGTGTTCATATCGGGTCGACTCTACGGCACGGTCGCGCGCCGGCCGGGGGGTGGTCCAGGTCGATCCCGCGGATCGGGAACTGTACGTATCGCAGGCCGCCGCAGTGCCGCCGTCCGGGCCTCGGTGGCTAGACTGCGAAGACCGACACGAAGGGACGGGCGAGATTCACACCCACGATCGAGCTGGCCGCGCGGAAGCGGCCGTGGCGAGTGCTGGGCCGATCCGGGCCGGCGAGGTGATCGCCGCCTACGTGGCGCTCGCCAAGCCGCGGATCATCGAACTGCTGCTGGTCACCACGGTGCCGGCGATGTTCCTCGCCGTCGGCGGGTTTCCGCCGCTGGGGCTGGTCGCCGCCACCTTGATCGGCGGGACGCTGGCCGCCGCCAGCGCGAACGTCTTCAACTCGGTGATCGACGCGGACATCGACGCCGCGATGCGGCGCACCCGCCGTCGTCCGATGGCCCGGGAGCTGGTCTCGGCGCCCCGGGCGTACGCCTTCGGCGTGGTGCTGGGGGTGGCGTCCGTCCTGATCCTCGGGTTCGGCGCGAACTGGCTGTCGGCCGGGCTGGCGCTGCTGGCGAACCTCTACTACGTCTTCGTCTACACCCTGGCGCTGAAGCGGCGCACCGCCCAGAACATCGTCTGGGGCGGGATCGCCGGCTGCTTCCCGCCGCTGATCGGCTGGACGGCCGTGACCGGCTCGATCGCCTGGCCGCCGCTGGTGCTCTTCGCGATCGTCTTCGCCTGGACGCCGCCGCACACCTGGGCGCTGGCGCTGCGCTACCGCGAGGACTACACCGCCGCCCACGTCCCGATGCTGCCGGTGGTGATGCCTCCGGTCGCGGTGGCCGTCCGGATCCTCGCCTACACCGTGCTCACCGTCGCGGTCAGCCTGCTGCTGTGGCCGGTGGCCGGCACCGGCTGGCTCTATCCGGTGGTGGCCGCCGTCCTGGGCCTGGTGATGATCGCCGAGTCGATCGCCCTGCTGCGCCGAGCTCGCGCCGGAATGGTCGACGCCCAGCTGAAGCCGATGCGGCTCTTCCACCTCTCCAACAGCTACCTGGCGCTGGTCTTCATCGCCGCCGCGATCGACCCGCTGGTCTTCTGATTCTCCGCTGCCTTCGTAACGAAGCCCACAGCTGCCGTTAACGTTCTGGCAACCTTGGTCGCGCACCATGGTTTACGTGAAGTCAACTGAGAACCGACGACAGATCGCACTAGTCGCCCACGACAACATGAAGACCGAGCTGCTGCGCTGGGCTTCGTACAACAAAGAAACGCTGGCGCAGCACGACCTCTATGCGACCGGGACGACCGGCACCGTGCTCGAGTACGAGCTGGGCCTGCCCGTCCATCGCTTCCTCTCCGGCCCGGTCGGCGGGGATCAGCAGATCGGCGCCCGGATCGCCGAGGGCGCCCTGGATCTGCTGATCTTCTTCTGGGATCCGCTGGAGGCCCAGCCCCACGACCCGGACGTCAAGGCGCTGCTGCGCATCGGCGCCGTCTGGAACATCCCGATGGCCTGCAACGTGGCCAGCGCGGACATGATCATCTCCTCCCCGCTGCTGTCCAACGGCTACCTGCGCCAGCGCCCGGATCTCACCCCGCGGGAGTGGGATCAGACCGCCGGAGCCCCGACCCCCGGGCCGAAGGGAGAGGTCGCGGCCTAGCTCGACCGTTCGCCGACCAGTGAGCGCGCCAGACGGGTCGCGCCACTGGCGGCGGCGGGCATCATCATCACCGCGCCGCCCGGGATCAGGAAGAGCGCCTGGGCGGCCATCCCGAAGCCCAGCACCCGCCAAGGACGGGAGCGGCGCAGCTTGGCGCGGGCCTCGCGGTCGAAGCCGCGGCGCTCCAAGGCTCCGGCGACCAGTCCGGTGGCGAGCAGCCAGCTGGAGAGGGAGAACCCCAGGATCGCGGCGGCGACCGTCCCGATGCCCGGCAGCAGACCCAGCAGGCCTGCCAGCAGGCCGCCGAAGAGGCCGTGCGCGGCCAGGCGCAGGGCGTCGCCCAGCCAGACCCGCCAGTTCGGCGAGTGGTTCGGGACGGGGCCTCCGAGCAGTTCCTCGGTGGCCAGCGAGATCTTGGCGTAGAGCGGGTCGCCCACGGCGAGGGTGATGGCCGTGAACGAGACGATCAGGACGAGGGCCAGCGCCAGCGTGATCCCGGACGCCATCGCGAACCGCAGCAGCCCGGCCGCCCACCCGGGCCAGGCCTCGGCGAACCCCGTCCAGCCCGGGATCAGGCCCACCAGCCAGCTTCCGAGCCAGCTCAACAGCCCGACCATCACCACCAGCACCCCGAGGGCCGGCAGCAGGGCGAGCGCCATCAGGCGCGGCCGCGTCCGCCACATGCCGAACCCGGCGAAGAAACTGCGGGCGCCTGACAGGAACTCACTGACCATGGCACTCAGGCTAGCCGGACGGGGTCAGCCCGCCCGGCGGCGCAGCGGCGTCATCAGCCAGAGGTGGGCTGCCGCCGCAGTGAACGCGGCCGTGCCGGCCATGTGGACGGCCACCAGGGCGGGCGGGTTGCCGAGGAAGTACTGGGTGTAGCCCACGGCTCCCTGCAGCACCGCCACCACCGCCACGATGGTCCCGGCGCGCCGGACCGCGGGGATCCGGTGGCCCAGGTACAGCAAGGCGGCCAGCGCCAGCAGGGTCAGCCAGACGCTGATCGAGTGGATGCGGGCGGTGAGCTCGGGGGAGAAGCCGTTGCGCTCGGCACCGCCGTCCCCGCTGTTGGGGCCGGAGCCGGTCACCACGGTGCCCAGCACCACCGCCAGCATGCCGCCCGCGAAGACCGCCTGCGACAGCCACCCCACCCGGCGCGGCACGACCGTCGGCTCCACCGGCACGGCCCGGTGGATCAGCGCTACGCACACCACCACCATGGCGACCGAGGCCAGCAGGTGCAGCGACACCACCCACGGATTCAGATTGGACAACACCGAGAAGCCGCCGATCACCGCCTGGATCGGCACCCCGATCGCCGCGACGAAGGCCAGCCGCCGCAGGTCGCGTCGAGGCCGGCCAGCCTCGTCGCGGGCGTGCCAGGCCGCCAGGAAAGTCCCCACCGCCAGCGCGATCAACGCGAACGTGAGCAGCCGGTTGCCGAACTCGACGATCGCATTCGCTCCGGCCTCGGGGTGGGGAATGTACGACCCCGGCTCACACTGCGGCCAGGTGCTGCAGCCCAGGCCGGACTCGGTGACCCGCACCAGCCCGCCGGTGATGATCAGGGTCATGTTGCCCAGCAGCGAGCCGACCGCCCAGCGGCGCATCGCCGCGGGCGACTTCAGGAGGTCCATCGGAACACCTTTCGGGCCAGCCACAGCCCCGCCAGGACCCAGACCGTCAGGACGGCCAGCGGCAGCGGGTCCGTCCCGCCGCTGGCCCAGGTGCGCAGGGTGTCGCCCAGGGCGGTGGTGGGCAGCAGCGCCAGCACCGGCTGCGCCCATGCCGGGAAGGACGACGGCGGCACGAGCAGGCCGAGCGCCGCGCCTGCCAGGTAGATCAGGTTCGCCAGGGCCAGGGTGAGCTCGGCGCTGACCAGGCTGGACAGGATGAGCGCCAGAGAGGCGAAGGCGGGCAGCGCCAGCGCGATCGCGAGCACTGCGATCAGGGTCTGCGGCGCCGTCGGACGCGGCGCCCACCCGGTCGCGAAGGCGGCCACGACCAGCACCGCGAGCTGGCCCAGGGCCAGCCCGGCGAAGGCGACCGCCTTGCCGGCGATCAGGTCGACCCGGCGCAGCGGGGTGGCGGCGAGCCGCTCCAGGACGCCGTAGCGGCGCTCGAAGCCGGTGGCGACCGCCAGCGAGGTGAAGCCGGTGGACCACAGTCCCAGGGCGAGCACCGAGGCGGCGAACGGCGCCGGCTCGATGCCGAAGCGGGCGCCTGTGACCACGCCCCCGATCAGCAGCCCGAGCGGGATCACCAGCGCCAGCAGCAGCTGTTCGCCGTTGCGGGCCACCAAGCGGGCCTCCATGGCGGCGTGCCGCAGGATTCGAGTTTCCCGGGGGGCGCCGCCGGCGGCGGGGGAGAGGTCGAGAGCGGTCATGACGCCTCCCGCGGGCTGGTGAGCGAGAGGAACAGCTGCTCCAGGCTGTCGGCCGCCGTCAGCTCGGCGACGGTGCCGTGGGCGACCAGCCGGCCGGAGTCCAGCAGGCAGACCTGATCGGCCAGCTGCTCGGCCTCGTCCATGTCGTGGGTGGTGAGCAGGACGGCGACCCCGGCCGCCCGCAGCTGACGGATGAGCTCCCACACTGAACGGCGGGCGTGCGGGTCGAGCCCGGCGGTGGGCTCGTCCAGGAAGACCAGCCGCGGCCGTCCGACGATGGCGCCGGCGAGGTTGACCAGCTGCTGCTGGCCGCCCGACAGCCGGCGGTAAGGGGTCTCGGCGAAGGAGCCGATCCCCAGCCGCTCGATCAGTGCGGACGGCGGCAGCGGCGCGGTGTACAGGCTTGCCAGGTAGTCGAGCAGCTCGCGCGGCCGGACTCCCGACCAGGCCCCGGTCGACTGCGGCATCAGGCCGACCTGGTCGTTGGCGCCGGGGGCGCCCGCCGGCGTCCCGAGCACCTCGACCGACCCGCCGGACGGCTCCACCAGCCCGGTGCAGCAGCGGATCATGGTGGTCTTGCCGGCGCCGTTGGGCCCGAGCACCGCGGTGACGGCCCCTGCCGGGGCGGTGAGGCTGAGTTCGTCCAGCACCAGCCTGCCGCCCAACCGGACCGACAGCCCGTGAAGCGTGAGTGCTGTCGATCCGGCCACCAGGCCAGACTAATGGTGAACGGCCGGCCCCGCTGGGGAGCCGGCCGTCCGCTGAACGCACTACGCGCGAGGCGAGGCGATCGCGTCCTCGACGGTCGGGGCGAGTTCGGGGCCGGGGTTGGTGTCCTTGGCCACGAAGTCGTCCTTGGTGAGCATCGGCTGGTCGATCCGCATGCCGTAGAAGGAACGCCACACCATGTAGAGGCTGGCCGCGCCGAAGACCACCGCGAGCACCGCGTTGGCGCCCGGGTTGTTGATGATCAGCGACAGCTCGATCGCCAGCATGCCGAACAGGGTGGTGAACTTGATGACCGGGTTCAGGGCCACCGAGCTGGTGTCCTTGAACGGGTCGCCGACCGTGTCGCCCACGATGGACGCGTCGTGCAGGTCGGTGCCCTTGGCCTGCAGGTCGACCTCGACGATCTTCTTCGCGTTGTCCCAGGCGCCGCCGGCGTTGGCCATGAAGATGGCCTGGTAGAGCCCGAAGATGGCGATCGAGATCAGGTAGCCGATGAAGAAGAACGGCTCGACGAAGGCGAACGCCAAGGTGGCGAAGAAGATGGCCAGGAAGATGTTGAACATGCCCTTCTGGGCGTACTGGGTGCAGATCTCCACGACCTTGCGGGAGTCCTTCACCGAAGCCTTGGCAGACGACTCCAGGTCGATGTTCTGCTTGATGAACTCCACCGCCCGGAAGGAGCCGGTGGTGACCGCCTGGGTGGAGGCTCCGGTGAACCAGTAGATCACCGCGCCGCCCGTGATCAGGCCGAGCAGGAAGGGCACGTGCAGCAGCGAGAGGCTGTCGATGTTGCTCTCCAGGCCATTGGTCAGGCCCATGATGATCGAGAAGATCATGGTGGTCGCGCCCACCGCCGCGGTGCCGATCAGCACCGGCTTGGCCGTGGCCTTGAAGGTGTTGCCGGCCCCGTCATTGGCCTCCAGCAGGTGCTTGGCGCGTTCGAAGTTCGGCGTGATGCCGTAGTCTCGCTGAAGCTCCTCCTCGATGCCGGGAACCTGCTCGATCTGCGAGAGCTCGTAGACCGACTGGGCGTTGTCGGTGACCGGGCCGTAGGAGTCGACGGCGATGGTGACCGGGCCCATGCCCAGGAAGCCGAAGGCGACCAGGCCGAGGGCGA
>CAZLWS010000152.1:5459-6674 GCA_964563205.1 uncultured Propionibacteriaceae bacterium | reverse complement strand
TTTGTCAGAGGCGTCGCATAGTGTCGGCACGCACTGAACTTCCCAAGAGCGGAGCCGGATGACCGACACCACTGTGACCGAGAACCAGCGGCACTTCAACGCGGTGCTGGTGAACACCTTCATCGCGAATCTCACCACCAATTTCCTGTGGACGGCGGTGGTCTTCTGGCTGTACCTGGAGACCCGGTCGGTGCTGGTGACCTCCTTCCTGATGGGCGGCTATCTGCTGCTCGTCGCGGTGATGGGCGTGCCCTTCGGCTCCTGGGTGGATCGCACCCGCAAGAAGTCGGTCATGGTGGTCTCGCAGACCCTCACCCTGGTGCTCTTCGCCCTTGCCTGCGGGGTGTTCGTGCTCTCCCCGCGATCTGTGTTGACGACGCTCGGCTCCTGGCCGCTGACCCTCTTCGCGGTGCTGCTGCTGATCGGGTCGGTCACCGAATCCGCCCGCGGCATCGCGCTGTCGACGGTGGTGACCCTGCTCGTCCCGGACGCCGAGCGGGCGAAGGCGAACGGCCTGGTCGGCATCGTCGGCGGGCTCGGCTTCGCGGTCACCTCGGTCTTCGCCGGCCTGGCGGTCGGGCAGCTGGGCATCGAGTGGTGCCTGGTGATCGCCATGGTGCTGACGGTGCTCTCGGTGCTGCACCTATGGACGGTGCGCATCCCCGAGCCGGAGATCGTGCACGCCGAAGGGGCGCCGAAGCCGGTCGACTTCGCCGGCGCCTGGCACGCCATCCGCGAGGTGCCCGGCCTGGTCTGGCTGATCCTCTTCGGCACCTTCAACAACCTGCTCGGCGGCGTCATCATGGCGCTGATGGATCCCTACGGCCTCACCCTGATGTCGGTCGAGGCCTGGGGGATCATGTGGGGAGTGCTGAGCTTCGGCTTCCTGGTCGGCGGCGCGTGGGTGGCGCGCAAGGGGCTCGGCCCGCGTCCGTTGCGCAGCCTGCTGCTGGCGAACGTGGTCATGTGGATCATCTGCTTCGGCTTCACGCTGCGCGAGCACATCTGGCTGATGGCGGTCGGCATCCTGCTGTACATGGCGCTGATGCCGATCGCGGAGGCCGCCGAGCAGACAGTGCTGCAGCGTGTGGTTCCGCTGCCGAAGCAGGGCCGGGTGTTCGGCTTCGCCACCAGCGCTGAGATCGCCGCCATGCCGATCAGCGCCTTCGTGGTCGGCCCGGTCGCCGAGTTCTGGCTGATCCCCTACATGGAGAC
>CAZLWS010000152.1:0-5359 GCA_964563205.1 uncultured Propionibacteriaceae bacterium | reverse complement strand
CAGGACGAACAGGTAGTCGTCGGCGCCCCGTCGCACCACCATGGTCTTGACGATGTCGGCCGGACGCAGCCCGCGCATCTCCGCTGCCTCGGCCAGCGAGCGGGCCGGTGGGTAGCGGCGGGCAACATGCGGCACGCCCAAGTCACGAAGGGCGAGGACGGCGCGGGCGTCCTCGATGTCGCTGGTCTCTGCCACGCTCAGGCGTGCAGGTAGCCCAGCAGGTGGTTGCGCTCGTCGGTGAGCTGGTCGATCCGGGTCTTCACCACGTCGCCGATGGAGATCACCGCGCGCAGTTCGCCGTCGATCACCACGGGCAGGTGGCGGAACCGGGAGTAGGTCATCTCGCGAGCGACGTCCTCCAGCGACTCATCAGGAGTGCAGGTCTTCACGTTCGCGGTCATGATGGCGCTGACCGGGCCGTCCAGGATCTCAGCCCCCACCGAGGCGAGTCTGCGGACGATGTCGCGCTCGCTGACGATCCCGTCGATATGCCGACCGTCGACGCTGACCACCACCGCGCCGATGCCGTGCTCGGCGAGCACGGCGAGCAACTGCTTGACGGTGGCGCCCGGCTCGATGGTGACGACGTCGGTACCCTTCGCGCGGATCACATCTTCGATCTTCATAGGAAAGACCGTACCTTCGTGTCGCGCGGCTCGCCAGTAAACCCGGACGATCCGGCGAGCCGTCCGCCACGGATGGGTGGGGGCTCAACCGTGGCGACCAGAGGGTAGGGTCAGGCGCCATGAGCGAGACGACTCCGGCCACCCGCGCGGTGCGGGCCGGGCTCAACACGGACGAGGCGTTTTCGGCGGTGGTGCCGCCGCTGCACCTGTCGTCCACCTATGCCTTCGCCGCGCTGGGCAGCCCCGGACCCTACGACTACAGCCGTTCCGGGAATCCGACCCGGACGATCCTGGCCGACGCGCTGGCCGACCTGGAGGGCGGCGCCGGCGCGGTGGTCACCACCTCCGGCATGTCGGCGGTCACCACCGCGTTGCACGCCCTGGTGCCGATGGGCGGACGGGTGGTCGTCCCGTTCGACTGTTACGGCGGCTCCTGGCGGCTGTTCGACGCGCTCGCCCGCAAGGGCGCCTTCCGGCTCGACCTGGCCGACCTGAGCGACCCCGGCGAGGTGGCCCGGGCGCTGGCGACCCCGGCCGACCTGGTGTGGATCGAGACCCCGTCCAATCCGCTGCTGCGGGTCACCGACGTCGCGGCGACCGCTGCGGCCGCCCACGCGGCGGGCGCGCTGGTGGTGGCCGACAACACCTTCTGCTCGCCGGTGGTGCAGCGTCCGCTGGAACTCGGCGCGGACGTCGTCGTCCACTCGACCACCAAGTACATCAATGGGCACAGCGACGTGATCGCCGGAGCGGTCATCGCCGCGCATGCCGATCACCACACCGAGCTGGGCTGGTGGGCCAACACGCTGGGGGCCACCGGTTCGGCCTTCGACGCGTACCTGACCCTGCGGGGTCTGCGCACCCTGCACCTGCGGATGGCGGCCGCCCAGGCCAACGCCCAGGCGATCGCCGAGTTCCTGGCCGGGCATCCGGCGGTGCGGGCCGTCCACTACCCGGGGCTGGCGTCGCATCCGGGTCACGCCCTGGCCGCTCGTCAGCAGGAGGGCTTCGGCGCGATCGTCACCTTCGAGGTGGCGGACGAGCCCGCTGCCGCCGCCCTGGTGAACGGGCTGGAGCACTTCTGCCTGGCCGAATCCCTGGGCGGCGTGGAGTCGCTGATCTCGCACACCGCCTCGATGACCCACGCCGCCATGCCCCCCGAGGTGCGCGCCGCCGCCGGCATCACCGACGGCATGCTCCGCATCAGCGTTGGCGTGGAGGACCCCGGCGACCTGATCGCCGACCTGGCCGCTGGACTGGAGCGCGCCCCGCGCGGCTGACGTTTGAGATCCCCCGCCTTCGCGGGGATGACAGATAAGGGTCTTCCGGTCGCTCGCGCTCCTGTTTCCGTCATCCCCGCGCAGGCGGGGATCTCCGGGAGGCTGTCGTCACGAGCGCAGGTTCGCCCTGACGTCCACAGATCCCTCGCTGACACTGAGGGCCTCCCTTCGCGCCGAGGGCCTGTGTCTGGGTGAAGGCCCTCGGCGACAAGGGAGGCCCTCGATGCAATGGAGGACGGGGGTAAGGGGGGCCGCGGCTACCGTCCGACCAAAGCCCGTAGGAAGAAGAGCAGGTTCGCCGGCCGCTCGGCGAGGCGGCGGACGAAGTAGCCCCACCAGTCGGTGCCGCAGGGGACGTAGATCCGCACCCGGTGGCCGGCGTCGGCGAGCCGGCGATGCTCGTCCGTGCGGATTCCGTAGAGCATCTGGTACTCGTAGTCGCCCGGCTTGCGTCCGGTCTCGGCGGCTAGCACCTCGGCGGCGGCGATGAGTTCGGGGTCGTGGGTGGCCAGCATCGGGTAGCCCCGTCCGGCGAAGAGGGTACGGGCGGCGGCGACGTAGGCGGCGCTGACCTCCGACCGTCCCTTGAGTGCGACCTCGGACGGCTCCTCGTAGGCGCCCTTGCACAGCCGCACCCGGGAACCCGGCCCGGAGTAGCGAACGGCGTCCGCGGGCGTGCGGTGCAGCATGGCCTGCAGGACGAGGCCGAGGCTGGGGAAGTCCTCCCGCAGCTGGTCGACCACGCCGTGCATGCGGTCGAGGGTGGTGTGATCCTCGGCGTCCACGGTGACGGTGGCCCCGACCGCGGCGGCGGCCTCGCAGATCCGGCGGGCATTGCGGTAGGCGGCCTCGGCGCCGCCGGGCAGGGCCGCGCCCAGCGAGGTGAGCTTCAGCGACACGTCCAGCGAACCAACCAGGCCCGCGTCGGTCACCCCGGCGAGCAGGTCGAGATAGGCGGCGGTGGCGCGTTCGGCCTGCTCGGGGTCGGTGACGTCCTCGCCCAGCACGTCGATGCTGGCGACCAGCCCATCCTCGGCCAGTCGCTGAGCCGCGGCGAGCCCGTCCGCGATGGTGTCGCCGGCGATGAACCGGCGCACCACCGCCCGGGTGGGCGGGGCGGCCTCGACCAGCCGGCGCAGCCGGCGGCTGCCGGCCGCCTTCAACAGCAGCGAGCGGAGCATCAGCTACGACCCTTCGACAGGCTCACGGAGCGTTGCGGGCTTGAGGGGCGCTCGGTCTGAGGTCATCAGCGCTCCAGCAGGCCGGCCACCAGGTCGATGGTCAGTTCGTCCAGCGAGTCGATCACGACGTCGGCGAGGGCGAGCACCTCGGCTGCCGGCGGGTGGAAGTGCGGCGGGATCGCGACCACCTTCATGCCGGCGGCATGGGCGGAGAGCAGGCCGTTGGTGGAATCCTCGACCGCCACCGACCGGGCAGGGTCAGCTCCGAGGCGTCGGCAGACTTCGAGGTACACGTCCGGCGCGGGCTTGCCGGCGGCGTCGGAGAGTTCCTCGGTCGACATGGTGGTCGCGAACAGGTCGGCGATCCCCATCGTCGCCGCGGACTGGTCGATCAGCACCCGCGGTGACGAACTGGCCAGCCCCAGCGTCCAGCGGGAGGCCATCCGCTCGACCGCCTCACGCGCCCCGGGCAACACGTTCAGGTTGGTCCGGTAGATCTCCTGCAGGCCCTCGATGGTGCGGCGGGCGGCGTCCTCGGGGGTGCCGCGCAGCCCGACCACCTCGACGAGGTGGGCCGACCACTCCTGGGTGGACATCCCCATCATCGCCTGTGTCGAGCCCTCCGGCCAGGGCACCCCGTCCTCGGCCGCCAGGCTGTGGCGCACCACGTCCCAGGTGGCCTCGGTGTCGGTGAGAGTTCCGTCCATGTCGAAGACGACAGCTTCCATGCCCCACATTCTTGCGCCTGCGGGCGTCCGCCGCCGAACCCACGGCTACGATTCGCTCGAAGGAGGACGCCGTGCGCCAAGCCATCACCCTGTCCCCGGACGGACGGGCGCCGCTGCATCGCCCGGCGATCCCGGTACGGCGGCTGACGCTGCGTCCGCAGCCGGGGATGGCGCCGCTGGAGGCGCTGGTGGGGACTCCAGCGGAACCAGCCGGGGTGCTGGTCTACTTTCCCGGCTTCAACACGCCGCTGGGGGAGTGGGAGGTTGCCAAGTGCCAGTTCCTCGCCGAGGTGACCTCGCTGACGGTGGTGATGACCGAGATCCCCGGGATGAGCCGGTTCCGCGACCCGATCCCGTCCGCGATCCGCCGCGACATGCTGCGCCGCCGGACGGACTCCTGGGCGGAGCTGAACCTGGCCTACTTCGCCGAGGCCTTCCGCGCCGGCGAAGTCGCCAACACCGAGACCATGCAGGTGCTGGGCTACTCCACCGGCTGCTCGCTGGCCACCGCCGCGCTGCGCGAACTGGCCGAGTGGGGGCCGATCGAAGGCCTCAACCTGGTCGAGCCGGTGGCGATCGTCCGCCGCAGCCTGGCCTCGCTGAACGCCGACAACCTGGCCGACTGGGGCCGGCAGCCGTGGGTGCACGCCACCAACCGGCACCACGACTGGGTGGTCGCCACCCGCCGCCGCCAGGCCCACGAGCCCAGCGTCCACTACTCGCCGGTCGACCTGGTCGCGATCGCCCAGGTGCTCTCCTCCGAGGGCCTGCTCGCCGAACTCGAGCGCGTCGAACTCGCCCGCTGCGCGATCGCCCGCGGCGAGCGCAGCTCGCTGTGCCGCCTCGGCGACTTCGACAAGCTGGACGCCCTGCTCGCCGACCGCGGCGTCCCCGGCCCGTCCATCACCGTCCCCACTCTGGGCCACCAGCTGTGGCACTCCTTCCCCACCCTGGTGAAGCTCGTCAGCGCCATGCTGCCCGACTGACCCCGCGTCTCCCTCTCTTCCCCTGTCGCCCTGGCCTCTCGCAGAAACCGGGCAAATCCTGCCTGCTGCTTGCACTGCGCACGCACCCGACCTGAATCGCCCGGTTTGTGCAGGAAGGAGGTTGTGGGCGGGGAGCCGGTTCTGGCCGCCGCAGAAACCGGGCAAATCCGGTCCGCCGCGTGCAATGCGCACGCACTCGACCTGAATCGCCCGGTTTGTGCGGGGATGCGGGGCCAGGAAACTTGTCTGGGTTCGTGGGCATAACCGGGAATACCCACAGCCGGCACCTAGTTGAGCCTGGTGTACTCAACTTCGTGATTGAGCGTGCTAGGCTCAACCGCGAAACACGAACTCACTGGAGGTATCACTCATGGCACGTGCTGTCGGCATCGACCTCGGCACCACCAACTCCGTCGTCGCCGTTCTTGAGGGCGGCGAACCGACGGTCATTCCCAACGCCGAGGGCGCCCGCACGACGCCGTCGGTCGTTGCATTCGCGAAGGGCGGTGAGGTGCTGGTCGGCGAGGTCGCGAAGCGCCAGGCCGTCACCAACGTCGA
>CAZLWS010000151.1:0-6875 GCA_964563205.1 uncultured Propionibacteriaceae bacterium | reverse complement strand
TGGTACAGAAGTTCGGCGGCTCATCGGTGGCCGACGCCGACAGCATCAAGCGCGTTGCGCGGCGGATCGCCGCCACCCAGGCCCAGGGCCACGAGGTGGTCGTGGTGATCTCGGCGATGGGCGACACCACCGACGAGTTGATGGACCTGGCCCAGCGGGTCTCCCCGCAGCCCCCGCCCCGTGAGCTCGACATGCTGCTGACCGCCGGCGAGCGGATGTCCGCCGCGCTGCTGGCTATGGCGCTCAATGACCTGGGCGTGACCGCCCGCTCGTTCACCGGCTCACAGGCCGGCGTGATCACCACCGAGGCCCACGGCAACGCCCGCATCATCGACATCACCCCCGGTCGCATCGTCTCGGCGCTGGCCGAGGGCGACATCGTGATCGTGGCGGGCTTCCAGGGGGTCTCGCAGACCACCAAGGACGTCACCACCCTCGGACGCGGCGCCTCCGACACCACCGCGGTCGCCCTCGCCGGGGCCCTCGGCGCCGCCTACTGCGAGATCTACACCGACGTGGACGGCGTCTTCACCGCCGACCCGCGGATCGTCCCGGGCGCTCGGCAGATTCCGGCGATCAGCTACGACGAGATGATGGAACTGGCCGCCAACGGCGCCAAGATCCTCCACCTGCGTTGCGTGGAGTACGCCCGGCGGGAGAACGTCCCGGTGCACGTCCGGTCGTCCTTCTCGCAGCGGCCGGGCACGTGGGTCAAAGACATCGACTACCAGGAGGACGGCATGGAGGAACCACTGATCTCGGGCGTAGCGCACGACCGCAGCGAGGCCAAGATCACGGTCGTCGGGGTGCCGGACCGGCCCGGCGAGGCGGCGCTGATCTTCACCACGGTGGCCGATGCCGACATCAACATCGACATGATCGTGCAGAACGTCTCCCACCAGGACGGCCTCACCGACATTTCCTTCACGCTGCCGCAGAACGACGGCGCCAAGGCGATCGCCGCGCTGCAGGGAGCCAAGGAGCAGATCGGCTTCGTCGACATCGTCTACAACGACGCGATCGGCAAGGTGTCGATCATCGGCGTCGGGATGCGCTCCCATCCAGGCGTGACCGCCCGCTTCTTCCGTGCGCTGGCGGCGACCGGAGTGAACATCGAGATGATCTCCACCTCGGAGATCCGCATCTCGGTGGTCGTGGCGATCGACGACGTCGACCGCGCCGTCCGCGCCGCCCACACCGCCTTCGACCTGGACGCCGAGGAGCAGGCCATCGTCTACGGCGGCACCGGCCGGTAGGTGTTCAGCGAACTCTCATCGGGGTCGCATAAGCTGGCCGGGTGATCTTCAAGCGCGTCGGTGATTCCCGCCCCTATCCCGAGCATGGTTACGTCCAGAAGCAGTGGGCGGTGATCGCGCCCCAGCAGGTCCGGCTGGACGAGCTGGTCACCACCAAGCGGACCCTCGATCTGGAGGCCCTGCTGGAGGAGGATTCCACCTTCTACGGCGACCTCTTCGCCCACGTCATCTCCTGGCAGGGCGACCTCTACCTCGAGGACGGGCTGCACCGCGCGCTGCGGGCGGCGCTGCAGCAGCGCCAGACCATGCATGCCCGCGTTCTCGAGCTCACGTAGAATCGACGGCAAAACCAATCCACGGGAGTGTCATGCAGGTGTTCAGGCAGATCGTCCGGGTGCTGAAAACCCCGGTGACGCTGCTGCTCCTGCTCGCCTTCGTGGGGTACGGCGCGGCCTGGGGCTACGAGCACGCCAAGGCGCCGAATCCCCCGCGTCCGCCCGTCCCGTGCGAGATGGTCGACGTCGGCGACACGCTCACCCCGGCCATGGTGCAGGTGCGGGTGCTGAACGGCGGCACCAAGCCGATGGCCAAGACCGCTGCCGGCAATCTTCGCGCCTTCGATTTCAAGGTCATCAAGTACGGCAACACCAGCGAGCGGCTGGAGAACACCGTCATCGTCGGCGCGACTGAGGAGGATCCGCAGGTCAAGCTGCTGAGCTACTTCTTCAAGGACGTCACGGTGCGCGGCGACGGTCGGATCGACGGCGTGGTGGACGTGCTGCTGGGCACCAACTCGGTGCGCATCCCTGAGCCCAAGGTCACCACCGTAAAGGTCGACGGCCCGGTGTGCCTGCCCGCCGGCACCAAGCTGCCGACGCCGACGGCCTCACCGACTCCGAGCGAGTCCTCCAGCAAGAAGCCGGCGAAGAAGAAGGAGTGAGGGGGCCGTTGCGCCTCCCAACCCCTTCCGTCGTTCCTGCGCTCACTTCCGTCATTCCCGCGCATGCGGGAATCTCTCCACAAGCGTCCTGAGATCCCCACCTCCCGCAGGGATGACGATGACGGGCTCTACCGCCGCCAGCGGGCCAGCCGTCCGTCGCGGGAGATGGCGATGAAGCGGCGCTCGACCCGGCGGCGGTCCTCGGCCTGGGTGACGATCAGCAGGTCGTCACCGGCCTTGATCGGATCGTCCGGCTTGGGGGTGAACGGCTGCTCGTTGCGGACGATCAGCGACACCACCGAGTTGCCCGGCAGCCGCAGCTCGCGCATGGTGACGCCGTTCAGGTGCGACCCCGGCGGCACGTGCACCTGCATCATGTCGGCCTTGATGGTGTCCAGCGGGGCGAACTCGATGTCGATGTCGGTGGCGTCGTCGCCGCTGGAGACCTGCAGTTTGCGCGCCACCCAGGGCAGGGTCGGCGACTGCAGCAGGGTGAACACCACCACGAACGAGAACACCACGTTGAAGATGTCGTGCGCCGCCGGGGCGCCGGCGGCCAGCGGGACGGTCGCCATGATGATCGGGACGGCGCCGCGCAGGCCCGCCCAGGAGACGAAGGCCTGTTCCCGCCACGGCATCTTGAACCAGACCACGCACAGCACCACCGAGAGCGGACGCGCGACGAAGGTGAGGAAGGCGCCGACCGCGACGCCGGCGATCACCTCGGCCCAAGTCAGCGTGGTGAGGTCGGCCAGCATGCCCAGCATCACGAACAGGCCGATCTGAGCGATCCAGCCAATGCCCTCGGCGAACGACCTGGTGGCGTGCCGGTGCGGCAGTTCTCCATTGCCGAGCACCACCGCCGCCACATACACCGCCGCGAACCCCGACAGGTGGATGGACGCCGCCAGACCGTAGGCGAGCACCGTCCAGCCCATGGCGGCGAGCACGTACAGGCCGGACGCGGGCAGCTTCGCAGCCCGCAGCAGCCGCACCGCCACCCAGCCGATCGCAGCCCCCAGGGCGGCTCCGCCGACCAGCTCGACAATGATCAGCCCGACGGTCAGCACCGGCGAATCCTCGGTGCCGCGTCCCAGCGACATGGCGGTCGCGGTGGCCACCAGCAGCACGATCGGCGCGTCGTTGAAGCCCGACTCAGCCTCGATCACCGCCCGCAATCGAGGTGGTAGCGGCACTTTGCGCATCACCGAGAAGATGGCGGCCGCGTCCGTCGGGGACATGATCGCGCCCAGCAGAATCGCACTGGCCAGCGGGATGCCGAGGACGAAGTGGGCGAACGCCGCCACCGCGGCCACCGAGATCCCGACCCCCACGGTGGCTAGCAGAATGGCCATCGGCAACGCCCCGCGGATCTCCTGCCACTTCGTGGTGAAGCCGCCTTCGGCGAGGATCAGCACCAGCGCCGCGAACCCCAGCGAGTGCGCCAGATCGGCATCCTCCAGGTGCAGGCCGAGCTCACCCACGAGCACGCCCAGCCCGAGGAAGAGCAGCAGCGAGGGCAGCCCGAATCGGGCTCCCAGCCGGGTCGCGAGAATGGAAGCGAGCAGGACGACCGAACCAAGCAGCAAAACCTGATCCAGTTCCACCGTGCCTCCTATGGCGGCAGTGTAGTGAACCGGACCCGTCCGACGCGCCCCGTCCCGGCCCCGAGTGCTCAGCCGGAGCAGCTGATGTCAACACCTCTTGCTTGGTGATGCTGTGGACGGCGGCTCCCCATCATCGCCAAGACCGGCAAGAGATGCTAAGCATGAGGCTTGAACCATCCAGCAGCGCTGCATGGGCCCGGTTCGCGGACCATCACTACAGTGAGCCGTCCAGTCAGCGCCGAGACAACCCTCGACCAAGGAGCCCGTATATGTCCTTACAGCGCGTCGACCAGTGGCGCAAGCGCATCGACGACCAGTTCGCCGCGCTCAAGGCCGATCATCCTGACCGGCTCCAGCGCCGTCTGACGATGTCCTGGTCCAACTGGGGGTTCGGCCAGGAGACCCTCGATGTGAGTGCCGCTCGCCTGGCCAAGACCGGCCTGGAGTACATCGAGTTGCACGGCAACCACTACGGACCCGACCTGGGCTACCGGGTCGCCGACACCTTGGCCGTCCTCGGCGACCACGGCCTGAAGGTCTCGGGTGTGTGCGGCATGTACTCCACGGAGAGCGAGTTCGCGTCCGTCTCGCACGTCGCCGGCAGCGTGCGATCGACTACACCCGACGCGAGATCGACTTTTGCGTCGCAGTCGGCGGCAGCTACCTGCTGGTCGTTCCCAGCGCGGTCGGACGCCCCGAGGCCTATGACGAGAACGAATGGCACCGCTCCACCACCACGCTGCGGATCGTCGCCGACGCCTTCACCGAGGCCGGGATCAAAGGCGCCGTCGAGCCGATCCGATCGGCCGAGGTCTCCTTGGTCCACAGCGTCGCGGACGCCGTCCGCTTCATTGAGGCCGTCGGCCACCCCGGCGTTCAGCACATCAACGGCGACGTCTACCACATGCAGGTCGAGGAGAAGAACATCCCGCTGGCCGTCATGGAAGCCGGCGACCGGCTCACGAACCTCCACCTGGCCGATTCCAACCGGCTGGGGATCGGCCAGGGTTCGCTCGACGTCGACACGCTGATCAAGGCGCTCTATGTGATCGGCTACAACGTGCCCGGCCGCTACGTGACCCCCGAGCCCCTCGGCCCGGGCGCAGGACCGTACCCGGCGATGCACTCCTTGCAGGATCCGGCGATGCTCGACGACCTCGTCCTCGGCACCGTAACCTACTGGCGCGAGCGGGAAGAGGAGATCGTCGGGTAGCCGGCCGCCTGTTCAGGCGAAGAGCTCCCGGGCGCGGGCTGACTCGGCGACGGCAGCAAGATCGCCACCGACCTGGGCCGTCACCCCGGCGGCCACGGCTCCTTCGACGAGCGGGCCCTCGGCGAAGACGACGTGCTCTCGCTCGTCGTCGTCCAAGAAGTCCAGCACGGCTTCAACCGTCATGGTGGCTGAGCCGAGGTCGGTCAGGATCACCACGTCATGGTCGCCTGCGCGAAGCTCCGCGACGGCCTCGCTCACCTTGTCGAAGGAGGTTCCGATCCGGCCGTCGTCGGTGCCGGCGGCGGCCCGCAGCGGGACGTCACGAGCCATCTGCTCGGTCAACTCGACAACGCCCTCAGCCAGCTTCTCCGAGTGGGAGACGATGACCAGGCCGACCGTCACCGCGTCGCTCATACGGGGTCCCCGCGGAGTTGTTCGGGGGAGCGCAGCGGAAGAGAAGAACTCCGTGGGGTGTTCATGCTAGGCCCGAGGCGTCGGCGGCGGCCGCGAGGATGTACGCGGTCGAGGTGGCCCCGGGATCCTGGTGGCCGATCGAACGCTCGCCCAGGTAGGACGCGCGCCCCTTCGTCGCCAGCATCGGGATGGTCGCCTCGGCGCCCTCCAGGGCGGCTTTGGACGCGGCGTACAGCGCCTCGGTGGCGCTCCCGCCCGCCTCGGCCACGGCCTGAGCTGCGGCGATGGCAGGCGTCCAGGCGTCCACCATGGTCTTCTCGCCGGTGGTGGCCTTGCCGCGCGCGACGATGCCCTCCAGGGCGCCCTCGAGCAGCGCGACGACCCCCGCCGCGTCAACCTCGGAGGAGTCCCCGAGCGCCTTGGACGCCCGCAGGAAGGCCGTCCCGTAGAGCGGGCCGGCCGCTCCCCCGACGGTCGACATCAGGGTCTGCGCGACGACCTTCAGGACGTCCTGAACGGTCTCGGCGCCGGCCTCCAGCTTCGCCACCGCGGCGGTGAAGCCCTTGTCCATGTTGGCGCCGTGGTCGCCGTCGCCGATCTGGCGGTCGAGCTCGATCAGCAGCATTCGATTCTCAGCAAGGACGGCTTGGGCGCCGCGTATCCACGCCAGCGCCCAAGCAGTTGTCAGTGTGTCGCTCACGCGGTCATCCTCACACACCGCGCCCGTCAAACACCACGACGCAGCGCGACAGTGTGCACCGGCGCGTCGTAGAGCTCGGTGAGCTCGTCGTCCAGCTGCAGCACGGTGATCGAGCAGCCCTGCATCTCCAGCGAGGTGATGTAGTTGCCGACCAGCGAGCGGGTCACTTCCAGCCCGGCCGCCTCCAGGCGCTGACGGGCGTGGTTGTAGACGATGTACAGCTCGGCCTCCGGGGTGCCGCCCATGCCGTTGACGAAGAGCAGCACCTTGCCCGACCACTCCCGGTCGGCCAGGATCGCGTCGACCAGCCGGTCGGTGATGGCGTCGGCGGATTCCAGCGGGATGCGGTGGCGTCCGGGCTCGCCGTGGATGCCGACGCCGATCTCGATCTCGTCCTCGGGCAGGTCGAAGGAGGGCTTGCCGGCGTGCGGCACGGTGCAGGCGGTGAGCGCGACGCCCATCGACCGCACTTGGCTGTTCACCTTCTCGGCGATCGCCAGGACGCCGTCGAGGTCGTCGCCGCGCTGGGCGGCCGCGCCGGCGATTTTCTCGACCAGCACGGTGCCGGCGACGCCGCGGCGTCCGGCCGTCCAGGTGGAATCCTCGACCGCGACGTCGTCGTTGACCACGATCGCCTTGACGGTGATGCCTTCCATGTCGGCCAGTTCGGCGGCGGTCTCGAAGTTGAGGACGTCGCCGGTGTAGTTCTTCACGATGTGCAGGACGCCCGCGCCGCCGTCCACCT
>CAZLWS010000150.1:1202-6877 GCA_964563205.1 uncultured Propionibacteriaceae bacterium | reverse complement strand
CGCTGGAGACCGGGACGGACATGACGCCCACCCTATCCAGACCACCAGGCGGGCCAGCGGCCTTCCACCGGCGGCCGCCGACCACAGCGACCCTGCGCGCGGGGTGCCGCTACCGCCGGCATGCGCGCTCGCCGGGGGCAGCCGCCCCGAGCGCCTACTTCTTCAGGAACTCGACGCCTTTGGAAGAGACCCGGAACCCCTTGCGTGAGTCGACATTCCCGCAACTGATGCCGGCCTCGGCGCTCTCACAGACAAACGGGGAGTCAAGCAGCTTCTTGCCGTACGGCAAGATCGCCAGCTTCTGCCCGTCGTACTTCACCGACCCGAACCCGGTTGACTTCCACCAGTCGACGTTGAGCCCGTTGGTCTGGGGCAGGGCTTCGGTGCCGCCGCTGCAGAAGTATTCGGCGGTGGTCCCGACAGACACGCCGGTGACGTCCAGGCCGCTCCCCGGGCAGACCGACGAGGGCTTCGGCACCTTGGCCATGTTCATCCCCTTCGGGAAGTGGCACAGCGTCCAGTCCGCGCTCATCGCGCACCAGATGCGTCCGGTCGGGCTGGCGAAGTGGACGTTGTCGAAGCTGCCGACGTCGAGGGCGTCCTCGGCCGTCGGCAGCCTGGGGCCGGCCGGCTTCGTCGGGCTCGGTGTGGGGGTCGCGGTGCTGACGGGCGACGGTGTCGCCGGCGAGGTCGCCTGCGAGGCCGCCGGAGGGGTGACCGCGCAACCGGCCAACCATGCCAGCGAGAAAAGGACAACCAAGGACAATCGACGAGTCTCAGCCCGGGGGCGATGGCTTGGCACGGCCTGAGTCTCTCATCGGACGGGTATGGACACCCCGGACCCCGGGTGAGAATGCCCCAAGAATTCCTTCACCCGCAGCCAAGCATTCACTAGCGACCCAGGGTGCAGGCAACCCAGGGCGCCGGGGGCGCCGGACCTGGGGAGAGCGGCTGGGAGAGCGGGGCTGGGAGAGCGGGGCTGGGAGAGCGGGACTGGGAGGTCGGGCTGGGAGACCGGGGCCGGGGTGAGCGGGCTGGGGAGAGTGGGGCCGGGGTGAGTGGGGCCGGGGTGAGTGGGGCCGGGGTGAGTGGGGCCGGGAGACCGCGGCGTGCGAGACCGCGGCGAGCGACAATAGGGGCATGCCCCAGCCCACGACCGCCCTGTGCCTGGGCAGTGGCGGGCTCAGCGGGGCCGCCTGGCAGCTGGGGGTGTTGACCGGCCTGGCCGAAGCAGGGGTGGATCTCGGCGCTGCTGAGCTTGTCGTCGGGACATCGGCTGGCGCTCTGGTCGGCGCCCACCTCGCGCTGGGCCGGAGCCCGTCCGAGATCGTCGAGCGGCTCAGTTCGCTCACGTTGGAGGGCCGGCTGTCGGCCACCGCCCTGGCCAGGCTGCTCGCGGCCCAGCTCTGGCCGAGCCGTCGTCACGCGCTGCTGTGGTTGGGGCGAGGGGCGACGGGAGCCGGCTGGTCGAGCGAGGCCGCCGAGCAGTGGGTGGACCGGATCGGCAGCGGCCTGGTGGGCCAGGCGTGGCCTGCTGGTCTGGTGGTCGTCGCCACGGACGCCCGCAGTGGTCGTCCGGCCTACTTCACGGCCGCTACCCAGGTGCCGCTCGCGCGCGCGGTGGCGGCCAGTTGCGCGATCCCGGGGGTCTTTCCCCCGGTGCTGATCGATGACCGTCCGCACTTCGATGGGGGGCTGCGGTCACCGGCGAACCTGGACGTGGCCGAGGGCTGCGAGGCCGTCGTGGCGATCACGCCGCTCACCGGTTCGCTGCGGGCGCACCGGCGTCCCGGCGCGCAAGCTGCCCGGCTCGCCACCGGAGCCCGCGTGGTTCTCATCGCGCCCGATGGCCCGGCGCGGCGGGCCATCGGGCTTGACGTGGTCGATGCCACCCGGATCAAGCCCGCGCTGGCGGCCGGCCGCCGCCTCGGACACGCCAAGGCTTCCGAGGTGGGCGACCTCGTCGGCGCTTCGTGAACAAAAGCCTGCTCCAGACGGGCCTGATTTGTGCCAAGAGCTTCCCAGCGGGCCGTCTGGGGGCAGATTTGTTTCATGGTGGCCCGTGCCCGGCGTCTGGCCCTGCCCAGATCGGGTTCTGGCGGCTAGATTGACCTGCACTCAGCCGAGGAGGACCCCGTGTTCCGCAAGATCCTGGTCGCCAATCGTGGCGAAATCGCCGTCCGCGCCTTCCGGGCCGCCACCGAACTGGGGGTGGGGACCGTTGCAGTGTTCCCGTTCGAGGACAGGCACGCGGAATACCGCCTGAAGGCGGACGAGTCGTACCAGATCGGCGAGAAGGGGCATCCCGTTCGCGCCTACCTCGATATCGACGGCATCGTGGCTGCGGCGCAGAGCGCGGGAGCCGACGCCATCTACCCCGGCTACGGCTTCCTGTCCGAGAACCCGGATCTCGCCCAAGCCTGCGAGACGGCCGGGATCGCCTTCATCGGGCCGCGTCACGAGGTGCTGGAACTCACCGGCAACAAGGCGCGCGCCATCGCGGCGGCTCGCGAGGCCGGGCTCCCGACGCTGAGCGGGTCCGAACCCAGCGACGACGTCGAGACGCTGGTGGCGGCCGCGGCTACGGCCACCTTCCCGGTCTTCGTCAAGGCGGTCAGCGGCGGTGGCGGACGGGGCATGCGGCGCGTCGACGAGCCTGACAAGCTGCGGGCCGCGCTGGCCGAGGCGATGCGGGAGGCCGATGCGGCGTTCGGCGATTCCCGGATGTACCTGGAGGAGGCGGTGATTCGGCCCCGCCACATCGAGGTGCAGGTGCTGGGCGACGCCACCGGGCAGGTCGTCCACCTCTTCGAGCGGGACTGCTCGGTGCAGCGGCGGCACCAGAAGGTCGTCGAGGTCGCCCCGGCGCCCAACCTGGATCCCGCCCTGCGGGAGCGGATGTGCGCGGACGCCGTCCGATTCGCCCGTCACATCAACTACGTCAACGCCGGCACCGTCGAATTCCTGCTCGGTGAGGACGGCCGCTACGTCTTCATCGAGATGAACCCACGCATTCAGGTGGAGCACACCGTCACCGAGGAGGTCACCGACGTCGACCTGGTGTCCTCCCAGATCCGGATCGCGGCAGGCGAGACCCTCGAGCAGGTCGGCCTGCGGCAACCGGACATCCACGTCCGGGGGGCGGCCTTGCAGTGCCGGGTCACCACCGAGGATCCGTCCAATGGCTTCCGGCCGGACACGGGCCGGATCTCGGTCTACCGGACCCCCGGCGGCGCCGGCGTCAGGCTGGACGGCGGTGTCGTCTATTCCGGATCCGAGGTGGGCGCCCACTTCGACTCGATGCTGACCAAGCTGACGTGCCGGGGACGCGATCTGCAGTCGGCGGCCCGGCGCGCGTACCGCGCGCTCACCGAGTTCCGGATTCGCGGGGTGTCGACGAACATCCCGTTCCTCGAGGCCGTCATCTCGGACCCGGACTTCCTCAGCGGGCACGTCACCACCTCGTTCATCGACGAGCGACCCTATCTGCTGCACCACCGGCTGCCGGCCGACCGGGGCACCAAGCTGCTCAACTACCTCGCCGGGGTGACGGTCAACCGGCCCAACGGCGAGCGCATCACCTCGCTGGTCCCGCGCGACAAGCTGCCCGCCGTCGACCGCGACGTTCCACCCCCCGCCGGGTCACGGCAGCGGCTGCTCGCGCTCGGCCCGGTCGGGTTTGCCGCCGAATTGCGTGCTCAGACGGCGGTGGCGGTCACCGACACCACCTTCCGGGACGCGCACCAGTCGTTGCTGGCCACTCGGGTGCGCACCCGGGACCTGGTCGAGGTGGCGCCGTTCGTGGCCCGGCTGTTGCCCGGTCTGCTCAGCGTCGAGGCCTGGGGCGGCGCCACGTTCGACGTGGCGCTGCGGTTCCTCAAGGAAGACCCCTGGGCCCGGCTCGACGAACTGCACGAAGCGATGCCGAACGTGCCGCTGCAAATGCTGCTCCGCGGCCGCAACACGGTCGGGTACACCCCCTACCCGCTCGCCGTGACCCGGACGTTCGTAGCCGAGGCGGCCCGTTCCGGCTTGGACATCTTCCGCATCTTCGACGCGTTGAACAACGTCGACCAGATCCGGCCGGCCATCGAAGCGGTCCTTGAGACCGACGTGGCGGTCGCCGAGGCGGCCCTGTGCTACACGGGCAACATGACCTCGCCCGGCGAGACCCTGTACACCCTTGACTACTACCTTCACCTGGCCGAGCAACTGGTGGCCGCGGGGGCGCACATCCTGGCGATCAAGGACATGGCCGGACTGCTGCGGGCACCGGCGGCGGCCAAGCTGGTCACCGCCCTGCGCAGCCGGTTCGACCTGCCCGTCCATCTGCACACCCACGACACGGCCGGGGGCCAGCTCGGGACGTTGCTGGCCGCGATCGACGCCGGGGTGGACGCGGTGGACGTGGCTTCGGCGGCGATGGCCGGCACCACCTCGCAGGTGTCGATGTCGGCGCTGGTCGCCGCCTTGGAGGGGACCGAGCGTGACACCGGGCTGTCGCTGGACGCGGTGACGAAGCTCGAGCCGTACTTCGAGGCGATGCGCAAGGTCTACGCGGCGTTCGAGTCTGGCCTGCCCGGCCCGACCGGACGGGTGTACTACCACGAGATTCCTGGCGGGCAGTTGTCGAACCTGCGGCAGCAGGCCATCGCGCTCGGGTTGGGTGACCGCTTCGAGGCGATCGAGGACATGTACGCCGCCTCGAACCGCATCCTGGGCAACATCGTGAAGGTGACGCCGTCGTCGAAGGTGGTGGGTGACCTGGCGCTCGCCCTCGTGGGACGCAAAGCTGACCCGGCTGACTTCGAGGCGAACCCTGGCGCCTACGACATTCCCGAGTCGGTGATCGGCTTCCTCAACGGCGACCTGGGGGACCCGCCCGGTGGCTGGCCGGAGCCGTTCCGCAGCAAGGCCTTGAAGGGACGGGTGACCCGTCCGGTCGAGACCGAACTGTCGGACGAAGACGAGGCCGCACTGGCCGCGAACCCGCGGCAGACGCTGAACCGGCTGCTGTTCCCCGGCCCGACCCGCGACTACGAAGAGGCGGTGGCCGACTTCTCCGAACTCACCGTGCTGGAGACCAACGAGTTCCTCTACGGATTGCGTCCCGACGAGGAGGTCGAAGTCGAGCTGGAGCGGGGCAAGAAGCTGCTGCTGAGCATCTCGGCCATTGGCGAGCCGGACGACCGGGGCATGCGGCAGGTGGTGTGCTCGGTGAACGGCCAGATGCGGACGGTGTCGATCCGCGACCGTGACGTGAAGTCGACCGTGGCGCTGGCCGAGCGGGCTGATCCGAACGTGTCGGGCCAGATCCCGGCGCCGTTCGCCGGCGTGGTGACCCTGGTGGTCGAGGCCGGAGACGCCGTGGAGGCGGGCCAGCAGGTCGCCACCATCGAGGCCATGAAGATGGAGGCCGCGATCACCACCAGCGTCGCGGGCACCGTGAAGCGGCTCGCCATCGGCCACGCCCAAGCGGTTGAGGGCGGCGACCTGCTGCTCGTCGTCGAGTAGCCGACCGGGGGAGGTGCTGGCCAGCCGAACCGGGCTGGCCAGCGGCTGGGTCGTGTGGCGCCTCGGGTCCAACGAGCCCCCGGAGCAGCGAGGGCTGTGGGCAGGAGCAGCGTTCAGCCCCCGGGACGGAAGGCCGACCCCATCGACTCCAGCGCCCCCGG